>JAKBBS010000039.1 GCA_021808425.1 Actinomycetes bacterium
CCGAAGCTGGTCAACATCGTGGTTTGAGACGGCGTTCCAGGGTTCGAGCCCCCTGTCCAGTGCGGTTGGGGACGGTGCAGGTCGGCTGTGGGTGGTGCAGGTCGGCTGTGGGTGGTGCGGCTGGCCCAGGCCAGGTGGTGGTTTCGGTAGTTTCGGTAGTTTCGGTAGTTTCGGGGGCGGCTTGGGTGGCGCTGCAGAGGTTCGCTAAAAACGATTGATACTTTATACATCTATAGCGTGTATAAAGTATCAATCGTTTCTGAGATAACACGAAGTCACACTGGGCTGACACGCTTGGGCGATGCACGGTATGGCATCACTTGATCAGTTGGCCCGAAAGCAGCACGGCTTGGTGACCGTGGAGCAGATGCACGCACTCCATATCGGCCGGGCCGCGATAGACCAGCTACGGTCGAGGGGCCAGTTGTTGAGGGCGAGACGGGGCGTTTACCGGCTATGCGGGGTACCGCTGAGCTGGCATGGATCGGTGTTAGCGGTCGTGCTCGCAGCGGGCGGTCAGACTGTCTTGTCGCACGCGAGCGCAGTCCGCTTGTGGGAACTCGATGACGGCCCTCGCATGCCTGATTGCATCGAGGTGACATCCTTGGTCCGTAACCGTCAGCCCGGGGTCGTCGTGCATCGGGGAACTCTGACGGCGCCGGAGTCCACGCGGCACATGGGGATCCCGGTCACCACCGTCGAGCGGACGATCCTTGACATGGGTTCCAGGGTCGGCCCGATCGAGATCGGGAAGATGATTGATGTGGCTCTGCGGCGCAAACTTACGACGGTGCACCGTCTGCAAGTGACTTACGCCGCAGGGAGGACCGGTTCGGGTCGACCTGGGATTACGTCGCTACGCAGGGCCATGGGCGATCGGGATCTGGCTTACGACCCGGGCGCGAACGACTGGGAGCTTCGAATGGACAAGATGTGGGAGCAGCTAGAACTGCCTGCCGCGCAGCGCCAGTACAGGATCCGATGTGCTGGCCGGACCTATAGGCCGGATCGTGCGATCGTGGAACTCAAGGTTGCGGTCGACTGGAACGGCTACGAGTACCACGGCTCTCGCAGCAGGTTCGACTACGACAGTGATCGGCGGGCGCGAATGTCGGCGGCAGGTTGGTACCCCCTCGATTTCACGTCTCGTTCTACCCCGGAACTGATCTGCGCGGCCGTGCTGTCCGTCTGCGCCGAAAGGAGGGCACTCGCATCGAGTTGAGACGAGTTGAGATCAGACGTGACGTCATGTCTCCCCGCGCAGGAAGCGCTCAAGCTCCGCCGCCAGCTCGTCGCCGGTCGGAAGATCCCCGAAGTCTGCCGTCTCGGGTTGAAGCTCGCTATCTGCTTGCTCCTCCAGTTGGCGCACCAATGCAGTGTGCTCGTCGCTTCCCGCAAGAAGCTGCGCTATCTGTTGGGCCGTGACGCCCGCAGCGGCATAAAGCGCTTTCGGATCGACTTCTATCTCGGCGATACGCCCCAGTCCTTCGAGAAGTGCCGCTGAAGCGGCCGGGTAAGGCATCGCCGCCACGTAGTGCGGAACCCTCGCCCACAACCCGACGGATGGTATCGAAGCCTGACCGAAGGCTACTTCGAGAGCTCCCTGGATACCGGAGGGGACCTCGATCGTGGCGGGAAGGAAGCCCACCCGGGCGGCCAAGTCCGCCTCCGGCGAGGTGCCGACCAGGCGCACAGGGCGTGTATGGGGCACGGGCGCAGGGAACGCTCCCAGACCCACGACCAACTCGACTTCGAGGCGGCTGGCGAGCGAGACAACTTCAGCTGTGAACCGTCTCCACTGCATGTCGGGCTCCGGACCCGACAGTGTGAGAACGGTTCGTCCGGTGCGGTTCGTCGCGGCGTGGATCGTGATCTCCGGCCAGCGGAGCTGCTCGTTGACCCCGTTGACAATTCGCAGGGTCGGGCGGCGCGCTCTGAAATCGATGAGCTCATCCGAATTGAACGTTGCCACGAGAGTATTCGGGGTCGACTCGCTGAGAACGCCGAGCGCACCAGCCGCCGCCGATCCTGCGTCTATCCACCCGTCGAGGCACATAACCATTACGGGACGCTCGACGGACGGCCATGCGTGGATCGAGGCCAATGGAGGTCGAGTATCACTCATAGAGGTCCATTTTGGCGCAAGCTGTAGTGTTCGCGTGACCGTGGGCCTCTTGAGGGGCCCCGCCGGGGAACTTGAGGGGCCCCGCCGGGAAACGTGCGGAGCTGAAGGCGGCTGGGCGGGCGGCCGTGCTCTCAAACCCACCGCAACGCGGCGCCCTACGCCGCCTGCCCGGGCCGGCGCGTGGTGCTAGAGGCCTGCTTCGGCCGCTGCAAGCTCCGAACGGGCCGCCAGCCACGCAATTGTGTCGGGGTAGTTGCTGGAGTCGAAGCCGTCGTCGCCCATGGCGCCCCCGACGTAGCGGGCGTATACGCCCTCCAGGATGCACGCCAGCTTCCAGTAAGCAAAGGCAACATAGAATCCGAGGGAGCTGAGATCTGCCCCTGTCCGCTCGGCGTAGCGTTCTACCAGTTCGTGCCGGCGAGCGAAGCCCGGCATCGCAGTCGACGCATGGCCGAGAGCGGATCGCTCGCCAAGTTCCGTCCAGTAAGCGAGAAGCTGCCCGAGATCGGCAAGCGGGTCGCCCAGCGTGCAGAGCTCCCAGTCGAGCACGGCGAGCACCTCACTGCCATCGGGGGATACGACACAGTTGTCCAGCCGGTAGTCGCCGTGGACGATCGTCGAGCGACCCTGATCAGGGATCGACTTCGACAAACGTTCATGGAGTTCGGTCATCGTCTGGAGCGCCGCGCCGTCGCGGGCCTGGTTCGCCGCTTGATAATTGGTGTACCAGCGGTGCAGCTGACGGGCAATGTAGCCGTCCCGGCGGCCCAGGTCGCCGAGTCCAACGTCGTCGGGCGACACGTTGTGGATGTCTGCGAGGGTGTCAACGAGAGCGAAGCTCACACGTCGCCGAGCTTCCTCGTCGAGGTAGGCCGCAACGTCTCTCTCGTCGCGGGCGATGACACCGTCCACGAAGCCCATGACGTAGAAAGGCGCGCCTGTAACCTCGTCGTCCTCGCAGAGTCCTATCGCCGGCGGCACGGGGATCCCGGCCGGATCGAGCGCCGAGATGATCCGGTACTCGCGGCTCATGTCGTGGGCTTTGGGCAGCAGGTGCCCGGTCGGAGGTCGGCGCAGCACGAAGCGAGCTCCAGCGACGTCGGTTCCGACAAACGTCAGGTTGGAGCGGCCCCCGGCCACCAGTGCGAACGATAGAGGGGTCTTTGCGTCCGCGACGTTGTTCCCAAACCAGGCGTTGACCCGCTCGGCGTCGATTCCGCGCGGCGTTTCGGTACTCTGAGCGGAGTTCATGTAACCAAAGCTATTGCGAGACGAGGCGCGCGTGCATCCCGGCGCGACTCGTCGGCATGGTGCGCGCATGGTGCGTGCATGGTGCGCGCATGGTGCGCGCATGGTGCGTGCGAAGTAGGTGCGAAGGCAGTTCGAGGGTGCCGCCGAAGGGCGGCCGGCAAGGAAGAGAAAATGGCAGCAGTTACCGATGTCACAGACGCAACATTCGAAGCGGATGTTCTAACCCGGTCGACGACCGCAACAGTCGTCGTGGACCTTTGGGCCTCGTGGTGCGGGCCTTGCCGGGTGCTCGGCCCCATCTTGGAGAAGGTCGTCGCCGAAACGGAGGGAGTCGAGCTAGTCAAAATTGACGTGGACGCGAACCCACGGACGGCGAGCGCATTCCAGGTTCAATCCATTCCAGCGGTGTACGCAATCAAAGATCGCAAAGTGCTCGACAGCTTCAGTGGGGCGCTGCCCGAACCGGCGGTTCGCTCCTGGATCGCAGGTCTGCAGGTCGCTCCGAGCGAAACGGATCTTCTGATCGAGAGCGGTGACGAGGCATCCCTTCGAAAAGCTCTCGACCTGGAGCCCGCGAACGAGCGAGCAGTCCTTGCCCTTTCCGCCCTGCTCGCAGCGGACCGCTCGGACCCGACGCGACGAGAGGAGGCTCTACGCCTTCTCGCCAAGCTTCCCGAGTCCGCAGACTCACGGCGAATCGCCGCCGAGGCACGCCTCGGCGAGGAGGCCGGTGAGGCGAGAGGATCGTCCGGGGTGGGAGTCGAAGCGAAGCTGGACGACCTCCTAGGCCGCGTTCGAACGGACGACGCTGCCCGACAGGAGTTCGTCGACCTGTTGGAGATCCTCGGCCCCGAGGACCCGCGTACCGCAACGTACCGTAAGGCCTTGACCGCCCGACTTTTCTGAGGAGGCCTCCTCGCACGGTGACGGCGTGTAGCGTCGCTCGCGATGAAGCTGAGCCTCGGGTCCAACGTCTACGACCTGTCGAGTCGTGCGCTCGTGATGGGCATCCTCAATCGCACCCCGGACTCCTTCTACGACCGGGGTCGCTACTGGGACCTGGACGCCTTCTACTCGCTCGCAGACAAGCTGGTTGCGGAAGGTGCCGACCTGCTCGACGTAGGGGGGGTCAAGGCGGGACCTGGCGCTGATGTCACGGAGGCCGAGGAGATGGACCGCGTGGTCCCCGCCATCGAAGGCTTGGCTGCAAGGTTCGACCTCCCGATCTCTGTAGACACGTGGAGGGCCTCCGTTGCCCGCGAGGCTTACCGCGCGGGCGCTACTGTCGGCAACGACATCAGCGGCTTCGCGGACCCGAAGTATCTCAGCGAAGCGGCCGAAGCGGGGGCGACCGTCGTGGCCACCCACATACGGCTCGGTCCCCGGATAGCAGACCCGGAGCCCGTCTACGCGGACGTCGTCGATGACGTCAGCGGCTACCTGCGAGAACGGGCCGCGTGGGCGCACGACGCCGGAATCGACGACTCGCGGATCATCGTCGACGCCGGACTCGACCTCGGAAAGACAGCGTCGCAGTCGGCGGAGCTTCTAAGAGCCTCCGATCGGCTCGCGTCGCTCGGTTGGCCGCTGCTACTTTCCGCTTCCAACAAGACCTTCCTGGGTGTCCGCTTCGACCTTGAAGTGACCCAGCGCCGAGAGGCGACAATCGCAGCCCACAGCGTCGGCGTCTGTCTCGGCTGTCGTATCATCCGTGCTCACGACGTGCGCTCCGCACGACGCGTCGCCGACACCGTCGCTCTGATCCTCCAAGCGTCGTGAGTTCGACGCCGGACCGCTCCACTTCGCCGGTTGTCCTGGTCGACGGGAACGACCCGACGCTTGTCGGCGAAGCTGTCGAAACTGTGATCGCCCAACTGCTCGGTGGCGAGGACCGCTCCTTGACTCTGGAGGATTTCGAGGGCGACGAGGTCGATCTTGCGGTGGTGGCGGACGCTTGCTCGACGCCCCCTTTTTTGGTCGCTCGACGGGTCATAGTCGTGCGGTCCGTCGGTCGCTACACCGCCGACGAAGTTGCACCGCTCGTCGCCTACCTCGACAATCCGCTCCCCACGACATCGCTGCTGCTTGCCGGCGGTGGGGGCCAGGTCGCTTCGAAACTTGCAGCTGCCGCGAAGGAAAAAGGCAGCGTTATCTCGACTTCAGTGGACTCGCGCCAATCGGCGGACTGGTTGACCTCTCGACTACACCATGCTTCGTTGCGTTTCGACCACGAAGCACAGGATCTCCTTCGCCGCCACCTGGGAGAGGACGTCAGCGACATCGTGCCGCTGCTTGCACTCCTTGAGGCGGCCTACGGGTCCGGAGCGAAGCTCGGCGCCGACGAGGTGGAGGTCTACCTCGGACAGCCTGGGTCGGTCACACCTTGGGCGCTGACCGACGCAATCGATGCAGGGGACGCAAAGTCGGCGCTGGAGCTCCTCCATCGCATGCTCGACGCCGGCGGCCGGCATCCGCTCGTGGTGTTGTCCACGCTCCATCGCCACGTCGCGGGACTGATGCGGGTGGACGGCCCGTCGATCTCCACCGAGGCGGACGCCGCAAAAGCAATAGGGATCGCTCCAGGTCGAAGCACGTTTCCCGCCAAGAAGGCTCTCCGCGCTGCGTCGCAGTGGGGATCGGCGAACATCGCCGAAGCAATAGGGCTGGTCTTCGACGCGGAGGTTGGTATCAAAGGAGCGAGCGCGTTGCCTGAGGTCGCAGTACTGGAAGTCCTGGTAGCTCGCCTCTGCCGCCTGGCGCGAAGCCGAGCGGCTGGCGCTCGGCCGAACGCTCGACGCTGACTCTACGAGTCGGAGGCGGTGAGGGAGTTGATCCGTCGGATCAACCGCGCTTTGCGGTTGGACGCCTGATTCTTGTGGATGATTCCCCGGGCGGCGGCCTTATCGAGCCGCTTCACTGCCAGCCGCAGATCCTCCGTCGCGCTCTCCGCTCCTGTCGTGGCGGACGCAACTGCAGTCTTGATACGGGTCTTGACCTCTGAACGGGCGGCCTTGTTGCGCAGGCGCGCGGCCTCGTTAGTGCGATTGCGCTTGATCTGGCTCTTGATGTTGGCCACTTCGTTCAGTCCACCTCGATATAGGAATCGGCAAACCAGCTATGCCGTACGAACGAAGATTCTATCAGCCCGGCGCGGAGCCGTGATGGCGCACGTGCGCCGGCACCCCGAGGGCGGTCGCGCCAGCGGGTACATCGTGGAGCACGACAGCGTTCGCCCCAATTCTCGCACCGTTGCCGACCGTCACGGCGCCGAGGATCTTCGCCCCGGCGCCTATGAACACGTCATCGCCGATCATCGGTCGACGCTCCGAGCGGTAGTCCCAGCCGACGGTCACCCCTTGGTGAACCTGCAAGTTCGCTCCGATGCTCTCGGCCGACAGGATCGTTGACTGGCCGTGCGAGATGAACAGCCCAGGACCGATCGGGGTAGTTCCGAGGTCTAGCCCTGCGATACCACGCCAAATGTGGCGAGCGAGCCTCCCACCGAGCGCGCCGGTGGTGTTGCCAGCCGCGATCCGGTGGTAGAAGACACATCTGAACTCCGGGAAGGCGTAGAGCAGGCGAACCAGGAGACGCTCCCGGTCGTCTTGCTTCAACCAGAGGATCTCCGCCCATCGGGCCGTGTCGGCGTCGATGACTTGTTGCTGGTCGGTGAGCTTGTACAGCAAGCTGAGCGGCAGGACGGCGAGCGCCTTCAGGTTGTCCAAGTTGTCGAGAACCCACTTGGCCGGTCGGTCCGTGAACACCCCGAGTTTCAGCTGCCCGCAGCCGCCGAGTCGAAAGACTTGAAGAAGATGCGAGCCGCGCTCGCGAGTACCTCGATCGAGCCGTCGACTCCAAGGACTGTCGTGTCGAGGAACATGTGGTAGAGCGACGGACTCGCTGGATCGACGCGATAGAGCCGCTTCACGTACGAGGTTCGGGCGCGGTCGGCCTGTTCCTGGTATCGCTGGGCGGTGGCCCTGTCGAGGCCTTCGAGTTGAAGGGCGAAGCCTATCCTTGCCTCGACGGGTCCGCTGAGTCGCACGTGATACGCCCGAGGCCGCTTGGCTAGAACCACGGCGGCGGCGCGCCCGAGGATTAGAGCGGGAGCCCCCTCGGCGATCGCCAGCAACGGCTCCTCGGCGCGGGCCCTGATGGATTCGTCGTCGTCAACCAGCGGATCGGGGGGAATTACGCTGCCAACTGTTGCAACCCGCGCGAAGTAGCTGAGAAACCGCCCGGCGGGGGTGGTCTCCTCCTCGCCTCCCGCCAAGTGCTCCTGAGAGCGTGCCCCCCCGGGCTGCTCTGGTATGACGTCCGGGCTGAGCAGTCGGTCTATGAAGGGCAGGCCGAGCAGTTGGGCGAGCCTGGGCGCGATGACGCTGCCGGCTGCGCCGTAGGTAGCAGATATCGTGAGTGCGGGCTGGTAGTTGTCGTGGATGCGCTAACCCTATGTCCTCCGCTGCGCCGCTACTAGAACCTCGCCCCCCTTTTTTTCCCCGTCCCCTTCATCGTCTTTCGAGAATGGTCAACTAGTGAATCTCGCCAAGATCAGGAACCTGAGCGTCGTCGCTCACGTCGACCATGGCAAGTCCACCTTGTCGGACCGCATACTCGAACTGACCGGAGCCGTCGACGCCCGAGACATGAGGGAGCAGTATCTCGACTCGATGGACATCGAGCGCGAGCGGGGCATCACGATCAAGGCGCAGAACGTTCGCGTTACCTGGAAGGGCCACACGATCCACCTGATCGACACCCCCGGCCACGTCGACTTCGGCTACGAGGTAAGTCGGAGCTTGGCGGCTTGCGAAGGCGTGGTGCTCCTGGTCGACGCGGCGCAGGGGATCGAAGCGCAGACCCTGGCCAACGCCTATCAGGCGATAGAGAACGACCTGGAGATCGTTGCTGCGCTCAACAAGATCGACCTTCCAGCCGCGGACCCCGACCGCTATGCAGCCGAGATCGAGAAGGTGCTCGGCGTTCCGGCCTCGCAGATTCTGCGGATATCTGCCAAGACGGGTGAAGGTGTCGCGGACCTGCTCGACGCGATCTGCGAGAGGATCCCCGCTCCGAAAGGCGATCCTTCTCTGCCCCTGCAGGGCTTGATCTTCGACTCCTACTACGACCAGTACCGGGGCGTGGTGAGCGCAGTTCGGATCGTCAACGGGACGTTGGCTTCTGGCGCACGCCTGCGGTTCATGCAGGCAGGTCGTAGCCACGACGTCGAGGAGATAGGTGTGCGGACACCGACCAACGTTCCGGTCTCGGAGCTCGGTCCCGGAGAGGTCGGCTATCTGATCGCAGGGATCAAGGATGTGGGGGAGGCCCGAAGCGGTGAGACTGTGACGTCGGCAGCGGCGCCGGCGAGGGAAGCGCTGGAGGGGTATAGGGACCCCAAGCCGATGGTCTTCTGCGGGCTCTATCCCATCGACGGGGACGAGTTCTCCTCCTTGCGCGAGGCGTTGGAGAAGCTCCGGCTCAACGACGCGTCGGTCACCTACGAGCCCGAGACGTCGGGAGCTTTGGGGTTCGGGTTTCGCTGCGGCTTCCTCGGCTTGCTGCACATGGAGATAGTTCGCGAGCGCCTCGAACGGGAGTTCGACCTGTCGTTGATTGCTACGGCGCCCAGCGTCGAGTACCTGGCTCACCTTACCGACGGCGCGACAGTTGAGGTTCACAGCCCCTCGGACATGCCGGAACCGCAGAAGCTCGCCTCGATCGAGGAGCCGTACCTGCAGGCGACGATCCTGACCCCTAGCGAGTACACGGGGACCTTGATGGACCTCTGCCAGAGCCGGCGAGGCGACATGATCCGGATGGAGTACATCTCTCCCGAGCGCCTGGAGCTGATCTACCGGATCCCGTTGGCGGAGGTGGTGATGGACTTCTTCGACGCGATGAAGAGCCGCACGAAGGGTTACGCGAGCCTCGACTACGAGGCGGCGGGGTTCGCCGACGCGGATCTGGTGAGGATCGACGTGCTGCTCAACAGCGTTCCGGTAGACGCGTTCTCAGCTATCGTGCACCGCTCGGCAGCAACGGTGTACGGGCGAAAAATGACCGAGCGGCTGCGCGAACTGATTCCCCGGCAGATGTTCGACGTGCCGATCCAGGCCGCGATCGGGGGCCGTGTAGTGGCCCGTGAGACGGTCAAGGCCAAACGCAAGGACGTCCTCGCCAAATGCTACGGGGGAGACATAACCCGAAAGCGCAAGCTCCTCGAGAAGCAGAAGGAGGGGAAGAAACGAATGAAAAATATCGGGCGTGTCGAGGTCCCACAGGAGGCGTTCATCAAGGCCCTCCGCTTGGAGGAGTAGAGCGTCGCTGGTATGACCCCGCTTGGCGCCGCCAGTCGGTATCGTTTTAAGCCAACGTGTTGGACGAACGAAAAGCAGCGATCCTCAGAGCTGTAGTCGAGGAGTACATCCAGACGGCGCAGCCGGTCGGCTCCGCCTCGGTGACGCGCGCCCACGGTATGGGCATCTCGGCGGCGACCATCCGCAACGAGATGGGCAGCTTGGAGCGTGACGGGTACCTCGTCCAGCCACACACGAGCGCAGGCCGGGTCCCTACGGACAAAGGTTACCGATTCTTCGTCGACCACATCGCGCCCGCCGGGAATCTAGACGAACTTCACGCCCAGCAGATCCGAACCTTCTTCGCCCAAGCTCACGGTGAACTCGAGAGAATGCTCGCCGACACCAGCCGTTTCCTGGCAGGGATCACGGATTACGCAGCGGTCGTCGTGCGCGACGCCGAGGACCCGGCGCGTGTCCGCTCGGTGCAGCTTGTCTCGCTCAGTTCGACCGTCGCCCTCTTGGTCGTCGTTCTCGCGAGCGGGGTGGTCGAGAAGCGGACTTTGGAGGTGGCGGACGGCTGCGACGAGTCGATAGCGTCGGCAGTATCTGAGCGGCTCTCATCCCTTTTGGTAGGCACCGCCTTCGGGGCGCCCGTGGACTTGAGCGGCGGGTCCGGAGGAGGCCAGTCCACTGGCGGAGAGAACGCCTCCGTGGGGGCGGAGCACACCTCTGCTGGCGGGGAACACATCTCCGCCGGGGCGGACCCTGCGAAGGTGCATCGGACAGCCGAAGCTGCGTTGAGAGCGCTTTATGGCGACGACGGCGCGACTTCGCACATGCCGCAGGTGTTCGTCGGTGGTGCATCGCATGTTGCCGCCGCGTTCGACGCCGTCGGCACTATCCGTCGCGTTCTCGACACCTTGGAGCAGCAGTACGTGCTCGTGAGCCTCATAAAAGATGTGCTCGACAGCGGCCTTACGGTAGCAATCGGCGCTGAGCACGGCGTCGTCCCGCTAGCGGACTGCTCGATAGTCGTAGCGCCGTATCGCATTGAAGGCGAAAGGGCCGGTACAGTGGGGATACTTGGCCCGACCAGAATGCACTACGAACAGACGCTCGCCGCTGTTGGCGTGGTGAGCAAACGGTTAAGCCAGGCATTGAGCAAAGGCTCCGAGGAAAGGTAAAAGACTCTTGCCGGCGGTTGCACCCGACGACTTCTACGAGATTCTCGGCGTCTCACGGAACGCCTCCGAAGACGAAATCAAAAAGGCATACCTGCGGCTCGCGCGCGAGTTGCACCCGGACGCGAACCGCGATGATCCTTCCACTGAGGAACGCTTCAAAGTAGTGAACCTCGCGTATGAGACGCTGCGGGATCCAGAGCGGCGCAGGCAGTACGACATGTTCGGGTCCAGCCAGCGTGGAGCGGGCGGCTCCGCCGCTGATCCTTTCGGCGGTTTCGGAGGGGGTTTCGGCGATCTCTTCGATGCATTTTTTGGTGCTGGCGGTGGCCCCGGCGGCGGCCAGCGCTCCCGCAGCGGTCCGCGCAAAGGCGAGGACGCGGAAGCTACGGTCACGATCGAGTTCGCTGGAGCGGTCTTCGGGGTGCAGCACGAGATCACCGTGAGGCTCCCCCAGACGTGTGCCACGTGTTCCGGTACCGGCGCTCGCCCCGGCACGACACCGATCCGCTGCAGCGCGTGTCAAGGTGCGGGAGAGGTTCGCAAGGTCCGCCAGTCGATCCTCGGCCAGATGGTCACGGCGTCGCCGTGTACGCGCTGCGGGGGCACCGGCGAGGAGATCACTTCCCCGTGCCCTGATTGTCGGGGGGAGGGTCGCCGCAGAGAGGAGCACAGCTTCGTTGTCGACGTTCCCGCGGGAGTCGACGATGGTGCGACACTGCGGCTCCCAGGAAGAGGCGCAGGTGGGTTGAGGGGAGGCCCACCCGGCGACCTTTACGTGCATCTGAGAGTGAAGCCGCATCCGACGTTCATGCGCCAGGGGCCGCAGCTCCACGCTGCGCTTCACGTTGCCATGACTCAGGCTGCGCTCGGGGCCACCGTCTCTTTCGAGACTCTCGACGGCACCGAAGAGCTGGAGATACCCGCAGGGTCCCAGGGAGGCAAGGAGATTCGCCTGCGGGGCCGGGGTGTCCCCAATCTTGGTGGCCGTGGCCGCGGTGACCTGGTGGTGATCTTGGTGGTCGACACGCCGGATGACTTGTCGAAGGAGCAGGAGGAACTGATTCGGCGGTTTGCCGAGTTGCGAGGCGAGGATGTGGCAGCGCCCGAAGGCGGTTTGATGTCTAAGCTTCGGGGAGCGTTCAAGTAGCCTCCCGCTTGGCGAGGCCGAGTGCGCATGTGATCGTCGCCGATCTTGACGATCCAAAGCTTGACGCAGCGGACGTCCATCATCTCGACAAGGTCTTACGGCTTCACCCCGGCGAGCAAGTGGGGGTCACTGACGGTCAGGGCGGCTACCTGCCCTGCGTGTACCAAGGAAGCGGCGTCCTTGGTCCCGACGGGCCGGTCGCGCATGAAGCGCCCAGAACCCCTACTCTGACCGTCGGTTTCGCCCCGGTGAAAGGGGACCGGCCCGAGTGGGCTGTCCAGAAGCTGACTGAGCTCGGAGTCGACCGGGTCGTGCTGTTTCCGACCCATCGGACGGTGGTGCGTTGGCAGGCGGACCGTTCTGCTCTCCACGCGGAGCGGCTCCGTAGGGTCGCGCGTTCGGCTGTGATGCAGAGCCGTCAGCGCTGGCTTCCGAAAGTCGACGTACTCGACGGGTGGCAAGGATTACTCGTCGGTGCCGGGGAGGGCGGAGTGGCGTTGGCGCAGCCTGGCGCGCCCGGCATTCGTCGGGGTGTCCACACCGTCCTCGTCGGCCCTGAGGGAGGGTGGAGCCCGCAGGAGTTGGCAGAAGTGCCGTCGCAGGTCGGCCTCGGCGAAGCCGTCCTGCGCACCGAGACAGCGGCGGTTGCGGCCGGTGTCCTTCTCGGGTCGTTGCGCGCGGGACTCGTCAGCTTTCGGTTAGTGGACTAGCGGAGCCTCGGCCGTGGTCGCAGATCCGAATCCTTGCGCCCCGGCGCCGTTCGGAGTTTACGTGCACATACCTTTTTGTGCCTCACGTTGCGATTACTGCGCTTTTGCGACGTGGACCGACAAAAGCCACCTCATGAGCGCCTACACCGAGGCCTGTAGGACTGCGGCTACTCGGCTGCTCGACGGTGGTCGTCCCGCCAGCTCCGTATTCTTCGGCGGAGGCACCCCGTCGCTCCTCGATGCAGGGCTGCTCGAGTCGATCCTTGCTTCGATCCCGCGTACCACTCATGCTGAAGTGACGGTGGAATGCAACCCCGAAAGCGTTGATCTCGCAAAGCTTTCCTCCTACAGGCGGGCGGGAGTGACACGCTTGTCGTTCGGCGTGCAGTCGATGCAGCCTCAGGTGCTCGCCTCCCTCGGTCGGCGGCACGGGCCCGACTCGGTGCGCAGGGCAATCTCGGCGGCGGGGGAAGCGGGGTTCGCCGACGCTATCAACGTTGACTTGATCATCGGCGCTGCCGGCGAGTCGGTGTCGGACTGGGCGACGACAGTAGATGCTGTGCTGGCGTTGGAGCCGGAGCCGGTTCATGTGAGCGCCTACTCTTTGACCGTCGAGCCGGCAACCCCATTGGCCCGAGACGCAAGCCGTCACCCTGATCCTGACGATCAGGCTGACAAATATCTCCTCGCCGACCGTTGCTTGCGGGATGCGGGACTGCAATGGTACGAGATATCCAATTGGGCGAAGCCGGGAGCGGCCTGTCGGCACAACCAGCTTTACTGGGAGCAGGGGGAGTACCTGGGTATCGGATGTTCGGCTCACTCACACAGCGTGAACGCCGAGTCAGGAACCGCGCGGCGCTGGTGGAACGTGAGGACACCGGAGCGCTACGTGAACCTCGTCGGCGCAGGCGGCGACGGGGAAGCAGCTGGCGAACATCTCGACCGGGCACAGCGGCGAATGGAAGCCCTCGTGCTCGCAGTTCGCACGGCGCCGGGCGTGGCCGAAGTCCATTTGCCTGGTTGGGCGGACGATCCTGTACTGGCATCGCTCCTCGAGCGGAGCGGAATCGGACGAGTGTCGTTGACACCGCAAGGGAGGCTCCTCGCCAACGAAGTCGCACTTCGCCTCGTCGATGGCGACGGGAGCCAACCTCAGCTCGCAGGCAGCTCGATCAGATCGCCGGGATAGAGGAGGCTGGGGTCGTCGGGGCGAGGGAGGCGGTTGTGGTTAGCGGAGATCACTTCAAGCCAGTAGGCGGCGATCTCACCTCTCTCCGGCGGCCTACCGAGGCGAAGTTGAATTGTCCGCGCTGCGATCGACCAAAGGTCGTCACCTGGGCGGACGATCCAAAGGGCGCCGGTCATGGCGGTCGGAGTCGAGGCTTCTGCAGACGCCACCGGCTTCGGTTGGTCTGTCGGACGTGGCGCCGGAGCGGTCGCCGATCCTCGCATCGGTGCCGCTCGCGGAGATGCGGCAGCAGCCGTGGATGCAGGGCTGAGCACCGTTGATATCGGGCCGGTTGCGGGGTTGACGAGGACTGGTGCTGGATGGCTGGCCGAAGAAGGCGATCCGGCAGCTCCGCACGCGCCGAGCGTTACTGCTGAGACAGACAAACCGACTGTCAGCGCAAGCATCCTCGCGCTCCCGGGCAAGTGGAGCCGGCGCAGAAGTCCGACCATGAGTAGAGCCACACGCCCGCCGGGCCCGCCGAGACTCGCGCAGGCCAGCGATACCGCCGTGAATACCCAAAGCGCTGATACTGCGAGAAGCAGGACCCGGCCGACGGTGAATACCGCCACGACCGGTCCAACGCTGACGAACCATCGCTCCCACGTGCCGGGCTCGGCAAGGTCAGGCGGCGCAAGGACTTTGCGCCCCACGATGTAGACGGCCGACCCGGTAAGGGTGACAACCAGACCGACGGCACCAAGCGTCGCGGCGGTTCGTCCCGCCGGCTTGGCCGCAGGTGTTGTCTGTGTCCGCCTCGCGGTCTGCGTCATGAGCCCGTCATCGCCCGCCTGCCGCCGCTGTGGCCACGGCCGTGGCCACAGCCGAACTGCCACTTCGCGTGTCGACCATGAGAGTGTCACAACCAAGCGGGCGTGGCACGCGTGACAATGAGACTGCTCCTGCCACGCGCGCTACGAGGTGACCTACCTCGCTTTGAGTAGGTGGGGGCCACCCAGAGAAAACCCACACTTGGCCAGTATCGGCTTGCAGAACCGCCGGAGTGGCGTAGTGGCAGTTCCAGCGACCAACGAGCACCGACACCGGCCCGGACCAACTGGTGACGAGTCGAACGGGGCCGGACGGCCCGACAACGATGACGGTCTGCCAAGATCGTGATCGATTGGGTCCGCGTCGAGCAGAACTGGTGGCGAGTAGGCCAATGCCGAGCACCGAAGCCACTGCCAAAGCAGCTGCCACAGCCTCGATTCGGCGGCTGGGGGGTACCATCCGAAGTCTTGTCTTCGAAGGCGTTGAGCGCGATCGCCCCGAAACCCGCTCTGCCGTGGCGCCGCTCAGTGCAGCCAGAGTTCTCGCTAGAGACCGGAGATCCGTATCGCTTCGCCGGAGGCGCCACCGCTGCCGGCTTTTCAGCAGACGGTTCAACTGACGGGGCGGCAGGTGCAGCGCGCCTGGTGCCTTCGAATCGAAGTCACCGAGGTGCTCGGCGAGGATCGAGACGACTGCGTTACGGTCAACCAGCGCAAGCCTCGACCATTCAGACTGATCACTTGCCCACCGGGCGCTTCCGAATCCGCAAAGCACTGGGTGGCCAACGCCATCCAAGATCACGTGATCGCCTGAAATTGCGGTGTGAGCGCACCCGATGTCGTGCAGGTCGCTAACGGTGGTGCATAGTGCCGCGCCCCATGCTGCGACGTCATCGCAGGCCTTGCCCCGGGATTCGGAGAGAGCGCTCCCGATGATCCGGTCGAGCGTGAGGTGGTCATCACTTGCGGACACCAGCCGTACCACACCTGGATGTGCAACGGCTCGCAACGTTGCGGCCTCGCGCCGGAGGCGGTCCCGGTCCTCTGATGTCTCGGCGATCTTCTCCACCACCTCAGGATGGATACGCATTAACATAATTTAAAAATATACTAAACTTCTATACAACACAAGTGATAATAAGAAAAATGACACACAGCGCTAAAACTCAGCCTAGTGCGAGATGCGCTGGTTGCCGTCGGGAGGGGGGTATCATTGGGACTGCGAAGGACTGATGGGGGTTGAGCTGATCGACGGAACCCACGGGTGAAAGCCACAATTGCTCAACTGACTGCTACCACGGTCGAGGTCGGCCTCCATCGTTTCTTGCTCCATGAGGGAGGGGTCCGCCTTGGCCGGGATCCAGAGGATGTCCACCAGGCGAGGATCGCAATCCGACAGCTTCGGGCTAATGTGGGCGCACTCGAGCCGTTCATCGAGGCAATGGCGTACCGTCAAACCGTGGAATCACTTCGCCCCCTTGGGCGTCTGCTCGGTCCTGTCCGGGATGCCGACGTGCTGGCGGCCCGTCTCAGGGGTGCAGCGGAGACCCTGGAGCTGGATGACCGCGCTCAGCTGGACGAGCTTGTCGAGCGGCTTCGCAAGGAGCGAAACGAGGCCCACCACCGGCTACTGGACCATTTAGGCCAGGAGTCCCACGACTTGCTTTTAGAGCGGCTGTCCAGGCTGAGCGAGGATCCGCCCTTGATAAACCCCCGAGCGAAGGCGGCGCCCTTGCTCATCCCCATCCTTACGCGAAGTTGGCGGGAGCTGTCCAAGGCGGTGAAGAAGCTCGAGGACCAGCCGGCTGATAGGGAACTACACCACGTCCGTATCCGCGTGAAACGGTTCCGCTATCTCGTGGAAATGTCCGCACTCGTCGTCGGGAATCGCGCGCAGCGCCTCGGTCGAGCGATCATGCCGCTACAGGAAACACTCGGTGAGCTGCAGGACGCTTCGGTCGCTGAAAGATGGCTTCGTTCGTCGGTGGCCGACGCCAGCTGTCGTCAAGCGATGGTCGCTGGCCAGTTGATCGGGGACGAGAGAAGGCGAGCAGAGCGCGTCCGGCACGAGTGGAGGTCTGAGTGGGACGCGGTCCGAGCCAAGGGTGTCGCAGACTGGTTGGGCCGGGATTCGACCCTCCGATGAGTGTGCTGCTCGTTCGCCACGCCAGCGCGGAAGACCGATCGACTTGGAACGGCGAAGACCGCCTGCGGCCGTTGGATGACAGGGGGTGCCGACAAGCTGCGGCGCTGATCGAACACCTGGACGGGTACGCGTTTACCTCAGTCATCTCCAGTCCGGCCTTGCGGTGTGTCAGCACTGTTGGCCCGCTGGCAGCGGCTCGGGACTTGACTGTCTGCGTCAGCGAGTCCCTAGCGGAAGCGAACGAGCGACGCGCACTGGATTTGGTTCGCTCGTTGGCAGGAACGGACTGCCTCGTTTGCACGCACGGGGACAACATTCCTTTCATCCTGTGGCACTTCGCCTTCTTCAGCGGATTCGACCTCGGCCCGGATCCGGAGTGGCGGAAGGCTTCTGCCTGGGTGCTTCAGACCGCCGCCGGGCGATTCGTCGAAGCGAGATACCTGCCGCCGCCTGTGTAGCAGACAATGCATCGCCTGGGTATCTAAGGAGCGCCACGCCGACTTACGAGATGTGCAAGCAGATCTCGTAAGTCGGAGAGGTTCTCATCCAACAAACCTGATGATGATCTGAGTGGCAAATGAACAACAGCGGTCGATGGAAGCGCAACTCGACGATCGTATGGTTCTAATACGGCCCAACATTGAAGCAATCTCCAGCGTCGATAGTAGCCGTAATGTACCCACATATCTAGGAGGAACCATGTTTATCACTCACAAGCTACTGCTACCCTTCGGCGTTGCTACGCTTCTCGCAACCGGTGGGGCGGCATTCTTGGCGCAAAACACTCAACCAGTGTCCGGCCAAGGTGTCTCTCTCAGTGCGATCGACGGCTATAGCATATCTGCTATCAGCTACACGGTTGATCCGCCCCCCCCACCGGGGCCGCCTATGAGCGTCACATCGGTGAGCTTTGACGCCACGACCACCTCACAGGGAGAGCTTTCGGCAACCCAGGGATTCGTAAAGCTCGATCCGCCTGGCCCTCCGGTGGCGTGGATGGCCTGCCAATCGCCGCAATCAGCTGCGAACCCGGTTGGCTCGCCACCCTGGGCGACGACGGTGTCGTTTACATGCGCGATTAATCCGGGAGTGCCGGTCAACGGTCCTGGACCCAACAACATCGGAGTGCTCGACCATTTGGGCATCGAGGTGAACCAGTAGGAACCTTGAACCCGTGAAGCCCTCGTCCTTCACGGTTGTCGGTTGGGTGGTGTTGGATGGCTCCAAGAAGCATCCAACACCACCTGTCGTCCTGTGGGTGAAGTCGTCGTAGTCTTCCAAGAGGGTGGTGCCATGTGGTTCCCAGGCATGAAGGTAGTGAGATTTCTGCTAGTGCTCTTAGCGCTTGTGGGCGCGTGGTGGTTGTTCGCGCCGCAGACACTAGGGGGTTCTGACACCTACGTGGTCGTCTCCGGTCCGAGCATGTGGCCGAAGCTGGTCACTGGTGATCTCGTCGTGCTGCGTCGTGCCGGCACTTACCATACGGGCGAGATCGCAGCGTACAAGACCACGCAACTTGAGGCACCGATTCTTCATCAGATCATATCGGTCAGCGACAATCGATTCACCTTCAAAGGCATCAACAATGGTTTCGTCGATCCTTCATATCCGGTACAATCGGAGATAGTTGGACGGATGTGGCTTGATCTCGGTCCAACTGGACGGCTTCTACGCTTTACGCAACTTCCCGTTGTTGGAGGTGCACTTGTGTTTGCTGCAAGTGCGTACGCTTGGTGGCCGCGCCGCCGGGGGCGCCACCATCGATTGGGGAGGAGGACGACCTGTGCATGATTTAGACGATTCGCTTCGAGAGTGGCGACGAGTCGCAGTGATGACGGTGCTAGCCGCACTCGTCGCAGTGACAGCGCTTGGTGCTGTATGGGTGGCTCTTCCAGGCGCCCTTCGTTTGGGCCACACCTCCCGAGTCCCATATGATGCGCAATTCTCCCTCGAGTACTCGGGACAGCCGTCGCCGGGCGGGGTCTATGGATCGATTCCTGCGACGACAGGTCAACCGCTGTACCTTACGTCGCTTAGCAGCCTGAATATGGTGTTGCGATACCACTTCTCCTCGCCGAGCGCATCGTCGGTGGCCGGGACAGTAACGGCTGCTGTCGTCGTGGAGGATCAGGGTTTGAACGAGTTCATCGTCGGACCAACGAAGGTACCCTTATCAAACGGCTCTGCAGTGGTCAGTCTGCCTATATCGCTCAGCCGCTACTCGCAAGTGATCTCGAACCTGTCGACCGTGGCGGGCCCCTCGTCCTACTCTATCGACGTGGTCGCTGCCTCGGCTGTTACCGGGAGCGTCTCAGAGCAGCGGATAAGAAGCTCGGCGAAGGCTTCGTTCGCCTTTACCGGCGCTTCGACGATGCTCATTCCCGTTGCCGCATCATTGCCAGCCGGGGCTACCTCCCCGTCGAGGCCGATTCCTTCGCTGTTGAGTGGCTCGGGCGCGAGCCAGGCGGGACCCCCCATGCTGAGCGACTCGCCGGGCGCGGTAAGTCGCTCCGTACCGTCTGCTGGCGACGTGAAGATTGGTGGATTCCGTCTCCCAGGCCTGCCCCTGGCTGTGGTGGGCGCGGTGGTGGCTCTGGCGGCCGGCATTACAGGTACCCGTCTTGGACGACGCTTGCGGAGGAAGTGGGTTCAGGATCCCCGTCTAGCCGTGGCGCAGAGGTTAGCGAGTCGCGTCGTCGCCACGAAGGGTTCTGTCCCGGAAGGGGAGAACGTCGTTTATGTCGAGCGCGCCGAGGATCTGCAGCGGATGTCACGCGTACTAGAAGTTCCCATCCTTCGCGTGGAGGCGGAGGAAGGCTCAGCGGCTTTCATGGTACATGACGACCGCTACGTCTACTGCTACCGGGTCGGAGTCGTCGTTGATGCCGAGGATGTGGAGTCCTCAGGGCTGAAGCCCTCTGCTCCGTGGATCAGTCCGGCGGACTCGAAGCGCCTTGCTTCTGAAGGGGCAAGTCGCAATGGATCGGTTGTGGAGGCGCCGTAAATGTCATCGCCCTACGCTGACATCGAAGATGTCTCCTCCGACAACGGGCCATCTGGCAGCCTGAGCTAGGCGGATCGCGTCTCGTTGGGTGTGCAGCCCGAGTTTGAGCAAGATAGCGTGCACCTGGGAGCGGATTGTTGCAACCGAAACGACGTGGCTCGCAGCGATTTCATCGACGGATAGTCCGTTGCAGAGTTCCGCGAGGACGCTGGCCTCAGCCTTGGTAAGAGTGGCGAGTTGGGAGCGAAGCGGTTTGATCCGCCGGCGTTCCTTGTCAACGGAATCGAGCATGGCGCTTCGCTCCGTCGGAGGGATAGCGGGTTCACCCTGAGCGAGGCACTCGAGAACCCGATGCAGTTGATCGAGCGGCCATGCTTTGTTCACCAACCCTTGGGCGCCGGCAGCAATGGCGCATCCCAGACGCAGACTGTCGTCGACGCCACTGATGACGGCGACTGCGATGCCAAGGAGATGCAACGGACGGATGAGACTGAGCCCATCAAGGTCATGTCGGAGGTTCAAATCAACCAGTGTTATGCGAACCCTGCCGTCCCACCAAGGCCCCTGGTCGATGACTGTGACAAGTTCCGAGACGCTCAGCGTGCCGCAGACGAGTGCCGTGGCAGCGAATCCCCAGCCCGACAGTACGTTCACCAACGAGCGGGCGACGAGTTCGTGGTTCTCGACTATCACAACTGAAGCCGGCGGCGCCTGTGGTATCGCCGGGAGAGCGCCGGTCACCTTCTGATCGAGGTCTGGTCTTCTATAGCTTCTCGGGTCTGTGATCTCCGTCGTTTGTTCTGTAGGATCGGACAGATACTGCGGACGCAGGGATGGCAGTGCGGACGTGCTCATCCCATACTCGCAGCTGGCCACGGTGGCATCAAAGGGGCAGGAGTGGGGGCAGCCGGGCTCGCAATACTGCGAGCGTGGAGTGCAGGCAAGTGGATTGTCATAACTGTGCCAGGCTGGAAGCGCTCCCAGGTTAGAGAGCCCCCGACGCTCTCAAGGAGCCGCCGAGCGCCCGGCAGTCCAATCCCTCCTGAAGGCCGTCTGTCGATTGGAGGAGACCAAAGTTGGTCGATTGACAACGACTTATCACCCAGGGCAATTCCAGGTCCGTTATCAGCGACGGTAATGTGCAATAACGATGGGTGGCCGGCCAAGATAACAACGACGTCCGCGCCTGGTGCGTGCCGCGTAGCATTGTCCAGAAGTTCTCCTACAACTCTCGATAGGACCGTCGGATCTCCCGCTGCTCGATATGGAACGCCGGGAGGTCGTTTGAGGTGCACTGACAGCCCACGGTGTCTGGCCGCTCGAATCTCGATGTCGAGCACTTGATGCACGTCAAAGGTATCGTCGGCCTGCAGGCTCTCCCCAACAGCCGCAGCGACACGGCTTCCGGCTTGGCGTAGGATCCGTACAGCATCAGGGTCGACTGTAGCTGTCGAGAAGCGACTCACTCGCGGGAGCAACTCGACGCCGCAGTTGAGAAGCAGCAGAGCGGATCGGACTTCGTGGCGCGTGGTCTGGAGACAGAATTCGCTATTTGCGAGCTGGGATTCGAAGCGTTGACTTCGCTCACGCTCCTCTCGGAGCACGACCCGGTTCGCTTGGGCCCCACGATTTAGTTCGGTCACAACTCCGAACAAACACCAACCTAAGGCCTCGATGCGGAACACGGCTGGGAAGACGGCCGACACCAATGTGGCAGACGATAGAGTCGCTTGCGAAGCGCCAGCTTCGGACAGAGTCAGAAGCGAGATGGCGAAACAGACATCGGAGATGCGCCACTTGCTCCTGAGACGCGCTACGAGCCACACCGTCCCGGCGACGCACGCAGCCGCGAGTATTTCCCCGGCGCTTCTCGGAGAAATCAGGGTATCGAGGAGAGCTGAAGCGACCCACGAGCCAAGCGATCCGACCGCGAGGCTCGCGATTGCCGCGATAGGCCTAAGTCGCCCACCTGTAACTCGCTGATTTGCGATGAACAAGGCCAACCATAGGAGACCACCGGCAGTCCCCAGCAGCCCCATAACAGGAAGGTCCTTCGCTAAGGTCGCTGGTGCCTGTAGCCCGACGATCGGGTCCCCCGATGAACCTGTCGTGATCGCCGCGTCGGCTGCCTCCATCTGGTGGATGCCCACAGCGGCTTGGGCGCACGCAGCGACGAAAAGTCCGCCACCGAGGACGACCCATCGAAGCCTATGGTCCCCGAGTTGCCAGAGAAACAGCGATGCAGCAGATCCGACGAAACTGCCCGTCACCACAAACACTGCGACCGTTGCTCCCTCGAGAAGCTCGTCGAGGCGTGTGTACCGACCGCTCAGGAGCACCGCCAAGGCCCAAGTCGCCACGCTGGTCACTACCGCCAGTGAGGCTGTTAGCCCGACAGAACGCTTGGTTGCAAATGCGGGCAGCTTGTACGAGGGCAGCCGCTGAGTTCTCAACTCAGGTTCGCGATGACGATGCGAATTGTCAGTCGGTTCCTGTGACTCGGAATAACACCACATAGGTCATTACCCCTCCGGAGAAGCTTCGCTAGACAACCATCAAGGTGCTCTCAATCCCGCTTTCCGCCACGCTATTCTACTTCATCAACATAGACATCCACAACGGCTGTGGACGAATGAGTAGTACGCATACGTCGGGGAGCGTTTTATCCCCATTGCGATGCCACACCTGGCGGCAGAGAGACGTCGAAGGCATTCAAGGTGTACGACACGAGCGTGTAGTAGCCGCACAATGTCACTAGTTCGACCAGCTGGACATCGCCGAGGTGGGCTCGGGCGTCGCTATGTGTGGCTTTGGACAAGCGACCGGTTCGGACGATTTCGGAGGCGACCTTGTGGACTAGGTGTTGCGTGTCGTCGCTGAACTCCGGTTCTTGGCCGGTGCCAAGGCTTGAGATGACGGCCTCTGGCACGCCGTGGTGGCGGGCCATAGCGGAGTGGGCGAACCACTCGAACTCGGCCTTGAAGTGTGCCCCGACGGTGATGATGGCCAGCTCTATCAGCTTCCGGTCGAGGGCCATGTCATAGCGGAGGGCTGAGCCGAGCGCTGCCAGCCGAGTGCCGATTCGCGGTGCCTGCACCCATGCGTTGAAGGGGCCTTGCAGATCGCCGTCGCCGTCGGCGATCTGGCTTCCCCGCGAATCGACCAGCGAGTCATACAGCTCCCGCCCGGCGGCGTCGAGTTCGGAGCGGGTTCTGTGCTCTAGTCGATCCACGAACCATAATGTACCGAGGCGAGCACACCGAGCCACAGTCTGTTTGTCGAACCGTCGAACCGTCGAAGGAGATAGGTGCGCGCTCAGCCTGATCTTGGCGCTTTCTGCGCCATCCCTCTTTCGAACACGTGTGGTGGAGCGGGCGCTTCGCAACCTTGTCGGCTACGGGCCTTTGGAGGCGCTTCTTTCAGATCCCGACGTGTGGGAGATCATGATTAACGGGCCGTCGTCGATCTTCGTGAAGCGGCGGAGTGCCTCG
>JAKBBS010000254.1 GCA_021808425.1 Actinomycetes bacterium
GTCTACTTCGAGGGAGTCCTCGACGAGTACCCACTCAACACGGGGAGCAACACTTCAAGCCAGGCTTGGTCGGACATGTGGGGTGCCGCTAACTACCCGTACCCGCCGATGAACAGCCAGTGCGACCAGTCGATCGCGTATTCGACCGAGCTTTATCTCTCTACGGCGAACGGCGACTGACCCTTGATGAGCGAAGGAGGATTGACATGTCCGAACCCGATCAAGGTCGTGTGAAAGCAAGGCGCCGGCCGCTGGCAATCGCGGCGGCCGTGGTTGTTGGCGGCCTGGGGCTAGGAGCAGGCTTGTACCTGGCTGGCGGCGAGTCCCAGCCGGCGGTTACGACTCGGCAGTCGGCCGCTTCGCAACCCCAGCCGGCTCCTTCGCAACCCCAGACGGCTTCTCAGCTTGGGCTGCCGCCGTCATGGACACTGCCTGCTCTGCCTGCAAACCCCACGGCAGCGCAGACGGCGGCTCGCAACCAGGCCCTAGCGGCGCTGCGAGAGTACGCTACCGCTCTCGGCTCGCAAGCAGGGTCGGTCCCCGCAGTGTCTCAGCTAAGCGAATTCGTCCCACCGCAGCTGCCGACCGGGGCGAACACAGCCCAGATCATCGCAAACAAAAAAGCTGGCGGCGCGCTCCACACCTACGAGATAGCTATAGTGCCTCCCCCACCACCGACGCCGATACCGATGGGACTGTTAGAAGGTACCCCAGGCCCCTCGTCAAATTTTATTGGTAACACATATATGTGGGAAGGGTATGTTTCCGGGAAATTTACTGTCGTTTGGGCAGGAGGCAAGATCCCGCAGACGTCGTACCGTGACAACTCGAGCTTGCCTGGCGAAGTAGTAGTCGACGTATATCCTGATTCTCGCCAAGTGGCGAATCCAACTACGGCGGACGTGTCCGGTACCTCGACAACAAGCCTGTATCCGGCTCCTACAGGAATTACCGAGCTCGAGTTAGTCTCCGTCGACGGTGACGTAGCGAACCTCACATCCACCAACGGCGACACACTCACCTTCAACCTGGTAACCCACGCCTACCAAGTCGTTGGCTGATCGGCCTGTCCCTTTCGCCCCGAAGAGCCCGAGCGGACCGTTACGTCGATGACGGTCTCTCAGCCGTCTGGTGCGGGCAGTTACGGCCAAGTGCTTCGTAGTCGATCAGTGGTCGATTTGTCTGAATCAGCGTAACGTGGGCTGATCGGGCGCCTCGACAGCCGTCAAATTTGGTCAGGATCTTCGCGAGCCGGACACAGCCTGACCATTTGAAGCGTTTTTTCGCACTTTTTGGTACAGGATTCTCGTTCCCGAAAAATCCTGTACCAGCCCTCGCTCAGGAAACACACTTTTTGGTACAAAACTTTTCTGAACTGAAAATCCTGACCAAATTTGACGGTTTCTGGCTCCGCGAGAGCGGCGTGAAGCGGCTTAGAGCTGGCTTAGAGCCCAGCCGCGCCCGCAAGCTCGGCGAACTCCGCCACCACGAGGTCGGCCAGGTCCTCGAGGTCGGGTACGAGCTCCCGGCAGGCGACCAGCGCGAAGTCCATCGTGTCGCAGTAGCTCTGGACAGTGATGTTTAGCCCAACCCCGTCGACGATCGTCGACACCGGGAAGTAGTTGACCATGATCGCCTCGTCGAGGTAGAGGCTGCGCCGCGAGCCCGGAACGTTTGAGATGACTAGGTTGACCGGCGGGTTGAGACGGTCGGCGACGCGCAGTCGGCTGGCGAGGCGCGCCGCACGGATGGCCAGTGCCGGCGGGGCGAAGTCGGCGTAGTCGACGAGAGTTGTGGCGGGGAGAAGGGTGAAGCGTTGCTTCGCCTCGTCCATCACGCTTCGAACGAGGGCGAGCCGGTCGAGCGGCTTCTCGGAGGTGGTGGGCATCACGGGGAAAAGGCCCGACACGCGATTGGTCCACGGGTCGCTCTCGGTCCCGGTTCGGATAGAGACGGGGACCATCGCGACGAGGGGTCGTTCGGGGAGGGCGTCGCGCTTTTGGAGGTAAGCGCGAAGCGCTCCGGCGCACGCCGCCATCACGACGTCGTTTACGGTTGACCCTGTCGCAGCCTTGATCGCCTTCACGTCGGTCAGTGAAACCGAGCGCAGGGCTACCCGCCGATGCGGCGTTACGACGCCGTTGAACACGGTGCTCGGTGCCGTTCGCTCCGGCAGCGATCCGAGAGTGTCGTCGCCGCGTGTCGATCTGGCGGCGATGGCGGCCCCGATCGGATTGGGGATGGTGCGAAGGACGTCGGCGAGTCCGACGAGGCCTCTGTTGCGGGTCATCTCGCCGAGCGCCCGGATCGTCCTCACCTGGACTGCAGCGAACTTGCCCGGCTTGGACAATGCTCCGCCGACCACCTTCGCCAGCACCTGCGCCGGACTCGGGATCTTCTCGCCGGCGATCGTGACCGGGACGTCGACCGGCTCGGACAGGCTCGGCTCGTGCTCGTAGAACATCGTCATGAGCTCGGCGCCGGCCGCACCGTCGATTGTCGCGTGGTGCATCTTCGACAGGACCGCGAACTGGCCGCCGGCGAGCCCGTCGATCACCCAGAACTCCCACAGCGGGTGGGTTCGGTCGAGCGGTCTCGCTATGAGGCGGGCTACGAGCTTGGCGAGCTGCTCCGGCGTGCCCGGGGAAGGGATGGCTGTTTCGAGGAGGTGGTATTCGAGGTCGAAGTCCGGGTCCTCGATCCAGTACGGGTGGTCCAAGTCGAATGGGACTTCGACGAGGCGTCGCCGTAGGGGTTCGAGTTCGGGTAGCCGGCGCAACAGTCTGTTGCGCATTGCCTCATAGGGCGACCAGTCCTTGCGCTCCGGGCGGCGGAAGATTGCGAGACCGCTGACGTGACCGAACTGGGACCCGGTCTCGAGGTACAAGAAACTCGCGTCGAGCCCGCTCAGTTGCTTCACCTGGCGCCTCCTCAGTCCCGGCAGGATCCTGCCTGGTTCAACCAGAGGCTACAGCAGAACGCAACCCGGTGGGACCGGGAGCGCCGCTACGAACCGACGACCACCAGTGAATGATCCGCGTGGTTGAGGGCTCGCGGACCCCCACTGTCGGCTAGCACTATGTCTTCTATCCTCACACCGAATCGCCCCGGAAGGTAGACGCCGGGCTCGACGGAGAAAGCGTGGCCTTCTTCGAGGAGGTTGGTGTTGCCTTCGATGATGTAGGGGTCTTCGTGCTCCTCGATGCCGATCCCATGTCCCGTGCGGTGGATGAAGTACTCGCCGAAACCTGCGTCAGCTATGACCGAGCGCGCTGCGCGGTCGACCTCCTCGCAGGAGACGCCGAGCGCTGCGGCTTCGACGGCGAGTTGTTGCGCGACCCGCACAACTTCGTAGACCTCGGCTTCGAGGGAGCTCGGAGTGCCGGTCCAGACGGTCCTAGTGATGTCCGAGCAGTATCCGTGCAGGGTCCCGCCGAAATCGCAGACTACGCCTTCGCCGACCTCGATGCGCCGGTCGCCAGGCTCGTGATGCGGGCTCGCCCCGTTCGGGCCGCTGCCCACGATCGCGAAGTTCACCCGCTGATGGCCGGCGTCGATCAGTCGGCGGGAGATGTCGGCGGAGACTTGGTGCTCGGTCCGACCAACTAGCGGGATCTCTCCTCGTAGGAGCTGGCCGGCTACGACGTCAGCAGCCAGCGATGCGGCTGCAAGCGCTTCGACCTCCGCGGCGTCCTTGCGGGCTCGAAGTTCACCAGTGACCACGCTCGACGCCTTCCAAGTGGCGCCGGGCAACGCCGACTGCAAAGCGAGGACGGCCGCCGCCCAGGTCCGATCCGATATTGCGAGGCGGCTGCGGGCGCCGACGAGCGACGAGACGATCGCTACCGGGTCCTCGTCCTCGTGCCAGGCGCGAAGCGAGAACGCGGCGGGGTCCTCCTCGACTCGGGAAGCTTCCAGGAATGGCACGACAAGCGTCGCTTCGGCGTCGGCCGGCACCACGGCCATCGTGAGGCGCTCCAGCGGCATCGCCTCGTACCCGGTGAGCCACGGAAGGTCCGCCCCGAGGGACAGAAGCAGAGCGTCGACGCCGAGGATGGTCATACGTTCGCGCAGGCGGGCGAAGCGTCCGAGTCGTGGTGATCCGAGGGAACTCAAAGCCCGCTCGCCTCCAGCGCCGGCGAAGAGGCGTGTGCCGCTGCCTGGCGTGCGTGGTAGCTGGAACGAGTGAGCGGGGACGCCTCGACGTGGCCGATACCGAGAGCTTCGCCGATTCGGGCGAGCTCCGCGAACTCGGCGGGGGTCCACCACCGCGATACAGGAAGGTGCTGCGTGGTCGGCCTCAGGTACTGACCTGCGGTGACGATGTCCACCCCCACACCGGCGAGGTCGGCAAGGGTAGAGACGACCTCCTCGAACGTCTCGCCCATCCCCAACACGAGCCCGGACTTGGTGACGAGCCCTGCCGCCTTGGCACGCGCCAGCACGGCGAGACTCCGGGCGTAAGACGCCGAGGGCCGAACGGCCCGCTGGAGGCGGGGCACCGTCTCGACGTTGTGGTTGAGAATCTCGGGGCGCACGGCGAAGACGGCGTTCAACGCCTCGGGGTCGCCTTTGAAATCTGAAATCAAAAGTTCGAGCGCGACACCAGGAGACCGGCGCCTCACAGCTTCGACGGTGGCTACGAAACCCGACGCCCCCC
>JAKBBS010000255.1 GCA_021808425.1 Actinomycetes bacterium
AGCTGGGTACTTTTGACAACTGCTAGTTCTCCTCCATATTTATTGCAGAAATGGAACTGGCATGCAATGTGAGGTCGTCGGTCGGCGCCCATCCAGCGCAACGGTCGGCGCACTTTGACATGGTGAACGGCGCCGCAATCGTCGGGAAAGCGCGGTATGCCCGACGCGGTATGCTCCGCCCAGTGGCTTCTTGTGGCGTCGCCTCGTTTGCTGTGCCGGTGGACGAAGGACGGTCAGGCTTCCGCTGGTTTGTGTCTGTGCTTCGGAGACGTATCGGGCGGCTCCCCTGTTACCCGGCCGCCGGCCGCTGACTGTGGGCGACAGTCGACCGCTGGGCTTCTTGGGCTGCCCGCTCTGCGGGGCCCGCAGCGGGCGTTGCGCTCGCTATCCGCGGGAGATCTGCCGCGTCTGCGTTGATGCGGCCACCGACGATGTCAGTTCTCCGCTTCGCCTTTTCAATCAGCATCTGGGCGGCGGGTTCATGGTGCTTCGTTCCGACGGCGTGGTCGATACGCCGAGATCTGCGGTTGCCATGGTGCGCGGCGTTCGCTGCGAGTTCTCCGAGCGCTACATGGGAGGGGTCGTCGGTCAACCTTTGCCCGCCGAGCAGTCGGAGCGGATCGCGGGTTGTCTGCTTGGTGGAGCCGTGGGAGACGCACTGGGAGCACCGGTCGAGTTCGCCTCGCTAGCTGCCATACAAGACATGTACGGTGAGCTTGGGGTCCGCGGCTATGAGAGCCCAGGTGGGCTGGGCGCGGGTGCAATCACCGACGACACGCAGATGACGCTTTTCACCGCAGAAGGGTTACTCGTCGCGAAGACGCTCGGCGCCAGCACCGACGACGAGTACCTCGAATCGATCGCAGCCGCTTACCAGCGGTGGATGGTCACTCAATCGGCAGTTTCAGTGGCACCGGCGGGCGGGTGGCTGCTTGACGTCCCGTCATTGCATGCCAGGCGAGCCCCGGGGAACACATGTCTGGGCGCTCTCGCTGCGGGCGTCGCAGTGCCCGACAGCAAAGGCTGCGGGGGGGCCATGCGCGTCGCTCCCGTCGGCCTGGCCTTTGAGGACCCCTTCCGCTTGGCATGCCGAGCAGCTGGCCTCACCCACGGCCATCCAAGCGGATATCTCGCTGCGGGGGCGTTCGCCGCGCTGATCGCAATGCTCAGAGTCGGCTGCAACCCCCAACAAGCTGTGACAGAAGTCGGTCGGCGCCTGGAAACAGAGCCCGACGGCGCAGAGGTGCTCGACGCCCTGACCGCGGCCCGTCGCCTCGCATCTAGCGGGACGCCAACCCCGCAAAGGGTGGAACGGCTGGGAGGCGGCTGGGTTGCCGACGAAGCGCTAGCCATCGCCGTGTACTGCCTGCTCGCCTGTGACGACATCGAATCGGGCCTTCGCCTAGCGGTCAACCACAGCGGCGACTCCGACAGCACAGCTTCGATGGCAGGGCAACTCCTCGGGGCCCGCCACGGGGCGGGACCGATCCCGTGGCCTCTCGTCGAGGGACTCGAATGCGCGCCAGTCCTCGAAGCGATATCACGTGACTTGGCGTCAGCCTTCCAAGGAGCGCCCCACACCGAGTGGTCCGACCGCTACGTCCCAAAATGACAGAACGTCGATTTGTCCTTTGTCGATGCCAGCTGAGATCAAACAGTCAAAGGAGGCTATCCGATGAGAAAAAACATGTACCGCGGCAGACCGCATGAAAGAGCGCGAGGCCGAAGCCCACAAGAGGTGGCACGATTTGGGGCTAGAGTGAGGCGCCCATCTGGATGAGCCACAGAAGGGGTTAGTCGTGAAAGTCCGATTCGCGGTGCTCTCCTCTGAGTCCCTGAGCTGCACGGACAAAGATCGGCATGTGCTCGGCGTGTTTGGAGGCCTTCCAGTAGGGGCTGCCTCGTTTCCACTGGTCAGGCGGAGGAGGCGGGGGCGCCGTGGTGTCGGTTGGGAAGCCAACGCGAATGGCCGCGAAGACAACGAAGGCGACTAGTGCTCCCAACGCTATGACAGCTACTTCAACCCAACCCGGTGACATGCCTGTCCACTTGGACACCAGATTAGTGAAGTTGATCGTGGCCATTGCTTACCCCCGTGAGCTCATCGAAGCGGTCATGGTCGCGATTCGCGCAAACCAAGGGCACCTCCGGTGCAGCCGGGACTAGGGATGACTTGGTATGCCACGGAGGCCGGGTGGTGTTGGCCTCAGACACCTCGGCCGCGAGCCGCCCGGCGATCACCAGGGAACGCGTCGATCGCATACACATCCGGCACGACTTGCGACGCCGAGAACCGCAAAGGAAAGGTATCCCGCCGTGGCGGCCACTGACCTCGCCGCTCGGGTTGCGGTCTGGCTTCCTAGTGTCTGGCACGTTGGTTTATAAGATGCCCGGTGCGTGGCGGTTTCCTAGGTCTTCTTCGGCGGTTTTGTCTCCTTCGAACAGGTCGGTGTTGTCATAAGCCGCCCCGCTGCGGATCTTCGCTCGCCGTCTGGTCACCGCGTTGGTGAGACTCGCGAACGCGGCGGCACTGCCGGGTGCGTCCGCCGCAAAATTCTGGGTGCTTGCCGGGGAGTAGCCGATAGCCGCGCCCTCGGCGTAGGCGTCTTGGTTCGCGCCGAGATACGCGAACGTCCACCCGGCAGCCTCGCGGCGCTTGATGAGATCGAAGACTTTCTCTTTCGTGTACTCCACGCTCTGATTCTCTCCCCCATCGGTGAAAGTAACGAACAGGATCTCCTCGGCCTGCTCGGCGGCTGCCCGCCGTTTCTCTGCGCGTATGGTGGCATCGGCTATGGCGTGACCCATGGCGTCGAAGAGCGGTGTCCCTCCACGCGGCACGAACGTGGCGGCGTGAAGGTCGCGGACTTTGTCGAGGGTGACGGCGTCGACAACGACTTCGTGGGAGTCTTGGGAGTCGAACTGCACCAACGTCATGACCGCGTCGGTGCCCTCGGCGCGTTGCGCGGCCAGAAAGCTGTTGAAACCGCCGATGACGTCCGAAGCGATGGACTGCATCGAACCGGAACGGTCCAGAACAAAATAGATGTGCACAGTGAGCGCGGATGAGATCATGGTTCGGTTACACCTTTCTTTTTGGTTTGTCGGGGACAGCCAAGCCGCGTTCGAGCACCAGGCGGATCGTGTCGCTCATCGCTAGGCCCTCCTGATTGCCGACCTCGGCGAGGCGGCGAAGAAGTTCGTCTGGAAGCCTGACGCTCACCAAGTGACTCGCGGATGGGCGCTGAGCGCGCTGTCCAGTAGTGAAGTATGCGGATGGCACCGCTCGATCATCGCTCATGAAGACAGTGTAATACATGACATATTGCATTGCAAGTACACGTTGCATTACAAGCGAACCCGGACGCACCCTCAGTGTCGCCATGCCGACACTGCTGCCGCTATCCTCGCGATAGCGGGCGGTCCCGGTGCGATCCCGGGTTGACTGGACCCTGAACAGGCCGCCCGCCCCGACAAGTGGCGTACTAAAGTTCGCATAGCGATCATTACACCGGGCCGATCCATGGTCTACCCCACCTCTCCACTCGGTGTTTGGCTGTTGCTCGCTGCGTGCGCCAGCGCGGCTGAAGAACCTGAGCGGGCCGAGCTCGAAGGAGCGCTCGGCTGTTCGCCTGCGGAGGCGATATCGCTTCTCCGAGCTTTCATGGAGGATCCACCTGCCGCGTTGTGCGCAGCGATCGCAGTGTGGTTCCGCGCGGGTGGGTCCGCAACGAGGATCAGGGAATGGTCGGCGGCACTGCCCCAGACCGTCGAAACAGGGCGTCTGCCTACCGCCAGGCGGCCGACGAGTGGGCGCGCCGCCATACCCTCGGATGATCGAGCAGTTTCCCATCGCCATTGACGAGTTCACCCAGTTGGTACTCGCATCAGCGCTCGCGACGAAAGTAACGTGGCAGGAGCCGTTCGAGGTAGTGGGTTCGGCGCCCTACCTGCAGTCGACTCCCTCGGAAGGTGTCGTCAAAGATCTACTCTACGATGCGTCTCCCCAGCGCCCCTCGATGCTCACAACCACGACAGCTGCCGGTGTCGTGGCCGTGCACGCCGCCATCGCGAAAGACGACGTCGTAGTTCTGTCAGTTTCGGCGGACCCGGGGTTCTCGCGCCAGTCCGTAATGCAGGCTGCTCATGAAGTGGCCGCCCTATCGACTCGGGGATCATCAGGCGCACAGCAATGCTCGCTATACGACCTTCCCCCGGGTCGAGGTCACTCGTGGAACATCGTTGAGAGAGAGATCAGATGGCCGCCGGGTCGCAGTGCCGAGAGGATTGGTCCAACAGTGTTGCCGGCTTGGGACGCTTTCGGAAAGCTCGATCTGTCGCTTTCCGACGTGTTCGGAGCCAACGCAGCACTCGCCGCCCTATCGAAACTGATGGGAGACTCCGTGCCCGGCACAAGCGGAACGGCACGTCAGAGCGTAGTAGCGTCGTACGGGCGCTACGGTTTCGCCGCGAGCGCCGTTACTGCGTTCGGAATGCCTACGGCATTGCCCGACTTCGGCGACGACGAGGAAGGTGTCGAGCGGGTCGCCTATCTATATTTTGACCACCCTTACGCTGTAGTGGCCCTTGCCGGCGCGGGACATCGATCGAAGTGGACAGGATTGCCACTGTTCTCTGCATGGGTGGCGAGC
>JAKBBS010000040.1 GCA_021808425.1 Actinomycetes bacterium
CGTGGACGCTTCGGCTTCTACGACTGGGATCGGGAGATCGGCGACACCAGATTTGTCTGCTCGTGGGACACGACTTCGCAGGATGTCGACGACCTGGCGCAAGCGTTGAAGGATTTGAACGAGACCTGTGCTCCTCAGCAGGAGATTTGCTGACCGTCAATCAGATCGGAGTTCCACAGGGCGAGAGTCTGCTCGGGGATAGCAGCGAAACCCTTGAGGCGCCCGATCGGCGGCCACACTTCGACGGAGCTCGCGTGGTACCCGGTCGCGACCGACATGGAGGAGCAGTCAAGCGCCGACCCGACTGTCTGAAAGTAGACGCCTGGGCGTTCACCAGCCGGAGCGCCTTCCAAACTCGCTATCTCGGCGTAGGTGCCGCCGAGCCCGCCATTCGGGGCGGTGGGGCTCAAGGCGTTGTTGCCGAGCTGGCACACCGGTCCACCGTTCGCTGCTGACGTGGCGCACTGCTCCATGATCGAGGTGGTGAAAGCCTGGTCGAACCCAGGTGCGGTCGGAAGCGGGTTGAAGGCGAATGTCACCGGAGTGAGCTTCCATCCTGAGTAGTCGGCGAGCGCTCCCTGCAGGCAGCTTTCCTGTGCTTGAACACTCCACCCTGCAGCCTCCATTGCCTGACGGCTCTCCATCCCAGCAACGGGGACGATAAATGGCTCGCCCGTCGACGATGAGCACGACGAGACCGAGACCGCCCGAATCAAAGGGTCGGTGTCGTACCTGGCTGCCATCGCGTGCTGGAACGTCGACCACGCTTGACGGAATGCGCCTGTCCAGAAGCGACCTACGCTCACGTTTCGTGAAGCATGAAGCCCTATCGTAACCGCCACCTCCGGACCAGACGCCGAGATGACCCACGCCGGGGCGCCCTGTCCGGCGAAGATCCGCAACTTGACGCCGAGGGGGGTCGAGGGATGCTGGGCATTCCAGGCGGACACGTTTGCCAGCGACTCGTCGAGCGGGGCCCAGTCATAGACGCCGTTCGAGGGCTCGAGCTGTGACCATGACTCGTTGACGACTATGCCCGAGAACGCCCCGGCGTACGAGTCGAGAACGCTCGGGTCCGTCGCCGGGAACGGCTGGTCGGCGATGTAAGGACCCTGGTAGCCCATATCTATGAGGCCGACAAGGGGCGCTTTGCGCCCTGAAGTTGAACCGGCGGGGGCGCTCGTCGAGGGAGCTCCCGCTGTCGTCTCGCTCGACGAAGGAGCCGTAGTGCTGCCAGCGGTGGTGCTGCTCGACGGAGCGCTGCTCGACGACGCGCTGCTCGTCGGGTCCGGGCTCGCCGTACGACTCGTCGACCCGCAAGCCGAAGCCAGTAGGCCGATGCAGATTGCGCTCGTCGCAACACGGAGTTTGGCGCGTCTAGCCTTCATGATCCGAAAGCTACAGGCTATAGATCAGGGTTCCTGAAGCGATCTGTGAGGAAATTGTCAGCGGCTCCCCGCCGGGGAGGAGGCGGCCACCCCGGCAAGCGCCTCAGGAGACAGTTCGGCCCGAAGGTCGGCGATCTCGTCGCGCAGCTTCGCGGCGTACTCGAATCGCAGGTCGGCGGCGGCTTCACGCATCTCTTCCTCCAAAGTAGATATGAGCCGTGCGAGCTCGCTTTTTGGCAGCTGAGCGAGGTCACTTCGCGCCTTGTCTCTGCGACGGCTCCTGCGGTCCGAGCCGGGCACCGGGGCTCCGTCCCTTCCGCCACCGAGAAGGACCAGGATGTCGGTGACAGCTTTACGGACGGTTTGCGGGTCGATCCCATGTTCGAGGTTGTAGGCCTGCTGGAGGGCACGGCGGCGGTGCGTCTCCGAAATCGCTCGCTTCATCGAATCCGTCATGCGATCCGCGTACATGACTACCTGCCCGTTGACGTTGCGTGCGGCGCGACCGATCGTCTGAATGAGAGACGTCTCCCCGCGAAGGAATCCTTCCTTGTCGGCGTCGAGTATCGCTACAAGCGAAACCTCCGGAAGGTCAAGGCCCTCACGGAGAAGGTTGATGCCGACCAGGACGTCGAACTCGCCGAGACGCAGGTCCCTCAGGATCTCGATCCGCTGCAATGTGTCGATGTTCGAGTGCAGATAGCGAACCTTCAGGCCGGATTCGACGAGGTAGTCGGTGAGGTCCTCGGCCATCTTTTTTGTCAGCGTCGTAACCAACACCCTTTCGCCGACCGCTGTCCGCTCGCCGATGAGCCCGATCAGGTCGTCGATCTGCCCCTTGGTGGGCTTCACTGTCACTTCCGGATCGACCAGGCCGGTCGGCCTCACGATCTGCTCCACTACCTGCGTTGATTGTTGGATCTCGTACGCTGCCGGAGTAGCCGACAGGAAGACGCACTGGTTGATCCGGCTGTAGAACTCGTCGAAGCGAAGGGGCCGGTTGTCCGCAGCCGACGGCAACCGGAAGCCGTGGTCGATCAACGTCTCTTTCCTCGACCTGTCCCCCTCGTACTGGCCGTGGAGTTGCGGTACCGTCTGATGCGACTCGTCGATGACGAGCAGGTAGTCGTTCGGGAAGAAGTCGAGAAGCGTGTTGGGCGGCTCCCCGGCCGACCTGCCGTCAATGTGGCGGCTGTAGTTCTCGATCCCGGAGCAGACGCCGACCTCGCCCAACATTTCCAAGTCGTACGAGGTCCGCATTCGGAGTCGCTGCGCCTCTAGGAGTTTCCCTTCCCGCTCGAACCAGGCGAGGCGTTGCTGCAGTTCCGCCTCGATGCCAGTGATCGCCGTCAGCATCCTTTCCTCGCCGGCCACATAGTGCGTGGCCGGGAACACGACGAGCTCGTCGAGCTCGCCCAGCTGCTCACCTGTGAGCACGTCCACCGCCACGATCCGCTCGACCTCGTCCCCAAAAAGCTCGATGCGGACAGCGTGCTCCTCGTAGGCCGGGTGGATCTCGATCGTGTCGCCCCGCACCCGGAACTTGCCGCGGACGAGGTTCGTGTCGTTGCGCTCGTAGTTGATCTCCACCAATCGACGCAGCAGCGCCCGCTGGTCGTATTCGCCTCCGCGGACCACGTGGAGAATCCGCTTCGAGTACTCCTCCGGAGATCCGAGACCGTAGATGCAGCTCACCGACGCGACGACGATCACGTCGCGGCGGGTGAGCAACGCCGAGGTGGCCGAATGCCGGAGGCGGTCGATCTCGTCGTTGATGGAGCTGTCCTTTTCGATGTACGTGTCGCTAGACGGCAGGTAGGCCTCAGGCTGGTAGTAGTCGTAGTAGCTGACGAAGTACTCCACCCGGTTGTGAGGGAAGAACTGGCGCATCTCGCTCGCCAGCTGGGCTGCTAGCGACTTGTTCGGGGCGATGATCAGCGTCGGCCGTTGGACATTCTCTATCGTCCAGGCGATCGTGGCGCTTTTCCCGCTGCCGGTGATACCGAGGAGGGTCTGGAACTTGTCGCCGCGAAGCACCCCCTCGGTGAGCTGGCCGATAGCCGAAGGCTGGTCTCCCGCAGGCGCGAACTCCGATACAACCTGGAAGTCAGCCACCACACGATCGTAGCGCCGGCTCTGCGTTCACCGACTGGCGATCTCGACGAGGGCCGACCAAACCCGCTCGATCTCCGACTCGAGGTCGTCGCGGCCACGGGAGTTGTCCACCACGAAGTCGGCGAGCGACAACCGTTCCTCCCGGGACATCTGGGCCCGGGCTCGGGCCCAGGCGTCCGCCTCGTCGAAGCCGCGATGCGCCACGAGCCTCGATATCGCAGTCTCGGTGGGCACATCCACCACTACGACAGAAACCAATGAGAGGCGTGCCTTGCCTTCGAGGTCGAGCAGAGGGATGTCGAGTATCACGATATCTCTCGCTGTCTTCTCGGCGCCGCCTACTTGCTCCTCCATCAGCTCCCGGATCGCCGGGTGGGTGATCCGGTTGAGGTCGGCAAGGGCGGACTTGTCGTTGAAGACGATCTTCGCCAGGGTGTTCCGGTCGAGCGTGCCGTCCTGGCCCACCACTGCGCCGCCGAATCTGTCCACGAGCGGGCCGAACGCCCGGCCGGTCGGCTCGACAACCTGCCTTGCTATCGCGTCGGCGTCTACAAGGAGACCTCCGCGCTTGACGAGACCGGCAGCGACGGTCGATTTGCCCGATCCGATCCCCCCCGTTAGGCCCACCCGCATGTCGGCCACGCTAGCGGGTAGCACGCGAAGGCGGCCGCTCCCGATTCGCACGGCCGATCCAAGGTCGCATTGCGGCCGCTGGAAGCTCAGACCCGTGCCGTATCCTTGCGGAACCGCCACACAGCGCCCCCGGTGAAGATGATCAGCCACGCCAGCAGATTCGCCGCCCATGTCCAGTCGAAGGATCCTTGAACCAGCGGATAGTGCACTACCTGGTTCAAGCCGAACAAGGGTGTGAAAGCAGCAAGCTCACGGAGCAAATGGGAGAACTGGCTCAAAGGAATAAACAGGCCCCCACCGAAAGAGAAGAGCATAAGGGAAAAGCCGATCACCTGCATGCCGTTCTCGGATGGCAGTAAGTAGCCGATGAACAGGCCAAATGCCGCGAAGAGCAGGGAGCCAACCCACAGCACCACGCCCGTGGTCACCCAGATCCCGACCGGCATTGACGGCTTACCTGTCACCGCACCCGTTATGTACACCGCTGCCACTGACGCCGCCCCGAGAACCAGCGAGGTAGCCATCTTCACAGCGATGTAAGCGAGAGGATGGAGGGGCGTTATACGCAACTGTCGACTCCAGCCTGCGACACGCTCGGTAGCGACGAGTGCTGCGCCACCTGAGGTCGAGATGACCGCTCCGTAGAGGGCCATCGAAATCATGATGAAGGCTGACGTGTTCCCTTGACCTACCCGGAGATTGGCATAGGCGCTGTTCAGGCCAAAAACCAAGAAGAAGAAGACGGGGAACAGGACCGAAAATATGACCGTCCGACGATTTCGCAGCAAACGGTGAATCTCCAGTTCAACAAGCTGAAGACTGAAACCCCCGAATGGCGGAACGCCACGATCAGACGGCTTAGGTCTCGCGACCGCTGACGTCATCTGAACCTACCTTCGGACAAGTTGTCCGCCCCACCGTCGCCGGTCAAGGCGATGAACGCCTCCTCGAGTCCTAGCGCCGCAATCTCCAAGTCGCACGCATCGGTTCGCGTGAGCAGGTGCCTCGCGACGGCGTCGCTATCGGAGCAGTGCACCACGACGGAGTCACCGCGAACCTCGACTGAGTCCACCCCTCCTATTGCGGACAGCGAAGCCTCGTCCGCGTCCGGCAGCGTAGCGCGGACCGTACGCCCCGACGCGAGGGCTTTGACCTGTGCTGCGGTTCCGTCGGCGACTATCTCGCCTTTGCGGATCAAAACGACCCGATCCGCGTACGCGTCCGCCTCCTCCAGATAGTGGGTGGCGAATACGACAGTCCTACCCTGGTCCGCATCGTGGCGTATCGCAGCCCAGAAGCTCCGACGTCCCTCCACGTCCATGCCCTGCGTCGGCTCGTCGAGGAGCAGAAGGTCCGGATCCGGCAGAAGAGCGATCGCGAAGCGGAGACGCTGCTGTTCACCTCCCGAGCATTTACCGACGAGGCGATCGCCGATAGCGTCGATACCGGCACGCTCCATGACCTCCTGAGCCGGCTGAGACGACGCAAATAGATGAGCCACGTATCTGACGGTCTCGGCAACCGTGAAATCCTTGACGAGGCCGCCGGTCTGCATCACCGCCGAGACCAAACCTTTCCTCACGGCGTCACGAGGGCTCAAGCCATAGACGCTGACACTTCCCGACGTCGGCTCAGATAGCCCCAGGACCATATCGATCGTCGACGTCTTGCCTGCCCCGTTCGGGCCGAGGAATGCGACAACCTGGCCGGCGTCGATGCGAAGGTCGACTCCTCGCACAGCATTGACAGACCCGAACGTCTTGTGCAGGTCACGCAACTCGATTGCCGGCGGTCCGGCTCCGACCCCACGAGACGGCAGGTGTTCAGCCGTCTGACCGACCACGTTCACACGCTAACCCTATGGCAGCGCGAATCCCGGGTCAACAACTCCGCCGCAACCTGCTGTCCGCCGCAACCTGCTGTCCGCCCAGCCGGACGGCTCTACCCGAACCCGGGGCCCACGCCCCCCAGCGCAAAGCCTCGCCCTACAGACGGCCCTGGATCTCCAGAACTTCTTCGACGGACACGAAGCCCATACCGTGGGCCTCAGCGACGGGTTGGGAGAGCAGGTTGCCGTCGTGGGTGCTGAGGCCCCGTGCAAGGACCCGATCGGCCCGTGAAGCGTCCCTCCAACCCTTGTCGGCAATCTCCAAAGCGTAGGGAACGGTCACGTTAGTGAGGGCGTGCGTGGACGTGTGTGGCACCGCCCCCGGCATGTTCGCCACGCAGTACATCAGGCAACCTTCCACATTGAACACCGGGTCGGAGTGAGTCGTCGGCCTCGACGACTCGAAGCATCCTCCCTGGTCGATCGCTATGTCGATCAGCACCGAGCCCGGTTTCATCTTGGCCACGAGGCTGTCGGGCACCAAGACCGGCGCCTTCGCGCCTGGGACAAGAACTGCGCCGATGACGAGGTCCGCGTCGGTCACCGCGCGCTCTATCTCGTAGGCGCTAGACGCGACAGTCTGAAGGTGCCCCTGGTAGATACGGTCAGCGTCACGCAGGCGCGAAATGTCCTTGTCGAGTAGAAGCACTTCGGCCTGCATCCCGAGGGCGATCGCGGCGGCGTTCATGCCCGACACCCCGGCGCCGATAACCACCACCTTCGCCGCGTACACCCCCGACACGCCGCCCATGAGAATGCCCCTGCCGCCACCCTCACGCTGCAGGTGGTAAGCCCCCGCTTGGGGGGCCATACGCCCCGCGACCTCCGACATCGGTGCGAGCAGCGGCAGGCTCCCGTCAGGTTTCTGGACCGTCTCGTAGGCTATCGACGTTGTCCCTGCGGCGAGGAGGGCCTCGGTGCATCCTTTCGAAGCTGCCAGGTGAAGGTAGGTGAAAAGTACCTGGTCACGTCGAAGTCGCCCGTACTCCGAAGCGATCGGCTCCTTGACTTTGAGCACCAGTTCGGAGTCAGCCCAGACGTCGTCGGCCGTCGCGACAATCGTCGCGCCAGCATCCTCGAACTCTTCGTCAGGCAGGGACGAGCCCGACCCGGCCCCCGCCTCGACGAGAACCCTGTGGCCGTGGCGTACAAGCTCGTGGACGCCCGCCGGAGTGCAGGCAACCCTATATTCACCGTCCTTGACTTCGCCTGGTACCCCGACGTGCATCGGTCGCCCCCCTTTCGGAGAAGTAGCGGCTCAGTCCTCGGCGCTTGCCTGCCCTGAAACTTCGGCCGGCTCGGGAGACGGGTCGCCGTCGAGCGATTCCGGAGTCTCGGGAATCGCCGATGTGGCGTCCTCTGGCGCTGCCGGGGAGGTGCCGATTCCGTTACCGCCCATGTACTCCGCCCAGGCGGCTTGTGCCTCCGACTCGGGTTCGAAGTCAGCGAAGCCGGCGGCCCCGATGTAGTTACCCTGCTCGTCGTAGGCGTGCTCGCCGAAGGCGTCGCGGTACTCGGCCGCTACTTCGCCGCCCTCCGCTGCCTGCTTTATCGACAGCGAGATCCGCCGGCGGGCGAGGTCTATCTCGATGATCTTGACCCACAGCTCCTCGCTCGGGCTGACGACCTGCTCGGGCAGGTCGACATGGTGGCTGGCCATCTCCGAGATGTGCACCAATCCTTCGATCCCGTCGCCGACCTGGACGAACGCACCGAAAGGAACCAGCTTGGTGACACGACCGTAGACGAGCTCTCCCTCGCGGTGAGCGTTCGCGAACTCGTGCCAGGGGTCGGACTGCGTCGCCTTCAGCGACAAGCTGATGCGCTCCCTGTCCAAGTCGACGTCGAGCACACGGACCTCGACCTCGTCGCCTACGGCGACAACAGCGGAGGGGTGCTCGATGTGCTTCCACGACAGCTCGGAGACGTGGATGAGACCGTCCATACCGCCGAGGTCGACGAATGCACCGAAGTTGACGACCGACGAGACGACACCACGGCGAACCTCGCCGGATTTCAGGTTCGTGAGGAACTCGTCGCGCTGCTCGCGCTGTGTCTCCTCAAGCCAGGCACGCCTGGAAAGGACCACGTTGTTTCGGTTCTTGTCCAACTCGATGATCTTGGCATCGACGGTCCGCCCTATATAGGGGGCGAGGTCGCGCACCCGGCGGAGTTCGACCAGCGACGCCGGGAGGAACCCGCGAAGCCCGATGTCGACGATCAAGCCGCCTTTGACCACCTCGATGACAGGCCCGGACACGACGCCGTCGCGCTCCTTGACGTCCTCGATCGTGCCCCAGGCCCTCTCGTACTGCGCCCGCTTCTTGGAGAGGATGAGGCGCCCCTCCTTGTCCTCTTTCTGCAGGACGAGCGCCTCGATCTTCTCGCCCATTGTGACGACCTCGCTCGGGTCGACGTCGTGGCGGATGGACAGCTCGCGGGCAGGGATGACCCCCTCCGACTTGAAGCCGATGTCGAGGAGTACCTCGTCCTTGTCCACCTTGACCACGGTGCCTTTGACGATGTCGCCATCCTCGAACTCCACGATCGTCCCGGCGATGGCGTCGGCAAGCGACGTTCCGTCGAGGTCGTCGGCGACGATCTGACGGGGCGTGTACTCGCCGGCCTCGTCGAAGGTGCCCATCGGCGAGGAAGTTGTGGCGGTCAAGGAGTCGTCGGACATGGAAGTAGGAGCCTTCTTTCGGACAGAGCAGATCGTGGGCAGGGGCGACTCCCCCGTCCCGTTAGAGATGCGAGTTTACACCCCGCTGGGCAAGGTTTGGCCGCCGCCTATGCCCGCCTAGTTCACCGCCGCATCTGGGCCGCCTAGTTCGCCGCCGCCCGATCCGCCGCAACTGCGTCGTAGGACTCGAAGTCCGCCGACGTGTCGTCAGCGTGCTCGAACTCGAGCAGGCCCGCCTCTTGCCATTGCTTTCTCAGGTAGCCGTCGTTCGCGTCGAGCAGACCCAGCTTGCGGACGTTTGGGACGAGCTTCGAGAAAAAGGCACGCTGGAAGGCCATGAACACGCCTTGCCCCATCTCTCCCGCTGCTTGGTGAAGGACCGGCACAACTTCCTCGACGGTGACGCCCATACGCTCCCACACCTCCGGCGTGGTCGAACGAAGCCGGTTACGCATCGTGTTGTCGACCAGGAACTCCTGGCGCTCCTTGAGCTCTACCGAGCTCAAGGAGCGGTAGAGCTCCGAAAGACTGACAATACCGAACGCTACATGGCGGGCCTCGTCTGCCATCACGTAGCGGAGGAGCTTTGTGAGCAGCGGTTCCGACGTGCGCCGGAGAAGGTCGCCGAAAGCGGCAAGTGCGAGGCTTTCGATGATTATCTGCATCCCCAAGTAAGCGATGTCCCAGCGGCTGTCCTCGAGCAGGCCGAAGATCTGCCCTTGAAGGAACGGCGACATCGGGTAGGCGTCGCCCACCTTTTGATGCAGGTAGCGGGCGAACACCTCCGTGTGGCGGGCCTCGTCCATCGTCTGGGTGGCGGCGTAGTACTTAGCGTCGATCCACGGGACGGTCTCGACAAGCTTGGCCGCCGTCATCATCGCCCCCTGCTCGCCGTGCATGAACTGGCTGAGCTGCGCTTTGAGCGACTCGATTCGTAGCTGGGTGAATTCTCGTTCACCCCAGTTGCGAAGCGGCGAGCCGGGTATCGTCGCCGCCCGGCGCGCCAGCATGATCAGCGGAGGCTCCTCGGCGCTCACACGTGCGGGATCGACGTCTGTCGACCAGTCGAGGTCGGTCACGCTGTTCCATTGCGACGCCGCCCCTTTGTTGTACAAGGCTTCGAGTTGCGGGCGTTCGCGGTCGTAGTTCCAGGTGAAGATCCGATCGGCATGGTCGTGGACCACCCGTACCGAGTCGATGGTGGCGACGCCGGCGAAAGCCGCTTCCGCCTCGGTGCTCGTGGAGTCGTGGACTTCAACACCCATTGCATTTCTCCCGGTCGGACGTGGGGGCACTCGGATAGTCAGGTCGCAACTTCAGCTAACTCTGTAAACATACCCGTGCGCACAGCCAACGCGCGGTCAGACAGGGCGTGAGCAGCAGGGCACCTTCTCATGCTTTGGCCGACGCCCAGTCGTCTCCCCACGCCAAGTTGACCGCCAGGGGCACGTCGAGTTCAGCCGCGCCTGTCATTGCGTCCATCACTACGTCGACCGCGACGTCGCGCTCGCCCGGAGGGACTTCGAGGATCACTTCGTCGTGCACCTGCAACACGAGTTGGCTCTCCATCCGCTTGGCCTCCAGGCTGGAGAACAGCCGCACGAGTGCAACCTTGAAGATGTCAGCAGCGAGACCTTGAATGCCCGCGTTCATCGCTTGGCGCTCACCCGCCGCGCGCACCTGGTAACGCCCCGACTGCAGCTCCGGGATAGGCCGGCGACGCCCGAACAACGTCTCGGTGTAACCGCGCTCGCGCGACTCCGCGACGACCTTCTCCATGTACTGGCGCACCGCCGGGAAAGCGCTCCAATAAGCGGAGAGGATCTCGGCCGCCTCGTCGACAGGGATCGCCAGGCGCTGGGACAGGCCATAGGCCTCCATTCCGTAGGCGAGCCCGTAGGAGACCATCTTGGCTTTGGATCGCATCGCTATGGTCACTTGGTCGGACTCGACACCGTAAATCCTCGACGCCGTGACATTGTGAATGTCAGTTCCGATACGGAACGATTCGATGAGAGCGGGTTCTCCCGCCAGGTGGGCGATCACCCGTAGCTCCACCTGGTTGTAGTCGGCCACGAGAAAACGCCGTCCTGTCGAAGGCACGAAGCACCTCCTCAGTCGGCGCCCCTCCTCCGTTCGCACAGGTATGTTGTGGAGGTTCGGCTGATCGGAGCTTAGCCTTCCGGTCCGCGCTACCGTTTGATTGAAAGTGGCATGGATCCGTCCGTCGTCGCCTACCTCGCCGAGGAGGGACTCTCCGTAGGTGCTGCGGAGCTTCTCGACTTCCCGGTAACGCAGCAACGAGTCGATGATCGGGTGCTGTCCACGCAGGCGTTCCAGCGTTTGTGCGTCCGTTGAGTAGCCGGTCTTCGTCTTCTTTTGGGGAGCCAGGCCGAGTTTGGAGAAAAGGACATCCCGCAACTGTGGCGTCGAGTTGACGACGAAGTCGACGCCCGCCAGGTCCTGGATCTCTCGCTCCAGTCGGCGCACCTCGTCCACCAGTTCTCCTGCGAGGCTGCGCAACTCGCCGACGTCGACGCGGACGCCCACGAGCTCCATCGCAGCGAGGACCCGCACGAGCGGCCTCTCGACTTCTCGGTAGAGGCTCTCCATACCTCTCGCCTCCAATGCCGCACCCAAAGGAGCGACCAGGGAGGCGACGGCGCTCGCACGTTGACCGGCGACCGCCTTAGGGTCGGGCGCCTCGGCCATAAGATCCAGCTGGCCACCGTCGTTCGGTAGCTCGGCGCCCAGACGAATTCCCGCATAGCGCGATGCCAAATCCTCGAGGAGGTACTGATCCCCGGCGGGGTCAACGAGGTAAGCGGCGATAGTCGGGTCGAGCTCCAGACTCGAAAATGTCACTCCAAATGCCGCAAGAGACCGCATCAAAGCCTTCGCATTGTGTGCCGACGTGCGAGCAGCGCCCGGCCCCAACAGTCGTGACAGTGCAGCCGCCACTTCACTCGACGCGAGGCATTGATCGTCCACCCACAGTGCTTCAACCGGCGACGACGAGCCGACCTCTACGATTGCCAAGCCGAGCAGCTGCGAACGCCCCTCTCTGGCCGACCAAGACCCCGCCACCGCAAGGTGGGCACCCGCGTCGCTCCAAGCGACTAGCTGGGCTACCAAATCCGAGCTCGAGGTCGCCTCACGGATCGACACTTCTGTCCCCTTGAGCGCACCGACCCTCTCCTCGCTAGACGGGCCATCGACACCTGTAGCATCGACCAGACGACTCCAAAGGGTGCGAAACTCGAGGAACTCGAAGAAGCGGCGTGCTTCGTCCACGTCCCAGCCGCCGAAGCTCGCCTGATCGGGATCAATCGTCACCGGGACATCCCTCACAAGCAGCGTCACAGCAGCATTTGCCCTGACACGACTCTCCGCACCGGCGAGGCTGTCTCTGAGTTTGGGCGTCAGATCCCCGAGATGCGCGTAGATTCCGTCGATGTCGCCGTACGTCGAGATCAGTCGGGCGGCGGTCTTCTCCCCGACCCCGGGCACCCCGGCGAGGTTATCTGAAGGATCGCCGCGAAGCGCTGCGTAGTTCGGGTAGGCCGCAGGGGTGACACCCGTCCGCTCGAAGATGCCGGCTTCGTCGTAGAGCGCGTAGTCGGAGACACCCCGCCTGTTGTAGAGAACCTTCACGTGGGGGTCTTCGACGAGCTGGTATGTGTCACGATCGCCTGTCACAACGATCACGTCGTCCCCGTTGCCGGCTGCGAGTGTTGCAAGCGTGGCGATCACGTCGTCTGCTTCGAAGCCTGGATAGTCGAGGATCGGTATTTTCAGCACTTCCACGAGCTGGCGCGCCAGGCCCATCTGCTGGCGAAGGATGTCGGGCGTCTCGGCGCGCCCGGCCTTGTAGTCGTCGACCATGTCGTGGCGAAAGGTTCGTTCCGGACGGTCGAAGGTCGCTACCAACTGATCAGGGTGATGGTCCTTGACGAGGTTGATCAGCATGGACGTGAACCCGTAGACGGCGTTGGTGACTTGTCCGGAGGCCGTCGCCATGTCCGTCGGGAGAGCGAAGAACGCCCGGTACAGCAAAGAGTTGCCGTCTAAGAGCATCAAGGTTGGCATCGCCACAGATGCTAGGAGACCGCAGTGACTGTTCCGCCATGGTCGGGGGCGGCGCTATTCTCGAAGGGTGCCCGAAGGTTTTCATCCACCTGTCGAGGAATACCTTGAAGCGATCCACGAGCTCGGCGAGGAGGGCATGGTCATCATCCAAGCCCGGCTCGCGGAGCGACTCGGGCATTCGGCGCCTGCGATATCGGAGATGATACGCCGGCTTCGCTCCGACGGCTATGTCGAGATGAGAGGCCGAGCGCTCGTGCTCACCGACTCGGGGCGATCCGTAGCGGAAAGCGTCGTGCGAAAGCACCGTCTCGCAGAGCGACTTCTGACCGACATAATCGGCCTGCCCTGGGAGAAAGCGCACGTCGAGGCAGGACGCTGGGAGCACGTCATCTCCGACGAGGTCGAGGAGCGTATCGTCGCACTCCTCGGTTTCCCGACCACCTGCCCGCACGGTAACCCGATACCCGGGGCGGGAGGAGAACCTGCGCCGAGCGTGGCTCTCTCATCGATGGGGCAGGGCGAACGCATACGGCTGGCCCGCGTGACCGAGCTCGTCGAGCTCGACGAAAGCATGCTTAGCTATCTGTCCTCACATGGTTTCTTGCCAGGCACGGAGGCTACAGTCGCGACCCGGGCCCCCGACGGCACGCTCACCTTGGATCTCGGCTCGGCGACGATCGCACTCGGGCCGACGCTGGCGTCACAACTCTTCGTCACCGCCGCCTGACAGGGGCGGGTCCGCCGACGGTCTGAAACCCTGGTTGACCCGCTCCGCGATTTCGAGCATCTTGACGCGCTCTTTCATGGCGGTCTTCTGGATCCAAGAGAAAGCGTCGTGCTCCTTCCAGCCCAGGTCGTCCATGAGAGCGCCCTTGGCCCTATCTACCGCCTTTCGAACTACAACCTGCTCTTCCAGCGATTTTACTTGCTCGTCGAGAGCCTTCATCTCAGCAAAACGCCCGAGCGCCATCTCGATCGCCGGCAGCAACTCACTTTTCTGAAATGGCTTCACCAGGTAGGCGAGCGCACCGGCGTCGCGCGCCCGTTCGATCAGGTCCCGCTGGCTGAACGCCGTCAGGATCAAGACCGCGCATAGATGGTCGGCGCTGATCTGGCGGGCGGCCTCCAGCCCGTCCATTCCAGGCATCTTGACGTCGAGTATTGCCACGTCGGGTCGGTGTTTGCGTACGAGCTCCACCACCTCGTCGCCTCGGCCCGTCTCCGCCACGACCTCGTAGTGCTCCTCCTCCATTATCTCCTTCAGATCGAGGCGGACTATCGCCTCGTCTTCGGCAAGCACGACTTTTACTGCCACGTGAACTCCTTGGGGTCGCCGTGAAACGGAAATCTTGGATGTCAGGAAGCCGGTTGGTCCGGTCCAACCAGACGGTCGAGCAGATCGTCCTGAGCGGCCTGCAACTCGACCACTTCGGCGGCTACAGCCGACCGGCTTCTCGCCATAGCTTTCGCGTGGCGCTCTGCCTCCGCGAACTCGCGATATGCGAGGGGTGTCTCAGACACCATCGAGCGGATGCGCGCCTCGTCAGCCGACTCGGCCATCACCGCCAGCTGCTCGTCGATGACGGCCAGCTCCTCCCGGGCGCGCTTGAGGCGCTGTGCCACGTCGAAAAGCTTCCGTTCGATGAGCACTCTAGACATGTACCGTCAACTCTACTCCAAGGTCTCGCAGTGGTCCCTCCCGCAGGCCGTCTCAGCTTCGGCGCCGCCCACGGCGCGGCGTCGCGGCAACGCACGGCGCGGAAACCCGACTCGTTCATGCGGATCTCAGCTAGATCGGCCAGACTGGGGTCGTGCATGTCCTGGTGGTTGACGACGAACCGGCTGTCCGCCAAGCGCTCGACCGCGCGCTGCGCTTTGAAGGCTACAAGACCGAACTGGCCAACGACGGTCCCGGCGCCCTCGCAGCGCACGCAGAGCGCCCGGCCGACGCGATCGTCCTCGACGTCGCCATGCCGAGGATGGATGGGCTTGAAGTCTGTCGACGCCTACGCGCCGCTGGCGACGCGACGCCTGTGCTGATGTTGACTGCCCGGGCCGCCGTCAACGATCGCGTCGCAGGGCTCGACGCTGGTGCTGACGACTATCTGGTGAAGCCGTTCGCCTTGGAGGAGCTTCTCGCCCGCATTCGGGCGCTCCTGCGCAGGAGCGCTCCAGCCGAGGAGGACCTTCTCCAGTTCAGCGACCTGTCCCTCGACTCGGGCACCAGGGAGGTCCGACGAGCAGGTCGTCTTATCGAGTTGACGCGTACCGAGTTCCTCCTTTTGGAGTTGCTTTTGCGTAACGCCCGCCAGGTCCTTACGCGCGAGCTGATCTTCGACAGGGTCTGGGGCTACGATTTCGGGGCAAATTCCAATTCGTTGGAGGTCTACATCGGATACCTTCGCCGCAAGACAGAAGCCGAAGGCGAATCCCGCCTTATCCACACGGTGCGTGGCGTCGGATACGTCCTGCGGGAGCCCTCTCAGTCGTGAGCGACGGGTCCGTCAACCCTTACTCGGAACTTCTCGACCCGACCGGGTCGACATCCGACCGTTTTAGAGACGACGAGGACGCCGACGAAGTTCCCTTCTCCGATGGGCCAGACAGCACCTCGCCATTGGCCGATGGGCGGCCGGGGCCCTCGCGCCGGTTCACGCTGAAGCCAACCGGACGGTTTGGCCTGCGGTTCCGCAAGCTCAGCTTTCGAGCCCGCCTCGGCTCCGCAGTAGCGTTGGCTGTCGGCCTGACCTTGGCGCTGGCCACCTTAGGTTCGTACTACACGGCGAAACATCAACTTTTCAGCCAGGCTGACAGATCGCTGCAAAGCGATCTGTCGATCCTCACGTTTTCCCAGGCTGGCGTCAACAGCCAGAAGGTGCTTGACGTGATCAGCCGCACGGACGGCGGCTTCGTCCAGTACATAACGTCGTCGGGCCAGGTTCTCTACAACAGTCAGGTAGCAACCAATCCGCTTGCGACGCCGCTGCAGCCTGGTAAGGATCAAAAGGCCGTCGCCGGCGCGGGAACCGGCACACTTATAGACACCGTCAACTACCAGGGGTCACCCTATCGGGTGGTCACCGCAGCCGCGCGTGACCCGTTCTTCCCAACGCTGCACATAGCGGTTCAGATCACCCTGCCCCTCCGCTCGATCTACCACACGCTGTCTACTCTGCGCGTAATCCTCTGGTTGGTGACTGTCTGCGGTATAGCTTTGGCACTCGGAATCGGATACATCGTCGGGCTTGGCGCACTCCGGCCGGTCGCTCGGCTCACCAAGGCAGCCGAACACGTTGCCAACACCCAGGACCTGGGAGCGACGATCCCTGTGACGACCGCCGACGAGCTCGGACGACTTGCGACCGCCTTCAACTCGATGCTCGCCGCGCTCGCCTCGTCACGCCAGCAGCAGGCCCAGCTCATCTCCGACGCCGGACACGAGCTTCGGACCCCGCTCACCAGCCTTCGGACCAACATCGAGGTTCTGATCAAGACACCGCGCCTGTCGGGCGCCGACCGGGCCGAGCTCACCGCTGACGTCCAGGCCCAAATGCAGGAACTCACCAACCTCATCGGCGATCTTGTCGACTTGGCGCGCCAAGAGGAACGCCACGTGGAGCCGATCGAAGTGCGCCTCGATTCCATCGTGGCCCACGCAGTCGAACGGGCAGAGCGAAGAGCGCCGGCGCTGCACTTCGACCTTCACCTGACACCGGGATCGGTACGTGCCCAGCCGGCTCTATTGGAAAGGGCTGTCCTCAACGTCCTCGACAACGCTGCGAAATGGAGTCCGGACGGGGGAACCGTCGAGGTGTGGCTCCAACGAGGCGGCGTATGGACGTTGGATGTCCACGACTACGGGCCCGGTATTGCTCCCGAGGACATACCCCACGTCTTCGACCGCTTTTACCGTGCGGCTACCGCAAGAAGCATGCCCGGCTCCGGGCTCGGGCTCGCAATAGTCGCTCAGGTCGTCGCCGATCACGGCGGAACCGTGTCCATCTCGGTGCCTCCCGAGGGTGGCACCCACGTCCACATCGAGCTGCCGACCGTAGCCGAGGACGAGGCAGAGCCTCACGTCGACGACACTTCCGACCGGGACGCGCCCGCACCTCAGGTTACGGGCGACCAGCCGGTCGTCCCTGCCGGCATGTCCGCGCCCTGACCCCCCTGACCGGCCAATATCGGTATTAGTGCGGTAGGTGCTGTTGGTTGTGCCCGGAGCGGGACTTGAACCCGCACGACCTCACGGCCAAAGGTGTTTGAGACCTTCGCGTCTGCCTATTCCGCCATCCGGGCGATTGCGCTCCAGTAGCCTAGAGCGGACCGGGGCGCAGCCCCGAATCGTTACCTTACAACGCCCCGCCAGGTCTGATACTTGCCAGGCCCGCAATCCGCCTCTTTTTTCCCTCCGTACCCGACCGCCATCCAAGGAGCAGACCGAAAAAGGTGCCCGCTTTCATTTTCCCCGGCCAGGGATCGCAGCGGCCAGGAATGGGCCGGCCCTGGACCGAGCACCCGTCCTGGGAGGTCGTGGAGGAAGCTTCCGCAGCAGCGGGGCGCGACATCGGGTCGTTGCTGACCGACGCCGGTTCCGAGGAACTGACACAAACACACAACGCCCAGCTGGCGACGTTCACGTTCAGCTTGATGATCTTGGACGCCGTCGAGCGGATCGGTGTCGAACCGACACGGTTGGCCGGCCATTCGGTTGGTGAGTACAGCGCGTTGGCCGCAAGCGGAGCACTCGGGTTCGACGCTTCGGTGCAACTTGTGGCGGAGCGCGGAGAAGCGATGCAAGCTGCCGCCGAGGCCCGCAGAGGATCAATGGCCGTGCTCGTCGGCTGCGATGCAGATGTCGCAGACGTCGCGTGCCGCCTTGCCGAGGGAGACGTTTGGCTGGCCAACATCAACAGCACCGACGAATCGGTGATTGCAGGCGACCCTGCCGCCATCGACGACGCTGTGCGCTTCGCCCTCGAGCTGGGCGCCAAGCGCGCCTACCCGGCGCGCGTCGGGGGGGCGTTTCACACCCCGCTCATGGCCCCCGCAAGGGACAGGCTGCGCAAGATGCTGCAAACCACCGTGTTTTACAACCCCGACACTCCACTCGTGGCAAATGTGGACAGCCGATTCCACGTCGACGGAGACGAATGGCGCCGCCTCCTGTCTGCGCAGCTGTGCAGTCCGGTGAGGTGGCATCAGAGCATCCTGCGCTTGGCCGGGGCCTTGGACCCCGACTTGGATGAAGAGCGCTTTTTTGTCGAGCTCGGCCCCGGCGACTCGCTTTCTGCCACAGTGCGAGCGACGTTGCCGCAAGCGACGACGGTTCCCGTTTCGGTGCCCGCCGACCTGGACCGCCTGGTCGACACACTGGCGGGAGACAGCTCCTTGCACGACTACGCTTCCGACCATCACGGCGAGCTTCTATACGTGTCCGAGCGGGTCGTCATAAGCCCCTCAGCGGGAATCTTCGAACCTCCGCCAGAGCGCCGCGAAGTGGGGCAGTGGATTGACGTCGGATGTCTACTCGGGACCGTCTCGGAGATCGAGGTTCGCTCGGCTTTCGGGGGAGCTTTCAAGGGATACATCGCACATCCCGGCGAGCGAGTCCAAGCCGGGCAGCCGATCGCCTGGTTGCACAGCTCATGACGGGTGTCACGATCACCGGGTGGGGTTCGGCTCTCCCCGACAGGGTTGTCACCAACGACGAGCTCTCGGCGCTTTTCGACACGAGCGACGACTGGATAGTCGAGCGCAGCGGGATCCGCACCCGCCACGTCGCAACAGGACCGTTCGCCGACGCCGGCGACGACCCCAATCCACCAGCTGGCGGCCTCGGCACCACCGCCACATTGGCGGTCACGGCCGCCCGCGAGGCCCTTCGAGTCGCCGGCCTGCAGGGTTCGGACATCGACATGGTCATCCTGTGCACCACCACCGCCGATCAGCTGATACCAGCGAGCTCCGCGTCGATCGCCGCCGCACTCGGGATAGTGCGCGGCGCGATGGACATCAACGCGGCGTGCGCTGGCTTCACCTACGGTCTCGTAACAGCCAGCGGGATGATCGCGGCTGGCGCCCGCCGGATAGTCCTGATCGGCGCCGAGACGCTCACGCGAGCGACCAACTGGGCGGACCGCACGAACGCTTTCCTTTTCGGCGACGGCGCCGGCGCCGTTGTCGTCGAAGCAACACCTGGGGACGGCTGCCTCCTCGGATGGGATCTCGGGGTGGACGGTACTCTTGTTGACCTCCTATACGCCCACCATGGTTCAGGGATGGTCATGCGCGGCAAGGAGGTTTTTCGGCGGGCGGTGGTGGCGACCGTTTCGTCAGCGAACGCTTCGTTGGAGCGGTCCAAGCTCACCATCGACGAGATTTCGCTGTTCGTGCCCCACCAGGCGAACATCCGGATCATGGAGGCGGTCGCTTCAAGGCTGGGGCTGCCAACAGAGAAAGTTGCAAGCGTGATCGGCCGCACAGGAAACACGAGCTCAGCGTCGATACCTCTGGCGCTCGTCGACGCAATCCAGAGCGGCCGGGTGTCGGACGGGGACAACCTTCTCCTCGCAGGCTTCGGCGCCGGGATGACGTGGGCCTCCGCCGTGTGGCGCTGGCATGAAGGCTGACCGCAGGTCAAGAGACGAGACGACAAGCTGAGCGAGATAGATTTGGCGGGCTGAGGGGCGCCGCAGTCGGTAGGAACCCATCGGGTGGTGTATCCCGACGGGAAACCAGGCGCTGGTATTGCAACGACATTCCAAGAACCACCAAGGCGAGAGAGGAAAGAAAAATGGATCAAGAAGAGGCATTCGACAAGTTCAAGCAGTGTGCAGTGGATGTGCTGCAGGTGGAACCCGCCAAAGTGACCCCCGAGGCGAGCTTTGCCGACGACCTGGACGCCGACAGCCTTGACCTCGTCGAGCTCGTCATGGCGCTCGAAGAGCAGTTCGACATAACTGTCGACGAGTCCGAGCTCGAAGGCGTGAAGACAGTGGCTCAAGCCTTCGGTCTGGTCACCTCCAAGCTCTGATGTTCGCCCTACACCCCTACCCGGGCCACCCGGGGATCCCAGGAAGGCGTGTAGTGGTTACGGGGCTCGGGGTGGCAGCCCCTTGCGGAATCGGCCAGGATGCCTTCTGGCGAGGGCTTCACCTCCCCCCGGCCGATGGCCCACGACGAGTTCCGGACTTCGACGCCGCCGCCATATACGGCGCCAAAGAACTGCGCCGTGTCGACCGCTTCACCCAGCTCGCAGCCGTCGCCGCCGAGGAAGCGCTCGCGGATGCCGGCGGCCTCGAGTCCCTGAGCGTCGATCCGGACAGGGCGGGAGTAATGATCGGCACCGGGATCGGTGGTATCGAGACGCTAGAGGATCAGATTCATGTGATGGACGAGCGCGGCTCGCGCCGGGTGACGCCTTTCCTCGTGCCGATGATGATGGGTAACAGGGCGGCGGCCGACGTGTCGATGCGCTACGGGCTGCGCGGGCCCTGCGAGGCGATAGTCACCGCCTGCGCAGCTGGAACCCAGAGCGTCGGCGCCGGCGCACGACTCGTCGCCTCCGGGCGCTGCGACTTGGTGCTTGCGGGATCCTCAGAAGCCGCCATGACGCCGATCGGGGAGGCCGGCTTCGCCAACATGACCGCGCTTTCGACCAACGGTAAGTCGATGCCTTTCGACGCGAAGCGCGACGGTTTTGTCATCAGCGAAGGCGGCGCGGTCCTAGTCCTCGAGGAGCTCGAGCACGCCCAGGCGAGGGGTGCGACGATCTACGCTGAGATTCTCGGTGCTGCGAGTACCGCGGATGCTCACCACATCACCGCCCCGGCGCCCGAAGGAGCAGGCGCGGTGATGTGCATGGAACTGGCTATACGTGACGCAGGGCTGGTCCCCGCCGATATCGTCCACATAAACGCACACGGCACGTCGACGCCAGCCAACGACCGTTCTGAGAGCTTTGCCATCTCCAAAGTGTTCGGACTCCCCGGTCCGATCGTCACGTCGATCAAAGGCGTGTGCGGGCACTCGCTCGGCGCTGCCGGTTCAATCGAGGCGGTAGCGCTCGCCCTCACTATCTCCAAGTCGAGCATACCTCCCACGGTCGGCCTCACCGAGCTCGATCCCGAGATCCACCTCGACGTGGTGACAGGCGAAGCCCGGTCGTGGACTCCTGGGCCGTCGCTGTCGAACAGCTTTGGCTTCGGCGGTCACAACGGGACAATCGTAATGGCGCCCCTCGAAGCGTAAGGGCGCGTGCAGATGTGTGGCTGCTGTCCCGTGGCGTAGCGCGCCGAAGGTCAACCGGCCAGCGCGCCGAGGAGCTTCTTAGGCGTGTCCGCCGGCGAGATCTTGTACCAGACTTGAATCAGAGTTCCGTCCTCGTCCACGAGAAACGACGAGCGGAGGATGCCCATGTACTTGCGTCCGTACATGGATTTCTCCGCCCACACGCCGTAGGCCTCGGCGACTTTGTGATCGGTATCGGAGAGTAGGGGGAAACCGAGCCCGTATTTCTGGTCGAACTTCGCCTGCTTGGTAGGAGCATCCGGGCTCACCCCGAGGACTGCAGCGTCGCCGATGTCGCCGAGCACGTCGCGAAGGCCACACGCCTGAGCTGTGCATCCAGGCGTGTCAGCCTTCGGATAGAAGTAGATAAGCACCTTGCGGCCCCGAAAGGACGACAGAGAGACCGGATCTGCGCTCTGGTCGAGAAGTTCGAAGTCGGGGGCGGGATCACCCACCCGGAGCACGTTCGCCATGACAAGGATCGTAGCCATCCCTGGGTCGTCGCATTCTCGTGTGCGCCTCGACGGATTGCAGAGGGCCGGATCCGCACGCCGACTGGGCGTCAGGTCCCGAGCGCGACAACCAGCCGTCCCGTCAACTCCCCCCGAAGTATTCGCGAGAGAGCGTCGTCGATGCCGTCGAGGGTGATATCCACGGCAACCCTGTCCAAGCCACTTGGGCGGAGATCCGCCGCGAGACGCTCCCAGACCGCACGCCGCTCCACAATCGGGATCTCTACGGAGTCGATCCCTAGGAGAGAAACCCCTCGAAGGATGAAAGGCATGACTGTTGTCGGAACCGCAACTCCCCCCGTCAACCCACTCGCTGCGACCGCCCCGCCGTAACTGATGCGGCTGAGCACGTTGGCGAGCGTCGTCCCGCCTACGCAGTCGACAGCCGCTGCATAGGTCATGGCCTCCAGGGGTCGTCCGGCCTCCACTTCCAGGCTCGACCGCTCTACGATCTGCGACGCTCCCAATGAGTGCAGGAAGGCGGCGCTCGTCTCTGCCTTCCCCGTACTGGCCACCACCTCGTAGCCTCGCCCGGCGAGGAGGTTGACAGCGACGCTCCCGACCCCACCCGTCGCACCGGTGACAAGAACTGGCCCCGACCCAGGCTCGAGCCCGTGATCCTCGAGGGCGATCACCGACAGTGCCGCCGTGAAGCCGGCTGTGCCGATCACCATCGCCGTGCGAGCGTCCAGACTTTCAGGGATCGCAACGAGCCACTCCGCCGGGACGCGCGCTCGACTGGCAAATCCACCGTGGCGGGACACTCCAAGGCCATAGCCGTGAGCGAGGACCGCTGTGCCGGCCGGGAACTCCCCTGCGTCGTCTACCAGACGCCCGGCAAGGTCGATTCCCGGCACGATCGGTGAAATCCTCGCTACCCGACCATCAGGCGACGCCGCTAGCGCATCTTTATAGTTGACTGACGACCATTCGACGTCGACGATCGCACCGTCGTCACCGAGGAGAGCCATATCGATCTCCTCGACCCCGCGGTGGAACCCTTCGACGGCTTTTGTGGCGACGAATGCCGGAAATCGTTGCGCTGTCACGACTGCCACGCTAACCGGGGAAGACTGTGTCCGTAATTGCACAAGTTCCGTGCAATTACGGACACAGTCTTTCACCAGAGGCCGGTCGGTGCCCACCAGAAGCCGGTCGGTGCCCACTCACCAACCGGCCCAGCCCGGAATGTAGCCCTGACCCTTCAGGTAGATTGCCCAGGTGACGTCGGTTATCCCCGCTGATCTTGCTGTAGGCGCCTTCAGCTCGGAGCCGCCCTGGCTGATCGACCCCGACGCCCTAGTTTGGCGATCCGGTTCGGCGCAGCGTCGCAACGCCACCCAGGCACAGGTCCCCCGCCTGCTGCGCCGCAGGGTCCTACCGCCGGGGCGGCGGGTGGTCAAAGTCGCCTTCCGCCTAGGCGGGGCACTCGCCGGCTGGTATCTCGTCGAGCGCC
>JAKBBS010000256.1 GCA_021808425.1 Actinomycetes bacterium
CCCTCGTCGGATCCATGGCCGCTACGTCGCGCTGTCGAGGTGGGACCGCGACGCTAACTCGGTTGCCTTCTCGGAGAGCCTGCGTCATTGGCCGAGCGCAACGCCATGCCAGGCGCCGACCCGAGCGTGGGAGATGGTGCAGCTCGGCAACTGCGGCTCGCCGATAGAGACCGAAGCGGGATGGCTCGTCCTCACCCACGGGGTAGGACCGATGCGTACCTATAGCATCGGCGCTATCCTCCTCGACATCGACGATCCCACGATCGTGCTCAGCCAGCTTCCGTACCCGCTCCTCACGCCGAACGTCGACGAACAGGACGGCTACGTCCCGAACGTCGTGTACTCCTGCGGAGCGCTCTTTCACGCCGGGATCCTTGTCCTGCCTTACGGGATCAGCGACTCCGCCATCGGAGTCGCTTCGATGCCGATATCTGCTTTGCTCGCCGCACTCGACCGGTCGAGGACCCGCTGACGTCGTGCGGATCGCCGTTCTCGCCCCGATCTCGTGGCGCGTCCCACCACGCCACTACGGACCGTGGGAACTCTTCGCCTCACTGCTGACAGAAGGACTTGTCCGCCGCGGCCACGACGTCACCCTCTTCGCCACCGGCGACTCCGTAACCGCGGCGCGGCTGGTGTCGGTCGTTCCGGCAGCGTGGTCGGAGGACCCGACCGTCGACGCGAAGGTGGCCGAATGCCTGCACATCTCGGCGGTGTTCGAGCGAAGCTCAGAGTTCGACATCATCCACAACAGCTTCGACTTCCTCCCGCTCACCTTCTCGGATCTGGTCTCGACCCCGGTGGTGACCACTATCCACGGGTTCTCGTCACCGCAGATCGTCGCCGTTTACGCCAAGTACAACCGCCGAACGACCTATGTGGCGGTCAGCGACGCCGACCGGCATCCGGCGCTCGACTACGCAGCAACTATCCATCACGGAATCGACACCGACCGCTTCCAGCTTCGATCTGAGCACGGCGACTACCTCGCCTACTTCGGCCGGATCCACCCAGAGAAGGGCACCGCGGTGGCCATCGAGGTCGCTGCTCGAGCGGGACTGCCGCTCGTGATCGCAGGCATCGTCCAAGACCACGAGTACTTCCAGACTCGCGTCGCCCCGCGCATCGACGACGACCATGTGCGCTACGTCGGCGCTGTCGATGCCGAGCACTGCTCGAACTTCCTCGGGGGGGCCCGGGCGCTACTTCACCTCATCGACTTCGACGAACCTTTTGGCTTCAGCGTTGTCGAAGCAATGGCTTGCGGTACACCGGTAATCGCATTCAACCGTGGTTCCATGCCGGAGCTCATCGAAGAAGGTGTCACCGGTATGATCGTCAGCGACGCTGCGGGGGCGGTTGCCGCTATCGACGAGACACCTGCGTTGGACCGAGCCTCGATCCGCGCTTGTACGGTTGAGCGCTTCGGAATGGACCGCATGGTCGACGAGTACGTCTGCGTTTACGAGCAGGTGATTGCAGGATAAGTTATCCTCGGTCATGAAGATCTCGACCATGCTCAGCTATTCCGGTGGCTTCAAGGAGTCGGCCCGCCAAGTGAGCGAGATGGAGAAGGCAGGCCTTGACTTGGTCTGGGTGGCCGAGGCGTACGGCTTCGACGCCCCGAGCCTCATGGGCTATCTCGCCGCGCTCACCGAGCGGGTCGAGATCGGGTCGGGGATACTGCCGATTTACACCCGGACTCCGACGCTTCTGGCGATGACAGCCGCTGGCATGGACGCGCTGTCGGATGGCCGCTTTCATCTAGGTCTCGGCGCGTCAGGGCCTCAGGTCATTGAAGGCTGGCACGGCCTGCGCTACGACGCGCCGATCGGCCGGACCCGGGAGATCGTCTCGATCTGCCGGCAGGTATGGGCTCGCGAAGCCCCGGTCATCCACGACGGACGTTTCTACCAGCTTCCGCTCCCAGCCGATCAAGGGACAGGGCTTGGCAAGGCACTCAAGATCATCGCCCACCCGGTCAGGAACCGGATCCCCGTGTGGGTAGCGTCGCTTGGTGACAAGAACGTTGCGATGACCGCCGAGGTCGCCGACGGATGGCTTCCGATCATGTTCGTGCCAGAGAAAGCTCACGAGGTGTGGGGTCCCGCCCTTGGGGAGGGGGCTGCCAAGCGCGACGCCTCGATGGCTCCCCTCATGATCTCCGGCGGCGGTCTTCTCGCCATCGGAGAAGGCGACGACGTCCTCGAGCTGCGCAACCTTGCCCGGCCGATGCTTGCATTGTATATGGGTGGAATGGGGGCAAAAGGGCGCAACTTCTACAATGACCTGCTCCGACGTTACGGTTACGAGAAGGAAGCGGACGAGATCCAGGACTTGTACCTGTCGGGCAAGAAGAAGGAGGCAGAAGCTGTCGTTCCCGAGGAGATCGTCAGGCTGACCTCGCTTTGCGGCCCTGCCTCGTGGGTTGCAGAGCGCGTGGAAGCTCTCCGCGAAGTGGGAGTCACGCACCTCCAGGTCAGTCCCTTGCCCGTGGGGGGCGAAACCCCCGCTCAGCTGATCGGCCGTCTCAAGGACATCGTTGGTTAATGGCGACGAGGTGGCAGCTATCAGGCAGTGGCGGCTAGCCTTACTTGGGTGCGTCCAGCATTTACGACATCCCCCGGCGAATACCTGTTCGCATTGCTCATGGCGGCCTCGCCGATCGTCGGCTCGATCTGGGTAGACCCGGCGGTCACGAAGTGGATCGTCTTCGCGGTTGGATGCGCCATGGTGCTGGTAACCCTGGCTGTGGCGCTCAAGCCTGTCAAATCCGTGCGATAAAGGCCAGCTCGGGGTAGTTTCTCCCTATGAGAATTGGCATTGCTCTTGCCGCTGGGGGCTCCGTCGGGGTCGCCTACCACGGTGGCGTCCTCGCCGCGATAGCCGAGGTGACGGGCTGGGATGCTCGTGCAGCGGAGATAATCGTAGGAACCTCGGCTGGTTCTGTAACTGGGGCGATGCTGCGTGCAGGTGTCCCAACCAGCGACCTCGCCAGGATCAGCGAAGGCTCTCCGCTTTCCCCGGAAGGCTCCAGGCTTTTGAGCATGGGCCGGCCGCGTCGCCCGAAGGCGACAGCGAGGCAAGCGCTCGGGTTCCGCCCGGTTAGCGACCCGAAGACTCTCCTTCGGGCCGTGACCTGCCCTGGCTCGGTCAACGCGAAGGCGCTGCTCCTGGCGTGCCTCCCGGGGGGGTTCATCCCGACGACTGCGCTATCTGAGGGTATCGACGCCCTCTTCGGGGGAAGCTGGCCCGACGAGGCGCTCTGGTTGTGCTCGTACGACCAGCGGGCCGGCAAGAGGGTCGTATTCGGGCGCCCCGGCGCTCCGCGCGCCTCGGTCGGAGCGGCGGTCGCCGCTTCCTCCGCGATCCCGTCCCACTACGCGCCGGTCGAGATCGGCGGCCGGCAGTACGTGGACGGAGGCGTCCATTCGATGCTCAACCTCGACGTTCTAAGCGACGCCGGGTTGGATCTGGTGCTGGTCGTGTCGCCGCTGACCCAGGCGTCGCCTTGGCCTGTGTTGACCTCCACGACCGTGCTCCGACAGTTCCTCGGCTGGCAGCTTCGCCTCGAGGTGGCGAACCTGCGATCCAAGGGGGTCGAAGTTGTTGTGATACAACCCGGTCGACAGGCTGCATCGGCGATGGGCATCAATCCGATGGACGCCGCCCGCAGGGGAGACGTGTCCCGGGCCGCCAGACTCGAAGTGTCGTCGTGGCTGCGGGGTCAAGGATCGGCTACGGCGTCCCGGCTTCGATCTGAGGCGATCGGCTCGGCCGCCTCGAAAGCCGGTTAGAGGGCGGGGGTTGGGGCGAGCCGCTTGGGGCTAGCGGAAATGCGACATTGGACGTGCCGGAAAAAGACTGTGCGTGTAATTGCACGAGAAATGTGCAATTACACGCACAGTCTTGTCGGAGCGAGGGCGAAAAACCCCTTTTCGGGTATCACGGGCATCAAGGCCACACACACGGCGTCGGAAGCAGGCATCCGCCGCCATCCGACATCGCACGATAAGCCCCCAGGCCTAGCCGGCGGACCCGTCCATACGAAGCTCCAGCAGCCGGCTCCATTCGACCGCGTACTCGACCGGTAACGCGCCGAGAATGGCCTCGACGAAGCCAGCCACGACCAAGCCCATCGCCTGCTCCTCGGTGAGACCACGGCTCATCAGATAGAACAGCTGCTTCGAGGAGAAGTTCGCGACCGTCGCAGCGCGACTGACCTCGGCGTCGTCCGCCCCGCTCTCCACGCTGGGGCTGGCGTCGCTTCGCGAAAGATCGTCGAGGAGCAGGGCGTCGCAGCGTATCGAGCTCGTCGAATGGTGCGCGCTTTGTCGAACCTCGACAACGCTGCGGTCTGTGGTGCGTCCGGCATCCCTGCAGACCGATTTGGAAACGATGGCGGATGTGGTGTCGGGGGCTGCGTGGACGATCCTGGCACCGACGTGGTGGTGCTGAGACGCGCCTGCGTAGGCGACTGACAATACCTCCCCCGAAGCCTGGGGGCCGATCAGCCACACCTCCGGGCGACACATCGTCGAACGGCTTCCGATGTAACCCTCGACCCATCTCATGCGCCCCCCGGCGTGCACATGCGAGCGCATTGTGACGAAGTTGTAGACGTTGGTAGTCCAGTTCTGGAC
>JAKBBS010000257.1 GCA_021808425.1 Actinomycetes bacterium
GGCTTGGGGCCGCACAAGGCGGCGATCCACCGCAATCACGGCCTTTTCACGGTGGGACACTCCGTCGACGAGGCCGCCTGGTGGTTTATCACTATGGAGCGATCCTGCCAGGCGCAGATCCTCGCCGAGTCGGTCGGGCGCCCGCATCTGATCGACGACGCGGACGCCCGCTACACCGCCGAGAAGACCGGGTTCCATCAGGCTGGATGGTTCAGCTTCCAGCCGTTGTGGGACGAGATTCTTCGAAGCGACCCGGACCTTCTCGACTAGTCCTCATCTCGACCAACCCGCGTCATCCCTGTTCAGGCGGCGGGTGCGGCCGGAGACGCTGGGGTGGTTGTCTTGGGCGGCGCCTGGTGGATCCGAAGAGCGGTCCCGCCGGAGGAGACTACGAAGGCCCGGACGTTGTCGCGAAGCGAGGTCTCTGCGGAGATCCCGCCGAACTTGGTGGTCGACGTGATCGCTTCGGTCACCTGGGAGCCGTCCGGCAGCGACAAGGTGATCGAGGAAGGACTCGCCGCTGTGACCTTGCCCCGGTCGTACTCGAAGGTCTTCCACTGGCCTTTGACCTTGACTTCGATAGTCGTGTGATCCGACCGTTGCAGCAGGGTGAGGTGCCTCTTCACTTTAGGTGTCTGAGCTGCACTCGAGTTCTGGCTGGACACGGCGAGATTGAGAGGCGCCGCGTTCGAAGCTGCTGTGGCTATCGTCGGTGCAGTGAGGGCGTAGGCGCCGACTCCCGCTCCGAGCGAGGCTATGGCCGCCACGGCTCCGGCTGCGACCTTACGTCGGGGGCTTTGAAGTAGCGACATGTGGTGCTCCTTTTTTTTGTCTGATCTGGCGTGAAGCCAGGCGGGCGTTGCTACATGACCCAGTATCGGAGCAAGGTGTGAGGGCCGTGTCTGGAGTCTATGAGGGTTGTGTTAAGGAGGTCTCGGGCCTCGCCGTGCGCTCCTCCTCGGGGGGATGGTCCCTGAACAGCCGCCACCAAAGCCCGGCGTTGAGCAATTGCAGCACCGATGAGATCTCGAAGGGAAGGCTCAGGCTTACTTCGTCAAAAAGGTAGCCGGTGAGCAGCGGGCTGGACGCCATGGCGAGCTGGCTCGGCAGGTTGGATATCGCAGCGACGGCGGCGCGCTCGTCGGGTTCCGCGAGGCCAAGGGTGTAGGACTGGCGAAGCGGCAGCGATATCCGCTGCGTGACCATCCTCACGAGGTAGACAGCACCCGCGAGCTCGAAGTTCGGCGCCAGGACCATCGGCACTACGAGCAGTCCCTGCGCGGCGCGCATGACAGCGGAGGTCCGCACGAGGCCGAAACGGCGGGCCAGGCCCGACGCGCTGAGGCTCGCAGCCATGGTTACGGCGTTGACGACGGCGTAGAGGACACCCACTTCGGCAGCGCCGATACCGTAGCGTCGGAAGAACCAATATGTGAGGAACGGCCCGAGCATTCCGACGGCGGCGCCGTTGAAGCTATTGGTGACCCAAAGGCGGTAAACGAGCCAACTCGAACGCAGCGGCCAGTGGAGGCTTCGCTGGCCCTGCTTGCGCGGGGCCCGAGGCTGTTCAGACAGTCCGACTGCCACCAGGCCTGCTGCTGCGGAAACCAGCGCGATAGCGATGAACGATGCGCGAAACGTCGCGGTTGCAGCGGGTCCGCGCACGTGGCTCGATGTCACAAGCAGTGCCAGGAGACCGCCGACCGTTGCGCCGGCCGACGAAGCGAACGCCAGCCGGCCGAACATCGAGTTGCGGTTCTGGGCGGGGACGCTGTCGGCGGCGAAAGCGGACTCAGCGGGCTGGTAGGGGCCGACTGCCCCTGCCCCCGCTCCCGCCCCGCGTCCGAAGCTGCCGAGCGCCCCTGCCGCGAACAGCACCAGGTGCGCCGAGGTGAGAGCGAACGCAACTGCTGCCGCAGTGCTGAGAAGCGGCAGCGCCACCATGAAAGGTTTGCGGCCAAGCCTGTCTGCGCTGGAGCCGATCAGGGTCGACATCGCAGCCGACGCGAGGGACACCACGACGACGTACACGGAGATCTCGAAAGCGCTGAACCCTTCGAGAGCCAGGTAGATCGGGGTTACTACCCCGGCGAGTGCCCGGCCGCAGCTCATAGCGGTCCGAGCGACGAAGATCAGTTCGAAGTTACGGCTCGACCACGCTGGGCGTACGCTCGACGCGAGCCGTGCGAAGGAGTGGCGCACACCATTTTTCCTAAGCGACATTATTTATCATTGCTAACTTATCATCGAGGCCAGGTCCGCCGTGCTAGGAAGTCGGTCGTGGTAAAACTCCTAGGCGAGCGCCCGGTCGAGGGCACGACGCCAGACTCCCTTCTGGCCCTGCATGCCGCAGGCTACCGAGAGCTCAAAAGCCGTCTCGAGCCGGGACTCGTCCTCGACGCGGGATGCGGCCTCGGGTTCGAGTCGGCATCACTTCTAGGCGATGACAGGGTCGTCGTCGGCTTCGACTACGACCTGGCGACGGCCCGGGTTGCAGGAGGGAGGTTTGCCCCGCAGGGCTTGGCGGTGACGTGTTGCGACGCGCTGTCGACGTGCTTTCGTTCCGGTGGTTTCGACTTCGTGTGCTCCTCGCATCTGATCGAGCACTTCCAGCGCCCGGAGTTGCATGCCGCGGAGCTCGCACGGGTACTGAGCGATTCAGGGACAGTCCTCATCCTCACGCCGAACCGCCCAGCCGACTTCGAGAACCCATTCCACCTGCACCTCTACGACCCGGCTGAGTTCGAGGAGATGCTCCGCGGATTGTTCGACGACGTCTGGGTCGGCGGCCTCGACGGGTCGAAGCGAGTGAAATCCGACTTCGCAGCAAGGCGCCAGCGCGCCGAGAAAGTGCTTCGCCTCGACGTGTTCAAACTGCGGCGGCGCATCCCCCACAAATGGTACACGACGATCTACTCCGCGGCGCTACCAATCGTCTACCGGCTGATGGCGGCCGGCGACAGCGGCGGCGCTACCGGCATCACCGCTGACGATTTCCATGTGACCGAGGAGCTAGACGAAACCACGCTCGTGCTGTTCGCCGTGTGCCGCTCCCCGAAACGCAACCACGCTCCGGATTAGCTCGGCGACCTCTCCAGGATGGCTTATGTGCGCCCCATGGCCTGACTCGGGGATCTCGACGATAGTCGAGATCCGAAGAGACGAGGCGAGCTCGGTGGCCGCCATCGTCTGATGCGCCCTTGACAGACCGCCGAATCCGACTGTCACCGGGACCTTGATGGCAGACGGATCGAAGACGGGACCGTGCCCCAGATATGCGAAGTCCGTGTCGAGCGTCCGGCCTTCCGAACGCCGAGCGGAGCGCGTGGCTGCCGGGAGGCGCTCCCAGATGCGGTCCCCGACCATCCTGCGCATGAACCACTCGGCGCGCTCCTCGGGTCCGAGCTTGCCCCCGGCGCCGCGAGACGCAGTGTCATTCGGCCAAAAGTTGAGCCATGGCATCGGCGCCTCCCAAATGACAGCGCCGCTGAAAAGTCCTGGGTGCTGCTGCATTGTGGCAAGCACGATGTCACCGCCAAGGCTGTGCCCAAACGCCACGATGGCGCTCGGCTCCGGCCCGATGGCAGCGACCTCGGCAAGATCAGCGACCTGCGCGGCGAAGTCGGCGGGGGCCTCCACCGCCCTGGAGTGCCCGTAGCCTCGACGGTCGTAGGCGACGACCTCGCAATCGGGTAGCTTCGCCATCAGACGCGTGAAGCTTGTGGCACGGTCCATCGCCCCGTGCACCATCACGACGCGCGCAGAACGGCCGGAGCCCACTGCGGCGTGGCGGTGTAGGACCCGGATGCCTCTGATGTGGGTGCTGGCCGGCGGGGCCTTCGACGATTCGATGGGGTGCAAGTCGGTTCAGGCTTCTTTAAAAGCTCAGCGGGTGACCGGCTTGTAGCGGATCCTGTGCGGCTGATCTGCGTCGCCACCGAGCCGGCTTCGCCTTTCGGCCTCGTAGTCGGAGAAGTTGCCTTCGAACCAGCGGACCACCGAGTTGCCCTCGAATGCAAGGACGTGCGTGGCGACACGGTCGAGGAACCAGCGGTCGTGGCTGATCACGACCGCGCATCCGGCGAAGCCGACGAGGGCGTCTTCGAGCGCCCGGAGCGTGTCAACGTCGAGGTCGTTTGTGGGTTCGTCGAGGAGGAGGAGATTTGCTCCCGAGCGGAGCGTTTTGGCGAGATGAACCCTGTTTCGTTCGCCGCCCGACAGCTCGCCGACGTTCTTCTGCTGGTCGGATCCCTTGAAGCCGAAGCTTGCGGCGTACGCTCGCCCGTGCAGCTCCCTCCCTCCGACCACAAGGCGGTCGGAGCCGTCGGCGACCTCCTCGAAGACTGTCTTTGCCGGGTCGAGCGTGGAGCGTGACTGGTCGACGTAGGCGAGCGTCACCGTCTCTCCTACACGCAGGCTTCCGGCGTCGGGGGTTTCGCTGCCCGCGATCATGCGGAACAGCGTCGTCTTGCCTGCACCGTTCGCTCCGACGACCCCGACGATGCCGCCCGGGGGAAGCGAAAACGACAAGTCCTCGAAGAGCAGCCGCCCCTCGAACCCTTTCGACAGGCTGTTCGCTTCGACCACGATGTCGCCGAGTCTCGGGCCTGGCGGAATGGTGATCTCGAGGCG
>JAKBBS010000258.1 GCA_021808425.1 Actinomycetes bacterium
CGACGTATGCCGCGTTCTTGCCACACACAGTTGCTGCGTTGCTGGCCTGAACGAGGGCGGTCATCATCAATGACAAAGACCCCTCCTAAGTGGGTCGGGGCGCCGGTAAGGCGCCGGTCGAAAGTCCGAGTGGACGCCCCTGAGGATAGAGAGGCCATGTTTCGCGGACTTCACGGGAGTGTTGCGGGAGTGTTAACTCAACTCCTGCGACACCCGAGGCCGCACTCGTCGCTTCACCATTGTCGAAGCGGCTTCCGCGTCGCGAACCGTCAGCAGAGAGGCTGCCGACCCGACGAGCGCCACTGCTGCCGCGGCGATGAACGCCCCCTGGTAGGCAGCAACGTGGGGCATGACGCGACCACCCACCTGGCGGGTAGGGCCGATGGCGGCGAGGACGGTGCTAAGCCATGCAACCCCGATCGCCCCACCGAGCTGGCGGTTGGCGTTGAATAGGGTGGAGGCCCGTCCGGTCGACGCAGGTGAGATCGTCGCGAAGGCCGCCGCCTGCATGCTCATCATCACGTAAGGCAGGCAGAGACCGAGCGCGAACATCAATGCCCGCATGTACCACAGGTTCGTGGAAGGCCCGCTAGCGCCGGCCATCGCCACGGTGACGACCGCAATGCCGGCCAGACCGGCGGCCATCAGCCGCCGCGGCCCGATAGTCGGATATAGATACCGGCTTACGACCTGCGCTGAGACGAGGACGCCGATGGCTTCGGGGAAGGTGCCGAGCCCCGAGTTGAGCGCAGATAGGCCTCGGGCGTCCTGGTAGTAGAGCGGCACCAGGTAGAGCACCCCGAAGAAGCCGGTCATGGTCACGACCACCAAGACGTTTGTCGCTCGGAACAATCGGTCGCTGAGCAGCCCGAGGTTGATCATGGGCTCCTCGACGGACAACTCCACGCGCACCATGGCGGCCAGCAGTATCACGCCGGCGACAATCGTGGTCAGGACCGGGATCGATCCCCAACCCTGGGAAGGACCCTCCGACACGCCGTACATGAGCGCCCCGAGACCCACACCTGCCAGCACAAAACCCGAACGGTCAAAGCGTCCAGGCTTCGACTCGCGCTGTTCGGTCACGAACAGCGCACCGAAGATCACGGCAGCGAGCCCTATGGGGAGGTTGACGAAGAAGACCCATCGCCACGACAGGTCGGTCACGAGCAGGCCGCCTATAACCGGCCCGAGAGCCGGTGCCATGGCCGTCGGTATCATCAGGATCCCAGCCAAGCGGACCCGTTCGGAGGGAGGGAAGGTGCGATAAAGCATCGCCATGCCAACCGGCGTCAGCATCCCGCCGCCCACACCTTGAACTATCCTGAACACGACAAGCTCGCCCAGGCTGGTGGCGAAGCCGCACAGGGCCGAAGCCACGGTAAAGACTGCGATTGCGACCAGAAGGGTGCGCTTGCCTCCGAAGCGGTCCCCGATCCAGCCCGACGCCGGGATGAATACCGCCAGGCTCACCAAGAACCCGATCACGACCACGTCCACCGACGCTGCCGAGGTGCGAAAGTCGCGCCCGATAGTCGGAATGGCAACGTTGACGATGGTCACGTCCATGATGCTGAGGAACAGTGCAGCGACGTACACCGCGCTTACGGCGAAGCGCTGATCCATGCGCGATGCACCAGGGATCGTCTCGGTTGACGTGGCAGTTCCTGTCATCAGCAACCTTCAAGGTACCGGCCATCCGCCGCGTTGAGTTACGAGTGGGAATGCCATTCTGATATGGCCCCACTTGGAGCCATTTCGCTGGTTTGAAGTGGCCCCACCCGATACTGACGTCACTATCTGCTTCGTCGTGAGACCTCATCGGTCAGCCCGGACTGGTTGGCGCCGGCGTGGTCTCGGTGTAGTAGCCGCCGGACGCGGACGGGTAGGTGAAACTGATCCCTCCGAACTCCACGCCGGCGCCGGTCCGCACCGGGTAGTCCAGCCGGACGCTGGCCTGCGTTGAAACGAACGTTCCCTTAGCGCAGCCGGGGTGGCAGGTGTTGTACGTGTGGATCCCGGTGGCAGTGGCAGTGCTCGGCGTCCACGACAACCAGACGAGATGGCCGAGGAAGGCGTTGCCGTCCCCGCAGTTGAGCACGATCGCGCTGGGCCTGACCGACGGCGGAGTCCCCGGGAGTTTACAGGTGGCCAACACCGACGGCGTTGGCGTCGGCGTGGCAGGGCCTTGCCGGTGGTCGCAAGCCAGTAGCCGTGCCCTCCCGGCGTCAACGCCATACCCGCCAGCGGGGCGTTGAGCCCGCCCCCGGCCGGCGCCCCGTACGCTACCGCGTCGCCGAACACGCTGACAGAAGCCGGCGCCGTGGTCTGGGCACCAGCCGAAGCGCTGCCAGGTCTGCCCTCGACTACAGCCACAATGGCCCTGCTATCTGATTGTACGAGGACTCGGCGGGGCGCGCATCTGTCAGCCGCTCGGCGCCACCGGGTCGCGCGGGCCGACGCCCGCTTCGTGATCGAGCACTGCGAGATCCTGCCGTCGAGGCGCGCTAGCCAGATCTTCCAGCCCGCGGCCACCGCCCCTCCAGATGGCACCGCTACGAGTAGTCGGCAGACGCAACGTTGCCTTGGGTAACTGCGAAGCATGCCCGAGAACCCGAGCACGTGACGGTATCGACATTATCGAGGGCTGGTCCTATGCCCGCTGGCAGGGACCAGCGGCCGCTGTGGTAGGTCACGGCGAATCCGGCATCGTCGATCGCCGCGCATAGCGAGGCAGAGCCGCATGACAGTGCGAGAACCCCGAAATCTCCTTGCCCCCAGGGAACGACCCCGTTTCCGCCGGACCGCTGCGATAGCTGCATGCTTCGAGGATCGACGAACGTTGGAGATGCTCCCCACCCATTCGTGCTCCACACCACCTCATAGCTGTGCGCGTTCATCGCCATGCACCAGCCAGCCGTCGGGCACGACACAAATCCGTTGCCCGGTGGCAGGACATCGAGCGGCGCCTGCCAGGTTTTGCCGTTCCAGTGGTATGCGAAACCTTCGCTGTCGACGACCATGCACGATGTCGCCGAGCCACACGAGATCCCGCCAGCCCCGATCGATTCGTTCGCGGTCGGCGCTCCGGGCGGAAGAGCCGCAAGCGAACCAGTCGCCGTCCAGTGACCGTTCCGTAGCGAGAACGTCTCGCGTTGCCCGTCGACTGCCACGCATGCGAAGCCGGTACTGCACGCAAGCCCGTCCAATTGCACTGCCGGCGCCGCATGGCCGTCGGCGGTGACGGGTACGCCTTTGCTCCAAGATCGCCCGTTCCATTCCCAAGCCGTCGAACCATCTGATGCCACGCAAAAGCCGGGTGACCCACACGACAGGAGCTTCAGCGCTGCCGGACTGCTGGAAGGACCTTGGAACAGTCTGCCCCAAGTTTTGCCGTTCCAGACGACCGTCCCAGGGGTCCCTGACGCTGTGTTCCCTACCGCGAGGCAGTAGCGGGAGGCAGTGCACGACAGGCGAAGCAGCCGGAAATTCCCGGCGACGGCTTGAGGCCGTGACCAACCGGCCGCCGCGCTGGTCGAGGACCCTCCGCACGCCGCAAGCGCCAGCACCGTGAGAGCGCAGCAGACGAGCAGGCTGCGCCGAGCGTTCAAGAAGGCAGCAGCGACTCTGCACCGTCCGGTCAGCCCCTCAACTAACACTGTTCCCACCTTTCTCGACTCCCACCTCATGGCCTGACTCCGAGGCCTGCAGTGGACCTTAAGGCATGTGGCGGACGACACAGTGGTCGGACATGAGACCGACAGGCGCGAGGACGAGCGTCAAGAGAGCCCTCCGTGCACGACGCTCCCTCGGTTCGGGGCAAAACAGACTCAACTGGTCAGGATGCGAGTCCTAGATAGGCGCGCAGTGCCCGACGGACGACCTCGCCTTGGGCCACGCCGTCTCGTTCCGCCCGCTCGACCACGGAGGCTCGAAGCTTCGGGTCGAGACGGACTGGTAGAGCCTCGGCGGCGGCAGCGCCCATAGCCGGGCGTCCCCGGCCTCGGCGTACCGTCTGCTTGAGTTTGGCGACGTCCAGACCCGCCTCGGCCTCTCGGCCCCACTGCTCGATGAGCGCGTCGGTGATCTCCTGGCCTTTGTCGGTCTTGTGGTGAGCAGTCATGTCAATCCTCCAGTCCCTGCAGCAGGTCTCGGTACTTTGATCGCATCGCCATGGCATGGAAGACGAGCAGCTCGCGCGTGTCGGTCCTCGCGGCGAGAAGCTCCAGGAGGTTCCCGGCAGAGTCGGGGCCAATGATTAGCAGCCGGTCCCCTTGCTCGGTGTCGTCGTCAGCTTCGATGAGCGAGTACTCGACTGGCATGGCGGATGGAGGCCTCCGACACCCCGTGTTTGAGGGCTTCCTTGTGGACCTCCATCGCCATTATCGTAACACGAAACCGGAGTGTTGTGACAGGAGAGGCCACGTTGCCAGTCGGGATGTTCGACGAGGAGAGCGGCGGCCTGGTCGGGTTCGACGCGCACCGACCCGACGAGGAGATCCTGGTGTCGAGGCGCTCGAGCCGGTTCCAACCAGACCTTGTGCTCAATGACTTGCGGAGCCTGCCACTTCGTCTAACGCCCTCCTATAGTCCGAAGACGTCGAGCACC
>JAKBBS010000259.1 GCA_021808425.1 Actinomycetes bacterium
CCTCCGCCCTCGCCGTGCGGGTGACGGCGAGCACGAAGGCATCACCCGCGCACGCACTGGCGGCAGGCCTCTCCGCGGTGTCGGGACGGCTGCATGGCACTGCGAGCGACGCCACCGAAGCGCTCTTTCGGCGAAACGAGCACCGGTCCGAGGTGACGCTCGAGCCGCTCATCGCTGGCCGCCAAGAAGCGTACTCATCTCAGACCGTCGGCATGCCGGGGGTGGGCCACGCGGTCTACAAAGTAGACGACCCGCGAGCCACGATACTGATGCGGGCGGTAACGGCTGCGATGCCCACAGCGAAGCGGAGGACCGTTCAGGCTGTCATCGAAGCTGTCAGATCACGGACCAGCGCACCAATCAACGTCGACATGGCACTCGGAGCGCTCGTCTACGGCGTGGGCCTCGCGCCCGGGGCGGGCGCCGCGATCTTCGCTGTGGCACGCATGGCAGGATGGCTGGCGCAGTATGCGGAGGAGTCGAACTACTGTCTCAGATACCGACCTCGCGCTGTGTACACCGGCACCCGGCCGTATTGAAGCCGTGCCCCACCCAGGACTTGGGGAGAGAAAGTGTGCTTTACCCGATTCTCCTCAAGAAATGCGGGCGGTGGTCGAAGATTCCGTCGAGCGGAAGGATCCGCTCCTGGCATGGATGCCAAACAACAACACAAGGATGTGCGATGCAGCAAGCGGGTCGGACCCCGTGGGACGTGCTCGGCGTGACCGAGGGCGCCCTCTACAGCGAAGTCAAGCGAGCCTTCTTCCGTCGCGCCCGCTTGACGCACCCCGACGCTCCTGGAGGAAGTGCGGAGGAGTTCAGAGAGCTTCAGGCCGCCTTCGAAACCCTGCAACGCCTGGCGCAAAAGTGCGAGAGAAGCGCCCGGACGGCCAAGGCAACGCCTTATGACTCTTGGATTTCACGCCCCCAGCCCGTGGGCCAGTGGAATGACGACGATCCGCTGCTCGATGACCTGAGACCCCGTGGCCGTTCAGCGGGGACCGGAGCTTTTTCGTGTCTTCTAAGCGCCGAGATCAGCCGGCTGAGCCAGCAAGCTGCATAGCGGCCTGCGGAGCGACTATCCGGAACATAGACCCGTCAGAGGATCCGGCGCTCGTTTGCCCAGTGCGCTAGCTGGTGGCGGGTGGAGAGTTGCAGCTTGCGCAGCACGGCGGACACGTGGCTTTCGACTGTCTTCGAGGCGATAGCAAGTTCGACCGCAACCTCCTTGTAGGTGTACCCACGGGCGATCAAGCGCAGGACGTCCCGTTCGCGTGTGGTCAGTTGCTCCAGCTCGGGGTCGGTCGGCGCAGTGGGTTGCGCTGCTTGGCTCGAGGCGAACGCGTCGAGGACGAAGCCTGCGAGTCGGGGCGAGAACACAGCGTCGCCGCTTGCAACGCGCCGTACTGCCTCCACCAACTCCGGTCCGGAGATGGCTTTAGTCACATAGCCCCTGGCACCGGCGCGGATGACAGCTATAACGTCTTCTGGAGCGTCGGAGACTGACAGGGCCAAGAAACGAACGGCGCTCCTGGGCTCAGGAGCACTCGCGTCGAGCGACGCGACCTGGGACACGACGTTCTGACCGCCACCCGAAGGGAGATGGATGTCGAGCAGAACCACGTCGGGACGTCGCGCGATAATGAGTTCCACAGCGGCCCCGACATCGTCGGCTTCGCCCACGACGTCGACTGCGTCACCGAGTTCAGCGCGCACACCGGAACGAAACAGGTGGTGGTCGTCGACGAGCACGACGGTCGGTCGGTCGACGTCTGCCGGGGGGATCATTTTCGACGCTCGGGAAGGGGAAGCCGCAGCGTCACCTCGGTTCCGGCCCCGACTTCACTTCGCACCTTGGCGCTGCCCCCGGCGCGCAACATACGACCCTCGATGGACTCGGCCAGTCCCCGCCTGTCGGAGCCGACTGCGCCACGGTCGAACCCGCGGCCCCGGTCGCGGACATACAGGGTGACGCAGTCCTGCTCGACCTCGGCGAAGATCGACACGACGTCGGCACCTGACCATTTCGCAGCGTTGACGGTAGCTTCCCTACCGGCGGCCAGTAGCGCCTCGAGGGGCTCGGTGAGAGCAGCATCGCCGACCACGACTGCCTCGACGCGGACTTCGTGGGCGGCTTCCACGTCGGACTGGATGCGGGTGATTCCCGAAGCCACGGTCGCCACGCCGGTGTCGCCGCTCTTGCCGGTCTCGTTGAACGAGCCGGGGCGCTGGCCGTCCCACAGCCATGAGCGCAGCTCGCGCTCCTGATTGCGGGCGAGTTGAGTGACTCGAGCTGGATCAGCGGCATGGCGCTGGATGAGCGCGAGAGTCTGAAGCACCGAATCGTGGACCCGGGCCGCGAGGTCAGCACGCTCCTCGGCTCGAAGACGCGCTTGCCGTTCGAGGACCAGGTCACGCCCGGCGCGCAGCCACCACGGACCGAACACGATAACGATCGCAGCGAGAAGAAGCGCGACGCCCGCCAGCGGTGCAACGACAGCGCCTCGACGGCTTTGGGTCAACGCCAAGAGGCCGACGAGTGACATTACCGCCGCAGCGACGAGGCGACCCACGAGAATTCGCCACGACCCTCGCCCCGAAGACCCAATCTGCACGAGCGGGCCGACGGCCTGACGCAGGTACGACCGGTCGACTTCTGTGCCGTCACGCCAGACGAGCACAAGCCCCGCGGCGCTGACGAAGACGGGCCACGCGAGTCCGCCGGCCCAGGGAGCTTGGAGAGCCGACGCAAGGAGGAGAGCGACGACGAGAGGCGGAGCGAAAGCAATCACGGTCACGAGCGCACGTCCGTCCGCCAAGGCCCTCGAGGCGATGCTTCGATCCTCGTCGAGCGCCGGAACGAGCACCCACGCCACCACGTATGCGGCGACACCTACCCCGCTCGCCAAGCCGAAGATGACCAAACCGACCCGCACGATCGTTATCTCGAATCCGGTGGCCGCCGCGACAGCCCCGGCGATGCCGCCGAGGAAGCGGTCGTCGCTTCGCCGGCGGAGAGGTCCGCGTCCGCGCCGGTGCCGACGAACCCAAGGCGGAGGACCGAAAGGTCGAGACGGGGGGGACGGAGGAAGACGGATGCAACGATGATCGCGCCCCAAGCTTGGAACTGCCATAGGGAATCACCCTGAGGAGCCCCTAAGGGTCATTCCCGATAGCGCAGCGGCCTTGCCGGCCGCATGATGGTTACATGACCACTTCACCTGCTCCAAATCCTCCCGCAGGGCAGCGCTCGCTGCGACGGCGAGAAGACAACCGGATCATCGCCGGCGTCGCGGCCGGCGTAGCCGACTACCTCGACTTGGACCCCGTCGCGGTGCGGATCGCACTCGTAGCGGCGGTCCTTTTCGGAGGTATCGGCCTCCCCATCTACGCCGCTGCCTGGCTCCTGATGCCCAGAGCCGGCGACGAAGCGTCGATCGCCGAGGACCTCGTCGGATCATGGAGGATGTCGTGAGCGCGGTTGCTCCCGGCTCCATGCGGGTGTCGGACGTCGAGCGAGCCGAGGTCACGAACCTTCTGTGCCGCCATTACGCCGACGGCCGGCTGGACGAGGCAGAATTCCAGGAGCGAGCGAGCGCAGCGGCCACCGCGAAGACCAGGGACGACCTGGGTCCCCTGTTGGCGGACCTGCCAAGCCTCGACGTCCCCCCGCCTCCATCCGCGCCTCCCGCGCCAATTTCTCGGCCTTCCCGTCATCGCCACCCGATGATCAAGGTTGCTTTTCTGGCGCTTCTCGCTGTGTGGGTGCTCGGAGCGATCCACGCTATGGTCGGGATGCAGTTCCTGTTCGTGCCTTGGCCACTCATAATCGTCGCCCTGCTGGTCCTGCGCGGATCTCGCCACCGTCGCCACAACCACCACCACCACGACTGGAGCTGACCGCCCCGGAGTCTGCTGCTTGCAACGTTCACTGCCGCCAGGAGATGACCACCGTCGGAACTGAGCGGCGCTGATAGCTTCGGAGGATGCGCCCGTGCCGTGCCCTCGTCTCCTTGCTAGCTGTGATTTCGATAGCGCTGGCCGCGTGCAGTTCGAACTCAACCAAGGCGGCGACGCCAACCACTGCCGGCGGCTCCGGCTCGACGGTTTCGAGCACTGCCGCGCCCACTACCAAACCTGGGAGCTTTGTAGGGGCGTCAACGAAACCCGTCTGGCTGTGCAGGCCAGGGGTATCGCCGGACCCTTGCACCGCAAATCTGGACGCACAGGTCGTGCCAGCGACGGGCTCGCCAGCGCAAGCGAACGCCGCGGCGGCCGCCACGTCCCCCTTCGACTGCTTCTACGTGTACCCGACGGTGAGCAGCGAAAGCGGATCCAACGCCGACCTCGCAGTCCAGCCCGCCGAGATCAACGCGGCCGAGGAGCAGGCATCACGTTTCTCGACGGTGTGCAGGGTCTGGGCGCCGATGTACCGCCAAGTGACCACGGCCGGGCTTTTCAGCGCAGGGATAACCGGCCTCAACGTCGCCTACGACAGTCTCCTGTCGGACTGGCAGTACTACCTCGCGCACGACAATGCCGGCAGGCCCATCATCTTTCTCGGCCACTCCCAGG
>JAKBBS010000260.1 GCA_021808425.1 Actinomycetes bacterium
CGACTACATCAGCGGCCAGCTCGTCGCGGCATGAACATGATCTGTTCGTGAACTTCGCTTCGAGCAAGTGGAGCTAGCGTACAACCCATCGACCCCCGCGTAGCAGCCTACATTTTAGGTGTGACCGCCGAAAACGTCCGCAATACAGCCGGGCGACAGAACTCGTGGACTGACGACGAGCCGACCACCTTCGAATACATTCACCTTCTCCGCGTTCGGTCTGGCCTTGGTGTCGGAGAGGTCGCCCGTAGGGCCGGCGTCACCTCCCAGTGGCTAGAGCAATTCGAGACAGGCTTAATCGTCGAAGGCATAAACTATGATCAGCTTTTGGCTTTAGTTCGGGCGACCCAACCCGAACGTCCCGAATGGTGGGATTGCGGACACGAGCACGACCTCCACCTACCACCGAGCGCTGTGCGCGGCCGGGAGCGTCACCCAGACTACTGGGCACGGATCGACCAGGTCCGAGACGCAAACCGTCGGGCCCGGGGAGAATGACCGCCAGCGACTACCAAAATCTGGTGAAGCTGTGCCAGGCGTTGGACGAGCATGGGGTCGAGTACCTGGTGTTCGGCAGCTTCGCCGGTCGGCTGCAAGGCGCTGACCTCGAAACGGTAGACGTAGATCCAGTGCCGGAACGCTCAGAGGGAAACTTGGGCAAGCTTTGCGACGCCCACAACTCCCTTAGGCCGCGATGGCGCGTCGAAGACTCAGGTCCTGGTGTTCGGATCGACGGCGGACGTCTCGAAGCACGCCACATCCTCGGCTCGTCCGTAGCGTTGGGTGTCGTGACCGAAGCCGGCCTCATCGACATCGTCCTCGAGCCGAGGGGATACGAGCGGGGATACAACGACCTGATCGAATCCGCCGTTACAGTCCCCGTCGGCGGGAGCACCGTTCTAGTCGGCAGCCTGTCCGATCTAATTCGATCCAAAGAGCTACTGGGGCGGGAAAAAGATCGTACTCATCTGCCCTCGCTCTTGGAAAGGCAGGCTGAGATCGAGCGACTCGAACTGATCAGGGGCAAGTACAACAGCCGCGGCGACGATCTCGGCCCGGGGCTGAGTCGCTAGCCACCAGAACCGAGAAGAACCCGCCCTGCGATCCAATGAACCTTGCAACTAGCCAACAAGACCCGCGAGGTGGGGGCGTAGCGAGAAAGAAGGTGGAGTTGGAGAGCTGGGTGGGTGGTTCGCGTTCGCTCGAAAGATTGAAGACCTGCTCGGTCATCGAGTCGACGTCGACACCAATTCACCCGGTCGCTCGTCAGAGCGTTATCTACAGTGTCAACGTTGCGCGACCTTCCGAGGCGCCTTCACAAGGCCAAAAACCGTTGCGGCTGCTGGGAAAAGTGGAGACGATGGGACTCGAACACACGACCCCCTTCTTGCAAACAACGGGGTGGATCGTCCAGGAGCATCCAGCACCGTACTGACGAGGGGATTGCGACGCTCGTGCACGTCCAAACTGCCCCGGTGGCTACTGCGGTGGCTACTGCGCGAGGCGACAACTTCGTCTGTCGCTGCCAACAACAACGACGCCAGCGCGGCGTAGCACTTGGCAGGATGGGGCCACACCAAGTGATGGGATGTAAGGTACATAACCGTTGCCACTGACTTCCTGGTCTCCAGCAGCGGACAAATGTCCGTGCCGGCGGCGGTCCGCCACCGCTGGGGACTAGACGGAGGCGGCAGAGTCACCGTCATCGACTTGGGCGACGCCCCCCCCGGCTCGCGCCAGAAGCTCCTCGACGACGCCCTGTCCGCAGAGGACCACCGCCGCTTCCTCACCGAACTCGACGATCCCGACCTGGTCACCACGTAGTGGCCCCGGTTGTCATCGACGACCATCTCCTGCGAGACGTCCTCGTCGCCGCACGACCACCCGACCTCGGCGGGATCGCGCAGCACGGCATCGCCACCACCGGCCTATGGCTGTTCCGCCTATCATCGTCGTTCGCCAAATCCTCCGTGACCGGCAAGCTGTCAGCCCCGGTCGCCGCCCTACCGGCCGAGCTTCAAGCAGACTTCCGGTCGCAGCTGATGGCCCTTCCAGACGTGATCTCGGTACTCCCCATGCGGGACCTCGCCTGGCCAATGGCCCAGCTGCAAGCCCGTCACCACGCCGCGCGCCGCAACCTGTCAGCGGCGATGGTCGAGGCCCTCGCCGCCGCTCACGACGGAACAGCGGCCCCCGCAGCAGCCGCCTCCAAAGCCACCTCGACGTCATTCAGGAACCCGTCCACCTCGCCAGCCTTTCACACGGCAGGGAGGAAACCCCCAAGGTAAGTAAGCACGACCCCGAGCCGAAGCCGCTCCACCATCGCGTTATCCTCCCGTCGGCCACCCCCAGCACGATCCGTGCCCGTAACCCCTGGTGGCGCTGCACAATTTGCTTACGTCTACCAGCCTCCTGGCAAGCGAAGTCGGCACCGCCCAACTCCGTACGCAGGAGCACGGCCAGGGAGCGCCGATAGAAAGCTCAGAGCCCGTTGCAAGCTGGCGTTACGACCACCACCAAACACGCAACTCGACAACCCCCATCTCCGAGTACTCGGAGACTTTCTCTCTCGCGCTCGGCCTTGGGTGCCGTTAACGCCCGTTGTGCGGCTCCGCAAGAGCGATTGATGATTAAGACGCCACGCCGCTCGTGGCAGGTGCGATTCTTGAAAAGTGCATATCTACGTTATAAAATAACAGAATGACTGATCCCACGGACAAGGATGTCTTGATCGAGGTGATGAGTTCCCTGCTCGTCGGGCTCTACTCCTCGCTCGACCGAGCCTTAGAACTAGCTCAACAGCACTTCGTAGACTTCGACATGGCCGGCGCCGAGTACCAGCCGGCAGCTCACCATCTAGCTCGGGCTCACAGCCGACGGCTCCTACTCACTGCCAGCGCACAGGGCGCCCTTGGCAGTTGGGAGGTGGCGAAACCAAAACCCAACTTGCAGGTCCTTCTCCGCAATCAGGTCCTGGAACTCCGTCTCCTGCGACCAGTGGGGATGGACGTGCCGCCGCCCGGTCCGAATCCTGCCCGGCAGGCCTACTACACGAACGTCCACGACAACCTGCTCGGGATCCAGGGCAGCCGGCTGCTTGGCCTCTGGTCGATCGACACTACGTCTGAGGAGGTCTCAATCCGAGTTGTACGACCGATCGGCACCTGGAAGTGGCGTTCAAGCGCCAAACTCGACATCGACTTCGTTCTGCCCAGAGGCGTCGACACCTTGGAGAACCTCGAGTTCATCCCGACCGAAGATCTCCAACAAGGCTTCCTCCCCTTCGAAGCCGATGAGAACGAGCAGGACGGTGAGGGAAATGCCAGTCGAGACTGAGGCCCAGATCTACGCCGGTGAGAGGATCCGCGCTGTCCGCCTACTCCTCGGAAGCTCTCAAGCCGACCTCGCTGCGTCGCTCGGTGTAACCCAGGCTCAGATCTCCCAGATCGAGTCAGGGCGAAGGACAGCAACTGCCGCCCTCCTTGAGAAAGTCGCCGACGCGACCGGCTACCCACAGGCCTACTTCGAAGCAGTTCCCGCCGACCTGCCGCCGCTAACTCTCCGCTTCCGCCGTAAGAACACCGCACTGAGCAGTGAAGTACATCGGGCCGAACAGCTGATCACCGAAACGTACCGGGTGGCCTGCCAGCTCGTGCGAGACCGCGGAGGATACATACCACCAAGCCTGCCACTAGCGACCAGCCACGAGATCACCCCAGAAAGCATCGAGTCACTGGCCATGCAGGCAAGGGAGATCCTCGGCCTCGACGTTTCCGGACCCGTCCGCCACGTGACCCGAAGCCTGGAGCGCGCAGGGATCATCGTCGCCCCGCTCGCCTTCGCCGAGGCCGATGACGAATCCGATACGGTCGGACACTTCGGTGCGTCCTGCTGGCCTGGCGCGCCTGACCCGGCGGTCATCGGCTACTTCGAGGGAGGTGCCGGTGACCGGCAACGCTTCACCCTCGCGCATGAACTCGGCCACCTTGTACTTCACACTCGGAGACGGTTCGTCCCCGACCCCGAAGACGAAGCCAACCGGTTCGCAGGCGCATTCCTCGTCCCCCGCCACCGTGCCGAGGAATTCGTCACTACCGACGTCACACTCCGAGACTTCGCCCAGCTCAAAGCCACATGGGGCGTGTCGATCCAAGCCATCATCATGCGCTGCAGCCAACTCGGCCTTATCGACCCTGCGCGCAAAACCTCGCTTTTCAAACAAATCTCGGCCCGCGGGTGGCGCAAGAACGAACCGGTCAAAGTCCATCTTGAGACCCCAGCCCTACTCACAAAACTCATCGAGGACCGCTTCGGCCAAGGCATGTCCGGATACCGACGAGCAGCCGAAACACTCGGGCTACCCGCCCTTGTCCTCGCAACACTGGCCCCCCCAACACGGAATCCATCGAGATCCCCATGACCACGCCCGTCACCGTCACCCGCCAAAAATCCAGCACGGCCGCCCATAACCCCAGGCCCCGAAGCCACCAAGCTAAAAATTAGACGTCAAGCCGCCAGCCGCGTCATAGAAGAACTTGAGGTCTTCCCGCCCT
>JAKBBS010000261.1 GCA_021808425.1 Actinomycetes bacterium
GACAAGCTGACCGCGGCGGGGTTCGTGCACGTGGCCACCATCCTGCTCGACGCCGCCGATGACATCCTGGCCTTCTCGGCGTTCCCGGCCGAGCATTGGCCCAAGATCCGATCCAACAATCCCCAGGTTATCTTGAGTCTCCTGGAGCATGTCTGGGACGTAGCCGACGAGGGGTCTGAGCGCCTGGGTCTGGGTGCTGGACGTGGTTATCTACCCCGGTCCAGCACGCAGGTTCCAGGGAGGTTCGGTGTTCGTTCAGAGGGTGGTGGTGCCCGATTCGCAGCGTGAGTCGTGGACGGTTCTGGGGGAGGACGGTCGCCCGGTCGACCCGGTCGAGCGATACCTCGCCTATCTGAGTGACATCGAGCGGTCTCCGAACACGGTGAAGGCGTACGCCCATGATCTGAAGGACTGGTTCGTGTTCCTGGCCGAGCGGGGCTTGGACTGGCGGCAGGTGCGCCTGGAGGATGTCGGCGAGTTCGTGGCCTGGCTGCGGCGGCCGCCGGGCACCCGGGCGGCTCGGGTCACGGTGTTGCCGTCGGTGGAGCATCACTGCGGTGAGGCGACGGTGAACCGCAAGCTGTCGGCGTTGTCCGCGTTCTACCAGCACGCAGCGCGCAGCGGGGTCGAGCTGGGTGGTCTGCTGAGCACCTGGCAGCCAGCCGGGCGGCGAGGGGGCTCGTGGCGGCCGTTTTTGCATCACATCTCCAAGGGCAAGCCGCAGGCTCGCCGGGCGGTCCGGTTGAAGGCGTCCCGCAAGCAGCCCAGGGCCCTGACTGTCGGTGAGGCCCAGGCGATCCTCGACGCATGTGACCGGCGCCGGGACCGGTTGCTGATGGCGGTGCTCTACGACACAGGGATGCGCATCGGTGAGGCGCTCGGATTGCGCCACGAGGACTGGGCGGTCCCGGCCCGTCAGGTCACCGTAACGCCCAGGGCGAACGACAACGGCGCCCGCTCCAAGTCCGGCCAGGAGCGCACGATCCCCGTCAGCGTGGAGTTGGTCCGCCTCTACGCCGACTACATGCACGGCGAGTACGGCGATTTGGACAGCGACTACGTGTTCGTCAACTTGTGGGGACGGCCGCATGGCGCGCCGGTGAGCTATCCGGCGGTCTACGACTTGGTGCGGCGGCTGCGCCAGCGGTCGGGAGTGGACTTCGATCCGCACTGGTTCCGCCATTCCTACGCCACTTCGATGTTGCGTGCCGGCGCTCCCGTGGAGGTCGTGAGCAAGCTGCTTGGCCACGCCGCGGTGACCACCACGGTTGACACCTACGGTCATTTGAGTGTCGAGGACGCCCGTCGGGTGCTCGACGACGCTGGATGGTTCGCCGATCGCCCGGTGCGACTGTGAGCGCGTCGGCGCCGGCGGGCGAGCTTGGCCCGGGGCGGGTCCCGCTGCTCGAGGCACTCGTCGGAGTTGTCCGCCCCGAGTTCCGGGCCGACACCCTCGTCTTCGCGGCGAATGATCCGGTCTTCGGCGGCGGGGAGTGCCGGGTCGGTGGCTGCTCACGTTCCGCGAGGGGTCACGGCTTGTGCCCCGGACATCACCTGCGCTGGGTCAAAGAAGGGCGATGCGACCTTGACGTGTTCGTCGCGTCGACCGATAGCCGGTGGCGTCGTCAGCGGCCAAACGCTGCCTGTCGGGTCAAGGCGTGCGGCTACGGCGTCGCCAGGGCCGGGTTGTGCCAACTGCACTATCAGCGCTGGGATCGGGCCGGGCGGGCCGAGCTCGCAGCGTGGTTGTCGAACCCTCCGGCGGTCAAGGCGCCCCGGCCCGGCTCGACCTGCGCGCTCGGGCACTGTGAACTGTGGCCGCAAGCGGCGCTGCTGTTCTGTCATGCGCACGCGGCGACCTGGAGAGCGAACGGACGCCCTGACGCCGCCACCTTCGCCCGGCGCTTCGACGAGGTGACGATCACAGAGGACGAGATCATCCGGCTGGGGGATCTGAGCCCGCAGTTGCGCCTGGAGGTCCAGTTCGCGTTGCAATGCCGTCGCGACGAGCGCGCCACCAAGACGTCACCGGCGGTCGTCACTGCGGTCGTCCGCTTCTTGGCGAACCAGGCAGTGGTCTCGTTGCTCGACCGCCCGGAGGACGCTTGGCGGCCCCTGATCGGCCGTCCTGCCCCCAAGGACGGCAATCCACGGGCGTTTCTCGTCTACGCGCACCGCAAGGTGTCCGACCTCGCCGACGCGAACGGGTGGGAAGGCGAGTTCGCCCGCGACGTCTGGCAGTTGCGCAGGCTCGGCTACGAGGGCAACCAGACACTTGACTTCACCGTGATCGCCCAGCCGTGGTTGGGGCAGTTGACGAAGCGGTGGCTGCGCTGGCGGCTCGGCACCGGGCTGAACCTCGAGACCGTTCGACGCGGACTGCGGTCGGTGACCCGCTTCGCCGGCTTCTGCGACACCGCCGGGGTCACGGGCCTGGGAGACATCGATCGGGCGCTACTCGAACGCTACCTGGCCGACCTGCACGCCGAGTTGGCCGGACGCCAACGCCACAACGACCACATCGGCCAGCTGGCCTCGTTCCTGGCCGCGATCCGCCAGCACCGCTGGGACGACGCGCTGCCCGCTGGCGCGTTGATCTTCACCGATGACTACCCGAAGCGTTCCGAGCGTGCCCCGAGAGCCCTCGGCGAGGCCGTCATGGCCCAGATCGAGCGGCCCGACAACCTCGACCGCTGGACCAACCCGGCGTTCCGGCTCGTCACCATGATCCTGATCCGGGCCGGGCTGCGGATCAACGACGCTCTGCGCCTGCCCCGTGACTGCGTCGTCACCGACGCCGGCGGGGCCCCCTACCTGCGCTACGTCAACCACAAGATGAAACGCGAAGCGCTGGTTCCCATCGACGAAGAGATCCAGGCCCTGATAGGCGATCAAGCCGCCAGGGCCACAGGAGCAGCGTGGCTGTTCCCACGGGTGACGAAGAACCCCGACGGGCGCTCCCCGGTTCCGGCGGCCACCTACCGGGGCGCCCTCTACCGATGGCTGGAGGAGTGCAACGTCACCGACGCGCACGGCCAGCCGGTTCACCTGACGCCCCACCAGTGGCGCCACACCCTCGGGACCCGCCTCATCAACCGAGACGTCCCCCAAGAAGTCGTGCGTCGCATCCTCGACCACGACTCGCCGCAGATGACCGCCCACTACGCCCGGCTACACGACACGACCGTCCGGCGACACTGGGAAGCCGCCCGCAAGGTCGACATCACCGGCGAGACTGTGACCGTCGACCCCGACGGCCCGCTCGCCGAAGCGGCCTGGGCCGCTCAGCGCCTCGGCCAGGCCACCCAGGCACTCCCCAACGGATTCTGCGGTCTGCCCGTCCAGCAAGCCTGCCCGCACGCCAACGCGTGCCTGACCTGTCCGACGTTCCTCACCACCGCCGAGTTCCTGCCCCGACACCGCGAGCAGCGCACCCAGACAGTGAAGATCATCACCGCGGCGGAGGCCCGCGGGCAGAGCCGCCTGATCGAGATGAACCGCCAGGTCCTCGCCAACCTCGACCGGGTCATCACCAGCCTCGAAGCCGACGACGACGCCGACACGGTGGCAGATGCGAGCTGACAACACCCAGCATGTGGTCGCCGCCGCCCGACGCCGCTCCGAAGCGACTATGGGCCGGGCCGTCGCCGCTCTACGGCGCATGGACGCTACCGGCACTCCCGTCACATTCGACTCCGTCGCCCGAACAGCCGGCGTTTCCCGGTCCTGGCTCTACAACCAACCCGACCTTCGCGCCGAGATCAGACGCCTCCGCCAAAAGCAGGTTCCTCGCACGCAGCGGTCGGTGCCGGAACGCCAACGAGGCACCGAAGCCTCCCTGCGGCAACGGATCGACACCGCCCTCGCCCGCATCCGCGAACTCGAAGCCGACAACCGCCGCCTCCGTGCCGCCCTCAGCGAAGCACTCGGCCACAACCGCACCCATCCGGCCTCGGCCCCGCCGAGTGCCAAGCCGACGACCACCGACCACCCCCAAGCCGTCAACGGCAGTTGATGGCCAAAGACAGTGGCCGACACGCCCTCGACCTCGTCGCGTCTCTCACCGCCGACATCGACACCCTCGCAACCGAACGCGACACGGCAATCGCCCGAGCAGTCGCCGCCGGGGCGACATGGGCTCAGATCGGCGCCGCACTCGGCGTCAGCGCGCAAGGCGCCCACAAGCGCTATCGGTGGCTCCGCCACTCCACAACCACCGGCGAGACCTGGCACGAACCGCCCCTGCCGTGCTGAACGAGAAGGATCCGCTGCCCACCCAAGAAAAAAGTTCAGCCGGTCAAGCCCTACCGAGAGCCTTCATCGAAGACACCGTCCACCACACGAACCCGCAGGTCAGGCGGCTATCTCGCGCCGCGACTCAAGATAACGATCGAACGGCTGAACAAAGAGATCCGTCGGCGCGCCGACGTGGTCGGCATCTTCCCCAACCGGGCTTCGGTGATCCGCCTGGTCGGAGCCCTGCTGGCCGAGCAGACCGACGAATGGGCCATCACCAAGCGCTACATGAGCGCAGAGACCCTCAAGACCGC
>JAKBBS010000041.1 GCA_021808425.1 Actinomycetes bacterium
CCACACCCCACCGACACCTACGGTCGGCGACGGCGAGGAAGCAAGGCTTTGAAGCAGGCAGTTCGACCACAGATCTTCAGGCGCCGGCGGCGCCCACTCCATCCAAGCCGCCAAGACTTGGGAGGCCGCAGACCACGGCCACCCGATCGAGAAAAGCGTTAGCGGCGCCGTAGGGAACGTAGCGAATTCAAACGACGTCACGATCCCGAAGTTCCCGCCGCCGCCTCCTCGACATGCCCAGAAGAGGTCACTCTCCGCCGCCGCGTCCACACTATGTAGGGTTCCGTCGGCTGTGACGATCTGAAGCGATACCAATGCGTCACAAGTTAGGCCGCGACTCCGGTCGACCACCCCTATGCCGCCCCCCAGCGTCAAGCCTGCGATGCCGACGGTTGGACACGACCCCGCCGGAATCGACACGCCGGTACCGTTGAGCTTGCTGTAGACGTCGATTAGGCGGGCGCCGGAACCGACAGTGGCCGTAGCACGGGCGGAGTTGTAAGCAACACCCCCCATCGCCGAGACGTCGATCACGAGACCGGTTCCGGTCGAGTAGCCGCCGTAGCTGTGACCGCCCGAGCGCGCGATCGGGTCGAGCGTGTGGTCGCGCGAGAAACCGAGGCAACGCTGCACATCGCTCGGATTCCCGCACATCGCCACCGCTGCGGGCCGCACCGAGTCGAACCGTGGGTCGTAAAGCTCCGAAGCACCCAGGTAGTCGCTATCGCCCGGCAGAATCAGCCGGCCGGACAGCGACGAGCGCAATTGCGCCCAATCTGCTGCATCCGGGACCGAGAGGCCGCCAGTCGGCGGCAGCGAACGCGAGGACGTACCCGCAGTCTTCGTCGATGCTACCCGTGAGGATCCCGGCGGTCCACCTTCGCGACGGCCTCCTGAGGCACCGCACGCTGCTAATCCCGCCCCTGCAGCCACCGCAGCGGCGATCGCGAGGAAAGTTCGCCGGTCGACAGTCGGCTGCGTGACAGCACCTCCCAACGGGAGAACATAGCAGCACATTGTGGACCGCAGGGGCGGACCTCGCCAGGTTGCGCAGGTTCGCGGGCTCGTGGAGGACTACCGGTGCACGTCTTGTAGAGTCGGGCCTTCCGACGATGACCGCCGACCGCCACGACCACGACCACGGCCGTCACCACGACGATGGCAAAGCCCACGACCACGACCCCGACCACGACCACGACCACGACCACGACCACGACCACGACCACGACCACGGCTCGTCGATATTCTCCACAGTGCGTCACGCGCTCTACGAAGTAGTCGGGGCGCACTCCCACGACAGCGCGGACCAGGTCGACGAGACCCTCGAAGCCAACGCCGAGGGACGCAGGGCGCTGCTTGTGAGCTTGGCGATCCTCGCGGCGACGGCTGTAGTCGAGGCGGTCGTGGTCGGCCTTTCAGGGTCCGTGGCGCTCCTGGGAGACACCCTCCACAATGTTGCCGACGCGCTGACTGCGGTCCCGCTGCTCGTAGCCTTCCGGCTCGCCGGACGTCCAGCCGACAAGCGCTACACCTACGGCTACGGTCGGGCGGAAGACCTGGGCGGCCTGTTTGTGGTCACAATGATCACCTTGTCGAGCGCGCTAGCAGCCTTCGAGGCCATAAGCCGACTGATCCACCCGCGCTCGGTTAGCAACCTGTGGCTTGTCGTCGGCGCAGCGCTCGTGGGTTTCGTCGGAAACGAGGTCGTGGCCAGGCTGCGTATCCAGGTTGGCCGTCGCATCGGCAGCGCTGCGCTCGTCGCTGACGGCCTGCACGCCCGCACCGACGGGTTCACAAGCCTTGCCGTGCTCGTCGGAGCCGCTGGTGTAGCCCTCGGTTGGCGTCCAGCGGACCCGATCACCGGCCTGGTCATCACGGTCGCAATCCTCGGCGTGTTGCGCTCTGCCGTGCGCCAGGTCGGAGCCCGCCTCATGGACGCAGTGGACCCGGCACTTGTCGACCAGGCAACAGCTGCCGTCACCAGCGTCGCCGGTGTCGTCGGGGTGCGCGAGCTTCGGATCCGCTGGATCGGCCACACCCTTCGCGCCGAGGTGGACGCAACGGTCGACCCGTCGCTCAGCGTGAGCGAAGCCCACGACATCGCCCACCACGCCGAAACACATCTCCTCGACCAGGTGCGCCGCCTGACCGCCGCGACCATCCACACGAGCCCGGCCGGCTCGCACCCGTGACGTCGACGGGCGCGACCGCCTAGATTGCGCTGAATGCGGACCGTTGCGGGCATGTCGGTGATCGTCACGGGCGGCGGGTCTGGAATAGGCGCAGGCACAGCCGACCACTTCGCAAAGCGCGGAGCGCTAGTCACATTGGCGGGACGGCGCGCCGAGAAGGTTCGACAGGTAGCCGAATCGATCGGGCCGGCCGCGAAATGGGTCCACGCCGACATCACGGTCGCCGATGACCGGTCGCTCGTCGTCGAGTCTGCGATAGACCACGCCGGTGGGATTGATGTGCTCGTCAACTGCGCCGCCGACATGTACCGAGGTCCTTTCTCCTCGCTCGACGAGCAGCAGCTGGTCGAGATTTTTCACAACAACGTCGTGTCCGCCATGATGCTCAGCCAAGCGGCGCTCCCGCATCTCGTCGAACGCAAAGGAGCGATAATCTTCTTCGGGTCGGTGCACGTGACACGCGCGTTCCCCGGGGCGTCACCCTACGCGGCTACCAAAGGTGCGCTCGAGGCGCTTACGGGAGTTCTCGCATCGGAGCTCGGGCCTTTGGGCGTGCGAGTGAGTTGCGTACGCCCCGGCGCGGTGCTGAGCGAGCTCAACGTGCGGGCGGGGCTTTTCGACGAAGAAACCGCGCGCCGCCGAAACGACGAGCTCGGCCCTGCCCATGTCGTCGGCCGGCCGGGCACGGCCACCGAAATCGCCGAGGCAGTCGAGTATCTCGCGTGCGCGGAGTGGACCACCGGTTCAGTCATGGTGGTCGACGGCGGCCTCGGACTAGGTACCACCCATACCTGAGGCGAACACAACGGGATAGGCGGCCCAGTAAGGCCGGGCTGTACCGGTGCTCATCCGGGGAGGGTCGCCAGGGTCGCGCGCAACGCCTCGTGCGAGCGCAGCCTGCACGCCGACTGTCACCAAACCCCACTCGTACTCCGACGTCTCCCTGCCAGGCCCGGCGACCACCCCAGCTGCGAGCTCCTCACCTATGCAAGCGTGCGCGCCGTGACCGAAGCTGATGCCGTGCGGCGCCACGCCGTCGGGCAGCTCCCGGCGCGGGTTGAAGGCCTCAGCGTCGTCACCGAACAGCAACGGATCCGTGTTGATCCGCACGAGGTCGATCACCACCTTCTCCCCCATAGCGATCCTCCGGCCTGTGCGTAGAGTCACGTCGGCCAGCGCGCGCCGCATCGCGATCGGACTTGACGGGCTCAATCGGACAGTCTCATGCACGCAGCGCTGCACCCAGGAACGGTCCGTGGCTCCCCGCCCGACGTCCTGCGGGTGCCCTTCGCACCACGAGAGGATGTTGTCGATGGTCCTCGTGAATGCCGTCGCCGATGTGTGCGCTCCTGCAAGAAGGAAAAAGGCCACCTCACGCCTGACCAGCTCCGCCGGGAGGTGAAGCTGGTCCTCGTTTCGCAGAAGTACGCTGAGCACGTCGAGGGGAACCTCCTCCGCAGCGATTCTGCCCGCCTCGGCATCGTCGATGGCGCTCCGGCGCCTTTCGATGGACGGCTTGAGGAACTCGTCGTCGAAGGCTTCCAGCGCGGCGACCACTTGCGGGCTCGCTTCCGACCAATCACCGACGTGGTGTAAAGCGGTCGCAGCCTCGATGAACTTCATCATGTAGCCGTACAACCGTGACGTCTCAGCCAGAGTCCGCGAGCTTCGGTCGATCCCGGCGTTGACGGCGGCCAGGTTCATCATTAGTTCGTGACCGAGCGAGACCAGCTCGGCGTGGCCGGTCGCGACATGGGGGGAAAGTGTGCAGTCGATTACTCCGGGGAAAAGATCCCGCTCGTAATGCTGGAGCGTCTCCCGCCGGAAAAGGCGGTTCTCCAGCCGCCGGCGATCGCGGTGGGCTTCGCCGTGCAGGTTGACGAGCACGCCGTTCATGACCACGTCACCTCGGTCGTAGAGCGCTTGGCGCATCTCCTTCGAGCGGAACACCTCCTTTGCCTCCGACATGGTGGTGATGGTCACGACTTCGGCGTCAATCGACGTCACTGCTGATCCTTTCCGGCGGCTTTGTTTGGCGGCCGCATCTACCAGTAGCAAGTCCCGAGAACCTGGTCACGGTGTGGCGTCCAGCCTTGCAACCCACCGGGCCGATCTGCGTAGGGACGTCGTCAGCGAAGGCGACTCGTAGGCGCTTAGGTCATGGCCGAGGGACGTGTACACCACTCGCGAGCCGCCATAGCTGTGTCGCCACATGACCGGATGGTCCACTCCGCCGTGAGAGGAGACCATTAGCACGTCGACGTCAGCTTCCACGTCGAGGAACCCGTACACCTCGTCGAGCGTCTCGAAGTCCGCCAATCCGGCTACCAGTTCGTCGCCTTCGATGACCCGGACCGACACCGGACCGAGCGGGGGATGCGCGGAGCGGTCCCAGTTCCACCGGCCTCCCAGGATGCGGCCCCACTCCGGCCAATCGTCAAAGCAGATCGAGGCGGTGTGGACGCCTAGAAGGCCGCCTCCCGCGCGAAGAAACCCGATGATCCCTTGGCGGCCCTTGTCGCCCAGCTGGAATTGCCATTCGGCACGCTGAGTGGCGTAGCGCTCCGCATGCATCCGCCAACGCAACGCGTTGACTGTCACCAAGTCCGGCGCGCCGTCCCCCTCGAGGCCGGCGAACGCCGCCTCGACGTCGTCGGTCGTCTCGGAGTCGATGCCGTCCTCGGCAAACAGCTCAGCCAGCCTGGCGCTTGTCTCGTCGAACGCGTGGCCGACGCCGCCTGAGACGATCAGCGCTCTAGGCACCTCAGAGCCGATCCGTAATCAGGGCGGGGCCCGCTCTCATCGCATGCCGGGATCTTCGGACATGCCGACCTTGTCGACTGACTTCGGCCGCGGCAGGCTCGCGATGATGCTCATGGTGACACCGCCGTCGACCAAGATGTTCTGGCCGGTCACGTAGCCCGCCTCGCCAGTAGCGAGAAACGCCACAACCGCTGCCACGTCCTCTGCGCTGCCGAGACGCCCGAGCGGGACTTTAGACTCACGAGCCCGCTTGACTTCCAGGTCGACGAAGAGCTGTTCGGACATGCCGGCGAGAATCATTCCTGGTGCAACCGCGTTGACTCGGATACCCGCCGGGCCCCACTCTATCGCCATCTGCTGGGTGAGCAGTGCGACCCCGGCTTTGGCGGCCCCGTAGGAGCCGCCGTTCGGCCCTGGGGCAACTCCGTTCATCGACGTGATATTGACAATCGATCCAGCAATACCCGAGGCAACCATCCGGCGTGCCGCTGCACGGGCAACGATGAAAGTACCGACGAGGTTGACATCGACTACACCGCGAAAGTCATCGACGGGCAGGTCGATCAGCGGTCCGAATCGAACGACGCCCGCATTGTTGACGACGAAGGCAGGCGGCTCGCCGAGATCGTCGAGCGCCGCGTCGACTGCCTTTTCGTCAGTGATATCAGCTATAAGCGGCACAGCATTTGGCAGTGTGGACGCCAACTCGCTCAAACCTGTGTCATCTCGATCGAGAAGACCGACGCGCCAACCGTCGCGTCCAAGCCGGGAAGCGATGGCTGCACCGAGACCCCGTGCCGCCCCGGTAACGAGGGCATTTGGCATCTACCGGTTCACCAGATCCCAGGTGAGCGCGACAGCCGACCAGCTGCTGACGCTTTCGCCTCGCAAAGGCTGTCGCTGCGGCCAAGGTCCTGACAGGTCCACCTGCTTTCCTCGACAGAACACGTGTCGAAGCCGACCTTTGTCGCCGAGGATCGAGACGTCCCTGGCGGGGTCGCCGTCGACGACCAGCACGTCAGCGCGCCGGCCGACCTGCAGAGTTCCGACCTCCCCCACCTGGTCCAATGCGATAGCCCCGTTCGCAGTGCAGCAGGAGATCGCCTGGAGTGGGGTGAGGCCGAGGTGCTCCACAAAGACCTCCATCTCTCGATGGTGCCAATGGCCGTAGGGGGTAAGAGAGAAGCCGCTCTCGGAGCCGCAGAGAAGCGGTACCCCGCTGTCGTAAGCCTTTCTCATCATCACACCTGTCTGCTCCATTTCGGAGCGGAAGACGTCCTGGGCGGCGCTCGTGGCACCAGCCTTCGCCCCGTGGTCCGCCAGGTTGGCGAGAAACGTGAACACAGGGCAGAGTGCGGAGCCGGACTCGAGGACCGCTTCGAGGGCCGAGTCGTCCATGTACGAAGCGTGAAAGATGATGTCCACGCCAGCCTTTGCGGCGTCCCGGGTGCTCTGCGCGCCTCGACAGTGGGCCACAACGCGGGTCCCGAGGTCATGGGCGGTGTCGCAGACCGTCTTCAGCTCCTGGAAAGTCCAGACCGGAAGCTCGCCGCTCTTGGTCGGGATGGCGCCGGTCGCGTGGATCTTTATGACGTCCGCGCCCTGCTTGATTTGTCGGCGGGTCGCAAGGACCATCTCGTCGCGGTTGCGCACCACCTCGGCGTATCCGGCGGTTCCCTCGTCGGGGATCATCCTCCCCGCAGTACCACCGACCGCGGTCATAAGAGCGTAACCGCCGCTGCGCATAGTGGGACCTTGCACCATTCCGGACTCGATCGCGTCGCGCAAGGCGGGGCCGATGTTGTAGAGGCCGTCCGCGTCTAGAAAGCTGGTGACACCGGCGAGCAGAAGCTTCTTCACGTTGAACGCGGCGAGCATCGCAGCGAACGCCGGCTCCCGATGGAAGAAGAGCTCGTCGTTGGATGCCGGTTCACCGAGCGTGATGTGACAGTGCGAGTCGATGAGCCCCGGCATCACGGTGAGCCCGGTGACGTCGAGGACTTCGACGTCAGGGTCCGCTCCGCCGGCACTGTCTCCCACACCGACTATCCGGTCACCGTCGATCAGCAACGCTGTGTCAGGGTGTGGCACAGATCCCGTCCCGTCGATGACGGTCCCACCCCGGAGCAAAGTCAAGGTCACAATCCTCTCCTCCGGTCTCGAATCACAAGGCAGTTGATTGGATTCCTTACTATAGTCCAAGGTTCCGTGACGGCCAACGTTGTCGACGTCCACTCCCACATCCTCCTTCCGGGGGTTATGGGCTGCTGCGGGCCGGCTGGGCCGGAGATGGGCGTACGCGAGGACGGGACGCCCTTTTTCCGATCCGGAACCTATGTACTGGAGGACGTCAAGTTCGCTGGTAGCCCGTTCAGCGACGTCTCCCTTCGCCTCGAACGCATGGGCGAGCTTGGGATCGACGAGCAGCTCGTGTCGCCTAACCCGATTACCTACTTCTACCGCCAGCCGCTCGGGTTGGCGACCAGGTTCGTTCTGCGCCACAACGACCTTGTAGGCGAGATCGCCCGTGCCGAGCCCCGCATCCATGGCGCCGCCGCTCTTCCGATGCAAGACCCCGACTTGGCGTGCGCCGAGTTACGACGCGCTGCGGGGGATCTCGGGCTTGTCGCCTCCTATATTGGAAGCGAGATCGACGGGCTGGCGCTCTCGGATCGTCGCTTCGACGAGCTGTGGTCGGCGCATGAGGAGCTCGGCGTGCCCGTGGTGGTCCACCCCGCGCCGCGAAGCAGCGAAGGCCCCTCCGACGCGACGTTCGCACTCTGGGACCTGGAGATCCTGTACGGGTTCCTGGTCGACGAGGCGATGGCCGTGGCACACTTGCTCCTCGGCGGGGTACTCGACCGCCATCCCCGGCTCAGAGTCCACGTACCTCACGGCGGCGGGTTCGCTCCCTACCAGAAGGGTCGCCTCGAAGCCGGGTTGGCCAAACGACCATGGGGACCGGGCCTGCTTTCACGCAGCTTCGACGAGCAGTGGGCTCAGCTGAGCTTCGACACTGCGCTGCACCGAGACGATGCCCTCGCGTATCTGGTAGCTACGGAGGGCGCCGAGCGCGTCCTGCTCGGCAGCAACTTCGCCGGATGGGACCAAGAGGTGCGCAGCGTGGCGATGGTCGAAGGCCTCGACCTGAGCGACGACGAGAAGGCGGCAGTGCTCGGCGGCAACGCGCGGCGCATCTTCAACATCAACTGACGCTCAGCCGAGCCGGATCGGGTAGCGACCGAAGTGCCGCCGGGTGGACTCGCCGTCAAGCGACGGTGGGTCATCGGGGTCCGGTGTCGCAGCGTGGCGGAGAAGTTGGCTGGCCATCGCGGCGATAGCGCCGTAGAGGGGGCTTCTATGGTTCCCCCCGTCCGGGGCCACGCCGCCCGCTAGTTCCTGGCCGAGGCAGGAATGAAACCCCGAACCGAACGAAAGCCCCCACAGGGGCACTCCCTCCGGTAGGTTCCGCTGAGGATCGAACTCCGCGGCTGCCGGCCCGAAGACTTCCGGGTCACGGTTGGCCGCTGACACGTCGATGGTGACGGTTTCTCCCTCAGACACTTGCACCCCACTGGCGAGGCGGACGTCGAGCAGGGCCCGGCGTAGTGCGACAGGGCTCGGCGGGTGCAGGCGTAGCGATTCGTGCACGAAACGCTGCGTCAACTCCGGATCGTCGCAAAGCAAGCCACGGTCCCCCGGCCGCTTCACGAGCCAGTCGAAGATGTGGTCCATTGCGTGGGCCAACGCATTCGACGTCGAGTGGGATCCTACCCACGGGAAGTACGCCACCTCCCGACGCAGCACTTCAGATGGCAGGTCAAGCGCGTCCTGGTTCTCTAGCAGCGTCGAGAGCACGTCGGCCGGCATCTCGGACCCCGATTCGATCATCGACATGCGGCGGCGTATCGAGGGTTGCAAGAAGCGCTCGTCGAACTCGCCGAGTGCCCGTAAGCCGCTTTCGATAATGTCAACCTTATTGCCAGTCGAGTGAGCGACGGTGGACGCCCGGCTCAGACGGCTCATGATCTCGAAGAGGTCGTCGAACTCCCTATCGGCGCCTTCTTGGAGGTCCACACCTGCGATGCGGACGGAGAGAGTGAGCATCGCCCGTCGAGCCAGGACCACGAGGTCGCCCCTGCCGGCCTCGACGGCCTGCGCAAGTACGCGTTCGACTATCTCCGGTATGACCTCGCGCTCGAAGTACAAGAACACGTCGCGGCGAAAGAGTCTGTTCTCCAAACGACGCCGATCCCGATGCGCCTCGCCGTGCAGGTCGACGATTACGTCGCCCATCAATGCCGCGCCTTCGTCGTATAGCGCCTGGCGCAGGTCCCGGTGTCGGTACGCATCCCGGCAGTCCAGGTAGCGTGACAACCTCAACAGATACGCTCCATCAACAGGGAAGCTCCATCAAACGACGAATCTCCTAAGCCGCTTCGTCAAAGACCCAGAATCTCCCCGCCGTCGACGACGATTGTGGTCGCCGAAATGTAGCGCGCCGGTCCCGAGCAAAGGAAGGCGACGACCTTGCCGAAGTCGGCCGGATCGCCCGCCGGACCGGACACTCCAAGTTCAGCGAGGCGCTCGGTCTTGTGCTTACCGGGGCAGATCAGGTTGAGCGTGACCCCCTCGGCGGAGAGCTCCTTCGCTGCCGTCTTCGCCCATCCCCACAACCCCGCCCTCGCGAGGTTGGAGAGCGAGAGGCTGGGTATCGGCTGCAGCACGGAGTGGCTCGTGATCGCACAAACACGGCCCTGGCCGGCCTCTCGAAGGTGTGGGCGCGCTTGTTGCACCAGGCGGACCGTCGTGGCGAGATTCGCGTTGACTGCGGCGTCGATATCTTCCGTCGTGACCTCCAACGCCCTCTTGGGTGGCGGACCACCGGCGTTCGCCACCAGGATGTCCAACCGACCGAAGCGATCCACCGTCGCCTGAACGGCCCGGGCCGGCTCATGCGGTTCGGTTATGTCGCCACGGACCACCAACACGTCGCGCCCCGTGCCCGACTTGATCCGTTCGGCGGCGATGGAGAGTCGCTCGGCGTCGCGACCGGTGATCGCCACGTCCGCGCCTTCAGCCGCCAACGCAATAGCCGACGCGAGGCCGAGGCCTTGAGAAGCGCCCGTCACCAGCGCCGCGCGTCCCGCTATTTCTAGATCCACCTGTCCTCCTCCGAGCGCCCGGTTGGCAGCCGACCTGATCCTAGGGCCGTTACCATTCGGGGATGCTGTCGTATCAGTGTCACGACTGCGGTCAGACGCACGGACTACACGAAAGCGCGTGGCGATGCTCGTGCGGCGGCGTCTTCGACCTGGCCGGAGCGCCGTCCTTCACATCCTTCGACAGCGTCGACTCACGTCAGTGGTCGCTGTGGCGCTACCGTCATGCGCTGCCCTTGGTCGGCGCCGATGATCATGGCGTGCAGGTCACGCTCGGAGAGGGGTGCACGCCGGTGGTGCAAGCCGGTGAGGGGGTACTGGTCAAGCTGGACTTCGCAATGCCGACCCTGTCGTTCAAGGACCGGGGCTCGTCGCTTCTCGTCAGTGCCGCCAAGGGGCTCGGTGCCGAGCATCTCGTGGCCGACAGCAGCGGCAACGCCGGCACGTCGATAGCGGCCTACGCTGCGAGCGCGGGGATCCACGCCGAGGTGTTCGTTCCCTCCTCGACCTCTCCCGGCAAGGTTGCGCAACTCGACGCGTACGGTGCCGACGTCCGCCTCGTTGAAGGCAACCGTGCGGAGACCGCTCAGGCAGCTGTCGCGAGGGTGACGGAGAGCGGAGCGTTCTATGCGAGCCACGCATACAACCCTTTTTTTCATCACGGGGTCAAGACCTTCTCTTTCGAGTGCTTCGAACAGCTCGGCGGCACGCTGCCAGACGCGATACTGCTGCCGGCTGGAAACGGCACCTTGTTGATAGGGGCGGGTATCGGCTTCGCTGAGCTCGCCGCCTCCGGGTTGCTGCACCGGGTTCCCCGCCTATATGCGGTCCAGGCTGATCGTTGCGCCCCGCTTGCATCGGCGCGTGGGGTCGCCACCGCTGAGAGCGGCAAGACTGCAGCGGAAGGAATAGCGGTCGCGGAGCCACCCCGCCTTGCCCAGATGCTCGAGGTCGTCGACGCATCCGGCGGTGACGTCCTGACCGTCAGGGAGGGGGAGATCCAGCGCGCGCGCTCCGACCTGCTACGCCTGGGAATCTACGTGGAACCGACGGCCGCGGTAGCCTACGCGGCGATCGAAAAGTTGGGTGAGGCGAGACCGGACTCGATCCTCGTCCCCCTGACGGGAGCCGGACTCAAGTCGAGTGGAACTCGGGGTCAGCCTTCCTGGCAGCGTCTATCGGGCTCATAATGCCCACCGGATTGCCATCGGGGTCCTCGACGACTGCGTACCGGGCGCCCCAGAACGCGTCGTAGGGAGCTTGTTGGCCTGTGTAGCCGGCGGTGGTCAGGTCCTCGTATATCTCGTCGACCCGCTCTCGTTCCTGGACCTTGAAGCCAAGTACGCCCATCCCTCCACGCCAACCCTTATCCCAGTGGCGGGCAAAGCTGACGCTGTCGAAGTCGATATCGAGTCCCCCCGGAACTCGGGCGTTGCGGTGGTGGTCCTGCCACTCGGGGTCGGTGTCGGCGATGGTGAGCCCGAGCCGGCGATAGAACGCAACTGTGGCTTTCATGTCAGAAACGACCAGGTTGACCTGGTCGGGCACAGTTGTACAATTTGATGCACCGTCTTGCCGAGAGGGGGTTCCGTCGGCCCCCAGCATGCGAAGTTTGGAAGGGACGCCGCCCGAAAGGCGGAGGCCCTCGACAAGCCGTCGAAGACGGGAAGACCCCATAGGAACTAGACTAGACGTCGAGGCCGAGGACCGCCGACGCGCCGACGCAGAGCATACCCGGAAGCTGCCGAGGAAGGCCGGACGAACGCTATTCCCGGTCCGAGGGTTGACGCCCTGTGATTACAGGCTCACGCCGAAGGTTCCGCCCCCACCACCGACACAAAGCTCACACACTCGCCCGGCTGGCCACCGAGGTTGTGCGTCAACGCGAGCTTTCGACCCCGGTCGACACTCGCAATGCGCCTCTCCGAGGGTGCTTCGCCTCTTAGCTGCAGCCAGCATTCGAACATCATTCGAAGCCCGGAAGCACCGATCGGATGACCAAACGCCTTCAAGCCGCCGTCGGGATTCACAGGCAGGTCGCCCTCGAGGTCGAACGTACCGGCCATGACTTCCCTCCACCCCGAACCCCGCTCGGCGAAGCCGAGGTCCTCCATGAGCACCAGCTCGGTGGGGGTGAAACAGTCGTGAACCTCGGCCATCGCCAGCTCAGAGCGCGGGTCCTCGACGCCGGCCTGACTGTACGCGTCGCGCGCCGCTGCGACCACCTCGGGGAATGTCGTGAAGTCATAGCTACTGTCAATATTCCCCTTGGCGGGTCCCGCCACGAACGAGAGGCCTTTCACGTAGATCGGTTTGTCCGTGTAGCGGTGTGCGTCCTCGGCGCGTACGACGATAGCGGCAGCAGAACCGTCAGAAACTCCCGAGCAATCGAATACGCCGAGCATCCCTGCAATCGGAGCGGCCTTGGAGATCGTCTCCTTGGAGACTTCTTTTCGAAACTGGGCCCGAGTGTTGCGTGCTCCGTTGTAGTGGTTCTTCCAGGCAATGCGGGTGAGGACATCTTTGAGCTCCGCCTCGTCGACGCCGTAGCGTTTTGCGTAGGCAGGTGCCAGAAGGCTGAACCTTGCCGGCGCGGTCACTTCGGTCAGCGTCCCGTCTCCGGGGATAGGGGTGCTCACAAGCCCTGAATAGCCAGAGTCTTTTAGCTTCTCGACACCCACGGCCATGGCCATGTCGAACGCTCCCGAGGCGACTGCGTAGCAAGCGTTGCGAAGCGCCTCAGAGCCTGTAGCGCACATGTTCTCCACCCTCGTTACCGGCTTGTTCTCGAGCCTCAGCACTCTCGAAAGCGTGAGGCCGGACATGCCGGAGCCCATAGTTCCGAGCCAGTAGGCGTCTATGTCGTCCCGTTTGACTCCCGCCGAGGTCATCGCATCGCTGGTCGACTCGATGAGCATGTCGTCGACGCCTTTATCCCAATGCTCGCCGAAGCTCGTGCAGCCCATCCCGACGATCGCAACACGGTCCTTGATTCCTCGCGAAGCCATCAGGCCCCCTCTCCAGTCTTGGCCGTGGCAACCGGCCGGGCTTTCCAGAAATAGTTGTGGACACCGCCCGCCGTGATGGTACGGCGGAAAGTCATTTCGACGCGGTCCCCGATCGCAAGCGTTGCGGGGTCGGCCTCGGTCAGCTCGCAACTGAACCTGCCGCCGCCGTCGAAGTCCACGACCGCGGCGACCACCGGCGGGCTGGGCGAGAAGGCCAACCGGTCGACCGTGAACGTGACCACTGTCCCAAGCCTGTCTGCCATGGGGACCTCCGACATCCGGTCGACTGCTTTGCACTCGACGCATACGCGCACGGCCGGAAGGTGAACGGTGCCGCACTCGTCGCAGCGGTGTCCAACGAAGCCGTACTTGTACTTAGCGGATCGCAGCGACGGAGGCGCGGCCGGCGCAACCGGGTCGGGACGCCGCGGCGGCTCTTTCGCCAGGAAGCCGCGCCAGTTGAGAAAATCGGCATAGCGAAGCGAATCGTTGCCAGCCGCAATCTGCTGCGAAACGGTAGAAGTGCGGCGGTAGCCTTGGATGGCTTCACCCACACGGAAGATCATGGCCGTAGCACCATCAGCGAGCACCACAAGCGCTACCGTCTGGCCGGGCGCGGCCCTGTCCAGCACGCTTGCCAGGAGCAGCCCAGGATGGGCCGTCCCGGTGTTGCCTACAACGCCGGAGAGGTCGTCGGCGACACGGCGCACACCGGCGCCAGCCGCAAAAGCCTTGACGGCTCGCCCGTGCATCCCGGCGACAGCGAGCACGTCGACGTCGGCAGCTGTGATGCCGGCCTGCTTCAACGCGTCCGAAAAGGCGGCCTCGGCGAGCGGCAGGTAGGCGTGCTCGCCGAAACGCTCCTCCCAAACCCGAGACGCTGGGGCGCCTGGCAGCCGCCACCGATCCAGGAACTCTTCGGTCGCAGTCGCGTGCGCGACGAGGTCGGCGATCCCTGACCGCTCCAACCCCGAAAGCACCGAAGCCCCCGACCGCCCGGAGGACATAGACGGCCCGGAGGACATGGGCGGCGCGAACAGAAAAGCTGCTGCGCCGTCGCCCCCGTCACGCTCATCCGGGCTTCCTGGCAACCCGGTCCGGATATCCGAAAGGACCACCAAGGTGGGTACCACCGCCTCGGCTCCGATCAGGAGCGCACCCGCACCGGAGCGGACCGAGCCCGCCATGTCCAGCGCCAGGGCCGAAGGGTCGAGTCGAAGCGCACCATGGACGATGTTGGCGTTCGTCTTGTCGAGATAGGGAGGGACGGCCGTGGAATACAGCACCCGTTCGACGCCAGGACCGCCGCTTCCGAGCGATCTAAGCGCCGCCCGGCTCGCCTCGACTGCCATAGAGGTGGGATCCTCGTCGTAGCCGGCGACAGCACGCGTCCCTTTCCCTCCGCCACCACCAAGCACTTCGCCGATCTCACTTCGCTTGAGGCGGCGGTAAGGCAAGTACGTGCCGTATGCAACCAAAGCCATCACAGTCCTCCTTCGGTCTCATCAACCAGGTTAACCCTCATTCCGAGGTCGGGCCCAGAAAATGCGGAGCCCGCTTCTGCTTGTGGCTCGCCAAGCCCTCCACCGCGTCCGGCCCACAGAAGCCGTAGAACTCGTACGCCAGGCTCGCATCAAGGATCGCCGACTGCGCCCGATACCAATGATTGAGCGTGTGTTTGGTCCATCGGATAGCCGCCTGTGCTCCGACCGCAAGCTGCTCGGCCACCGCCAACGCACGCTCCTGGACTTTGTCGTCGTCGACGCAAAGAGACACTAACCCGATTCGCTCCGCTTCCTCACCGGTCAGCGTCTCGCATGTGAGCAGGTAGTACTTCGCCTTGGCCATGCCGCAAAGCAACGGCCAGCAAATGGCGGCATGGTCGCCTGCAGTCACGCCGAGGCGGGTGTGGCCATCGATGATCCGAGCACTTCTGGCCGCAACCGAAACGTCGGCGAGCAGACCAGCCACCAGGCCGGCTCCCACCGCGGGCCCGTGGATTGCAGACACCACTGGCTTCGAGCAGTTGATGACGTTGAAGACGAGGTCCCTGGCCTCTCTCATGATGCGGGTACGAGTCGTGTAGTCGTCGATCATCTCACCGATCAGGTCAAAGGATCCACCGGCCGAAAATGCCCTGCCTGCGCCGCAAAGCAGGGCGACTCTCGTCTCGGGGTCTCGATCGACAGCGAGCCAGACATCGGCCAGCTCGCGATGTACCGCCGGACTGACTGCATTCAGGCCTGGCGCGTCGAGCGTGACGCGAAGCACGCCTGGCGACGGTCGGTCAAAAGTCAAGCCTGGAAAGGCGTCGTATCGGCTGCTCATAATCCGTGGTCCTTCCTCAGGGCCGATATGGCCTCAACCTGACATCTGGAAAAAAATAGCCTCCTCGTGGTCAAGCGGCAATGAGACGCTCTAGCTTGTCGAGCTGCTCGGTCCAGCCCTGCTCCGCGCCAGCGAACGCATCAGGCGGCGGTAGCGGCTCGAAGTACGACTGGCGCATCGTGAGAGCAGTCCCTCCTTCGACCTCGACGAGCGTCACTTCGATGAGCGTGGCGAACAGCTCGCCGAGCTCCTCACTTACAGCTCTCCCGCTCATCACCAGGCGTCGCGGACGGTCGATCTCGTAGTACTCGCCACACATCGAGTGGGAGAACTGGGCCTCGCTCGGAATGAACTCCGGCCACTCCATCGCAAGGCGGTACTCGCCGCCGACGCGAAGGTCCACTTCGGCTTTCGGGCAAGTGAAGCCGTTCGGCCACCACCATTTCACTAGCTTCTCCGGATGAGTGAAGGCATCGAAAATGCTCTCAGGGGAGGCGTCGAACGTTCGCTCAACACGGAGATTCCTCTCGGGAAATGCTGATCGGACGTCCACCCGTCTGCTGTCGTTAGCCATGTTCACTCTCCGATTATTTGACTTTCCATGACTTCTATTGGGCCAAGCGCCTCGCCTGCGTTGTCATTGATCTGGCCAGAAACTCAATGCCGAGGCCAATCCGATCCAATTACGCCTGCTCGCTGGCGTAGGCGTCGAGTCGTTCGAGCTCGTCGGTGTAGATGCGCTGCATCACTCTGGGAGCAAAAAGGCGTTCAAAGAAGCCCCCGACTCCGCCGGCGCCCTCCCATGAAGTGAAAATGCGGACCTTGCAGCCCGGAGCACTCGGGTCAACGGTGAAGGTGGTCACGGCGCTCGAATTCGCATCAGACTCCCGCAGCACACGGCCCGGCTCGGGTTCGTCGACGACGCTACGGTAGGCGCGGGTGCGCCCGCCCGCGGTCAGGTTGAAGCGGATAACGGTGCCTGACCCGACTCCGCCGGACTCGACTTTGAATCCGGTGAAAGCATCGGGCAGGAAGCGCGGATGATGTTCGACCATGTCCGCGATGTACCCGTATACGCTCGCGGCCGAGGCCTCCATTTGGCGCTCGGCGGACACCTCAACCCGGCTCACACCGGCGACCTCATCTGTGCGATTTGGAACATAATCCCGATACTACAGCGGGACCCGGCGGAAGCCCTTCGTCGCCTGCTACCCCTCGACGATCAAGGCCTCTGCTTCGATCTCGACCTTCCAGCGGGAATCTACGAGACCTGCGACGATGACCAGCGTTGCAGCGGGCCGTACGTTCGCGAAAACCCTGCCGTGCTCGGCACTGACGGCTTCCACCGCCGAGGGATCCGTCACGTACATACGGGTACGGACCACTGCACTGAGATCGGCACCTGCCTCGGCGAGCGCAGCATCGATGATCTCGAAGCAGCGTCGCGACTGGGCTCCAGGGTCGTCCGAGCACGACCCGTCTGGCCAAATTGGCCCGGTTCCTGACACGAGCACTCGATCGCCTACCCGTACCGCTCGGGAGAACCCGATGGTGGGCTCGAACGGCGAGCCCGACGAAACGTTCTTCCTGCCTTGCATATCGCAAGTCTCTCACGTCGTCAATCGGTATCGCCGACGAGTTTACCGTCGCAGGTGTGGCTACGGACCCCGACCGCAGCACGATATTACAGAACGCTGAACCCGACGGGAAGCGGGTGGCGTCCAGTTGCGGCAAGCAGCAAAGGACCGGCCAATAAACGGCGCGACGCGAGTCCTGCCAGCACCTTCAAAGTCTCGGTAGCGGCCACTTCGGGGAGCTCCAGCGGAGATCGCAAAGCAGACGCAAGGTCACAAGTGTGAACCGTGAGCTCGAAGGTGCGCGTCGGCAGGTAGTCCACCAAACGCATTCCACCTACCGGCGTGGTCAACAAGCTATCGCCGTCGTCGGCTCGGACCCGGTCCAGGACACGCTCGGCAAGCTCGCCTACAGCGCTCGCTGGGTCCTCCCCTAGCGCCACCCCGGCGTCCCTACCTCGCTGAGCCACTGCGGCCGGATCCCCACCGGCGGCGAGCACGACGCTGAAATAGTCGACGGGAGAGTCCACCTCGACGGAGGCCGCAGGATTGCCCAGGTACGCCTCGACTGTCAGCATTGCCCGGCTCGTGTGACCGACGAGGTCGCGAACGGTCCACTCGCCGAGCGCCGGCTCGTCCCAGTGCCCTGCTCCTGCGTGGACGCCGCTGGCGAACCACCGGACCGCTTGCTCGAAGGCTTTCCGAGCATTGTTCCAGTCATCGATCTCCATGACGTTACAGTAGCTCTCGCAGGTGCGCGTCGACCTCTGCAGCTACGTGACTGACGGCCTCAACAACGCCGCCTAAATCACCGGGGAGTCGCCATCAGGCACCCTTTGCGGCCTCCGCTGCCGGTGAGGGCTCGAAGGCGGCGAGGATTGTCTCGGCCGACATATTCCGTGGACTCAGCCTCCAGCTCGGCAACCGCACGGTTGTCCTAATGCCCATGAAGCATGTCATCGGTCAAAGGGAATCGCGAAAATGATCTTACTCATGACACCTTATACGGAGGATGTGACGCGATGCCCGCTATGGCCGCGATGACAAAGCGTCGTTGCGTCGATCGAGGTGCGCCACCTACCATGTCAAAGACAGCACTACGAGTGGAGGGAAGCGAATGGGTGGAGGCAAGCGAATGGGTGGCCGAGCGGCGGCTCGGGTGTCCGCAGGTGTCACGGTCCAGGCACTTGTGCTTGGTGCGCTGCTCGTCGGCAGTGCGACGCCAGCTTTCGCTGCGCGCCCAGCTCACAACGGCGGCGGCGGCGGGGGCGGGGGCGGGGGCGGAACGACCACCGGCTTCGACGTGTCCTACCCTCAGTGCGGGGCGACCCTTCCGACCTCGACAGCGTTCGGCATCGTCGGAGTAAATGACGGTCGTGCCAGCGACTTCAACCCGTGCTTTGCTCCGCCCTCGTCGACTTCGGGCTACACTCAGAGCGAGCTTTACTGGGCCGAGAGCACATCGACTGGTACAGCGAAGCTCACGTCGAAGGCCTTGTTGTACGTCAACACGGGCGACCCCGGGAACGTGTACAACGGGCAGGTCATCGGTGACTGGCCGACATCGTCGAATTCCCTGGACCCGTACACCGCATGCTCGACTACTACGGTCACATTGTCATCAGGAACGTACTCCGTTGGCGCAAACAGCGACGGCTGCGCCTGGCAGTACGGCTACAACATGGCGCAAGCGGACGCAGCGTCACTCACGAGCGCGGCTACTGCGATCGCCAACCAAGAATCAACCGTCCCCGTGCCCGCCACACCGTCGAGTTACCCGTGGTGGCTCGACGTGGAAACCGCGAACACCTGGCAGATCACCAAAATGAACGTCGCCGACCTGCAGGGGATGATCGCCGGCCTGGAGGCTGCGGGGGTCCAGTACACAAATCTAGGGGTTTACTCGACGTCCTCGCAGTGGAACTCCATCACAGGCGGCACGATGACGACCGCTTCGGGTTCGCTCTATGGACTTGCGAACTGGATACCGGGAGCCAGGACCCTTCGTGGTGCCGAGTCGAACTGCACCCTAACTTCGTTCACTGGTGGCCGCGTCACCATCACGCAGTGGACCGGGACGATCGACAACGATTATGCCTGTTGATTGACGGGCTGCCAAATCAATCGAGACCAATGATCATCATAGCCGGACAGATTGAAGTGGCTGATGCCACTCGACGTGACGGCATCGTCGCCGGTTCAGTCCGTTTCCAAGCAGCAACTCGCGAGGAAGAGTCAGGGTGTCTGGCATATTGTTTTGCGGCGGACCCGGTCGTTCCCGACCGGATTCAGGTCTACGAACTTTGGAGCGACGAGGCTTCCTTGCAGGCACACTTCAGCCATCCGAACTACCTCCATATGCGGGCCTTCCTGCGCGAAGCAGGTCTCAAAGGTGCGGACAATCGTAAGTACCACTGCGACATGGTAAAGCCTGTTTACGACGGCAACCGAGTTGCGAGGGCGGATTTCGACCACGACTGATCACGGATCTAGGACAACACTGTGCGTGGCAAGCGCCAGAGAGGCCCTTCGCAACCGTTACGAGCGAATTAGGGCAATCGAGCGAGAGGCACGAGCCACCCAGGCCCCCCACCAGCCACCTAGGCAACCGGCGCCCAGGCTGTGGGCACCTCAACGCAGTCTGTAGAGGTCCTCGCCCGCGTCGTAGACGACAAGCGTCTCTGGGTCAGACTTCCACGCTTGGTGGTTCACTGCGGCCGGGTCGTGGTAGCGGATATGGGTTCTGGCCGACAACTCCGCGGCTGACCTCCACGCCTGTCGGGGCTCGCCGAACGTCGCACCGTGGAGGCGACCTCCCGCGGCTGTGACGAGGCAGGACGCGACCGTGTTCGTCGGGACCCCACGCCGGCGCCGATCTTTCCGAACTCTACGAAGGTCGATAGCGGCGTGCGTCCCGAGCGCGACCAGCACGGTGAGCCGGCTGACGCGACCGCGCAGCGCCCGGCGTATCACGTCGAGGAGGAGAGGAAGTGGGCAGGTTCTCGTCGCATCGGGGACCAAGACGCGAACACTGGAACCGTCGACGGGCAAGGATACCAAGTGCCGAGCGACGAAAGCGTTGATCTGCTCGTCGCCGACAACCTGATCCGCGCCGCCGATACTGGCAGTCGTTGCAGCAGAAGTATTACCGTTTGGCTAGTTGGTCATGGCAAATCCGCGGCAACGCTGTGTGGTGGTTGCGCCATCTTGGCTCCTCTGGCTCCGATGGTCGGGTTCTACCCGTCGGTGTACGTCGGGGCGCCATGGTGGTTCCTAGACGCGCCTGACGCAATCGGTCGCTTCCGAGTTGCGGTCAGCGAAACTATCGGCTTTACCCGCACTTCGGGATTCGTGGACGACACCCGCGCGTTCTGCTCGATCCCCGCACGCCACGACATGGCACGCCGCCTCGACGCAGGCTTCTTGGCCCGCCTTGTCGCTGCACGTCAGGCGGCGCCGATCCGATTGGTGCATCTGGAGCTCGGGAACTTCTTCCGGGCACATCGGGCGTGGTTCACCGAGCGCGCCCCCGACGCAGAAGGCTGGGGATACGCCGCGTGCGCCGGGCGCGCCAGCGAGCTTGCAGCCGCATTGGCGACCCAGGACGGTCTCTACACGCTCCTCGAGCGAGGCCCTGTTTGCGATACCGCCCTGACCATCGCAAGCGTGGCCGAAGCCCACGTCGGAGTGGATCATCCGGCGTGGCTGGAAAGTGTCGCCTCCCCGCAGGTGGCGGCTATCACTATGACCGTGACGGAGGCCGGCTACTGCCTTCGATCCGACGGTGGTCTGGACGCCGACCGAAGTGATGTCACCGTCGACGTCGGCCGCCTGCGCGCTGACATCACAGCACCGGTGACCACGGCCCCCGGCCGGCTCGTCGCCGGCCTGGCCGCTCGGCGCGCCGCTGACAGCGGCCCTATGACGCTTGTGCCCTGTGACAACGTTCCGGGCAACGGGGAGATGACGCGACGTGTCGTCGCGGACTTTGCCGAACAGTGCGAGGAACTCGCATATTTCGCGAAGTGACCCGAGGTTTCGGGATATGCCTGTCGCGCTACGGACCGGGCAGAATGGGAACATGAACAGCCAAGGCAATGATCCGGCCAAGCGAATCGTCGTCGGTATCGACGGCTCCCCGTCATCGATTGCGGCAGCCGAGTGGGCAGCCCGGCAAGCCGAGCTCACTCAAAGCAGCCTGCACGCGGTCACAACGTGGCATCCGCCGACGAGCTTCGGCTACCCGATGCCAATTCCCGAAGGCTACGATCCTGCAGGCGACGCGACGGCCGTACTCCACGACGCCGTCGCCAGTCTGCGCTCCCGGCATCCCAACGTGGAGATCCACACCTCGGTCGCTGAGGGCCATCCGGCGCCGATCCTCGTCGATGCATCCACTGGCGCAGACCTTCTCGTCGTCGGCAGCCGGGGTCATGGCGAGTTCGCGGGTATGCTTCTCGGCTCGGTCAGCGAGCACTGCGTCGGCCACGCCCGCTGCCCCGTGGTTGTATTCCGACACTGAGCGAAACCCGAGTATGCCTCGAGGTCGGGACGACTTGGACGTTCGCGACGGCGCTCGACTGGCCGGGTTGGTGTCGGCGCGGCCGCGGCGAGGAGCGGGCCCTCGAATGCCTCCTTGACTATGAGGACCGCTACCGTGCCGTTGTGGGTGAACTTTTCGACCCGGGTCCGCTCGAGATTGTCGGACGAAGCTCGGGCGATCGGACGACTGATTTCGGTGCGCCGCACGTCCAAGGCCCCTGGGACGCCGAGGCTCTGACCGCTGGCGAACGAGAAAGACTGACCAGCGTCCTATGGTCGAACTGGCGGTACTTCGATAGGGTGATCTCAAAGGCACCAGCCGAGCTCACCAAGGGACCTAGGGGAGGCGGACGCGACCGCGACGCCATCGCCGACCACGTTCGAGAGGCCGAGCGCGCCTACAGCGCGAAGCTCGGCACCCGGCTCCCTCCCCGCACGCCGTGGGGGCAGCAACGTCGAAAGATCTCGGATGCCCTGAACGACACGAGACAGGAGGGTCAATGGCCCAGCCGTTACTTCATCCGCCGCTGCGCCTGGCATGTGCTTGACCACGCGTGGGAGATCGAGCAGCGAGCGCCGACCGTGTTCGACTTGCCTCCGGCCGGAACTTCGAATTCACCCGGAGTCTCGTGACACATTGACGCTTCGCATGACGCTGGAACTCGGCCGCGAAAACCCTGCCTGAAGGTCTGCTTCGGCGGATCAACAGGGCGGTAGGTGTCGATCTCGTCGAGGCGCTCACGGGTTTGGAGCCGACCGATCTCCAATCGGTGCAGCTCGACGTGCACCGCCGGGCGGCGGCCAGATGGCAGTCGGTTTCGACGGGGCGGTGATAGTGGCCGATATCGCCAGTGATCGCAGCACCCCGGAACAGAGTGCACACCCTCACATGATCCGGGTGCGAGTCGATGATGTAGAAGCTGCGTTT
>JAKBBS010000262.1 GCA_021808425.1 Actinomycetes bacterium
ATCACCCACGAGAAATACCTGGGGGGTATCCCTGACGCCCACTTGCTCTTGCTCAACTGGCCATCGCCGCCAAGCTCGCTGCCATTACCGTCGAGGCAACGTCATGGACTCGAACCATCGAAGCTCCCTTCAAGATGGCCCAGGCGCAAGTCGCCACGGTCGCCTCCATCCGTTCGGGCACCGAGCCCATAGAGCCACCTTTGACCGGATCGGCTGGGACCGCGCGCCCAGCCGACGGGGCAGCTAGAAAGGATTTGCGGCTCGTCCCGACGAGCACCGGCCAGCCGGTGGCGACCAGCTCGTCGAGGCGGCGCAGGAGCGAGAAGTTGTGGGCTGCCGTCTTGGCGAAGCCTATCCCGGGGTCGATCCACACCTCCGTGACTCCCGCTCGGCGTGCCTGCGACGCCCGGTCGAGGAGGTAGGCGGTGACCTCGGTGACGACGTCGCCGTAGTGGGCGCGCGACGCCATGACCGACGGTTCGGCCGGCATGTGCATTGCGACCCAGCCGGCGCCGGTATCCGCTGCGACGCGCCACAGCGAAGCGGACACGTCGTTGACCAGCCGGGCTCCGGCAGCGACGGCGGCTCTTGCGACCGCCTCGTTTCGCGTGTCGATCGACACTGCCACCTCGCCGGAGAGAGCCTCGACTACCGGCAGGACCCTCCTCATCTCTTCCGCCGGAGCTACCGGGCTCGCCCCGGGTCTTGTGGATTCGCCCCCCACGTCGATGACGTCGGCGCCTTCGGCGACCATCTGGCGGGCGTGGCGGAGGGCAGCGTCGAACTCAAGCCACATGCCACCGTCAGAGAACGAATCGGGTGTGATGTTGAGGACGCCCATCACCTTGGCCACTTCGCAACAATACCGGCCTTCTGACCGGGCACGGCCAGATCAGTGACCAGGCCGCACGAAGCTCATCGCTTCCGCCCGGGCGGCCGCGCTGTCTCGCATCAGCCCGCGGACCGCAGAGGTGACAGTGGTGGCGCCGGGCTTGCGGACGCCTCTCATCGACATGCACAGGTGCTCTGCTTCGACAACGACCAGGACGCCCCTCGGTTCGAGCGAAGAGTCGAGCCGGTCGGCAACCTGGGTCGTCAGTCGCTCTTGAACCTGAGGCCTCCTGCTGTAGCCGTCGACGAGGCGGGCGAGTTTCGACAGGCCGGTGATCCGCCCGTCGGCGTTGGGGATGTAGGCGACGTGAGCCTTTCCGAACCAGGGTAGGAGATGGTGCTCGCACATGCTGAATATCGGTATGTCCCTGACCATGACCATCTCATCGTGGCCGAGATCGAACACGACCTCCAGATGGTCACCCGGGTCCTCGTCGATTCCCGCGAAGACTTCGGCGTACATTCGGGCGACCCGGGCCGGTGTCCCGATGAGCCCGTCACGGTCGGGGTCCTCCCCTACAGCTTCCAATATCTCCCTGACGGCCGCCTCTATACGAGCGAAGTCGACCGTCGACGGTCTGGCCCGGCCGAGTAAAGCCGGGCTCGACTCAGTCCTCGACATAGGTAGCAAGGTAAGGCAGGTTGCGGTAGCGCTCCGCGACGTCCAATCCGTAGCCGATCACGAAGTCGGGGGGGATTTCGAAACCCTCGTATCTCAGTTGCAGGTCCACGGGCTGCAGTCCCTTCTTCACGAGAAGAGCGACGACCTCCAAGCTGGCGGGGTGGCGCGCAGCAAGATTGCGCTTCAGATACGACAGCGTGAGGCCTGAGTCGACGATGTCCTCGACGATCAGGACGTGGCGGCCGCTCAGCTCAGCGTCGAGGTCCTTGACGATCCTCACCACTCCGCTCGTCCGCGTCGAGTTGCCGTAAGACGACACAGCCATGAAGTCGATCTCGACGGGCAGTTCTATAGCTCGGGCGAGGTCGGCTAGAAAGAAACACGCTCCTTTGAGCACCCCTACGAGAAGCGGCACCCTTCCGGCGTAGTCCCTCGTGATCGCTGCCCCGAGCTCCCTGATGCGCCCTTGAAGCGCCTCCGCCGACACGATCACCGCCCCGAGATGTGGATCCTCGCTGCGCGTGTAGACGGCGCTTTCGAACGCGCTAGGTTCCGCCGACAACGACTCGGTGCCGCTCACAGGCGGGTACCTTCGACAGTCTCGACGTGTAGACGCCCTCGGCTACGTCGAACGCTGCGCCCGCCGGAGATCTGACACGCACGTCGAAGTCCGCTCACCACTTCCATCACCCTTTCGAGCTCGGCCGACGACGGCGGATGCTGTTCACCTCCTTGATCCTGCCCGCTTGCGTCGGCTCCTCGCAACCACAGGCGCAAAGCCCGGCGCGCTATCGCAGGAGGGGCCTGCATGAGCGCTGCCGTCGACGTAGCGTCGAGCTTCGCCGCCCATTCGTCGAGGAGGGCGACTTCCTCGTCGATGATCGCTGCCTGCCGGGCGAGGACAGGCGTCAAGTCTCGACCCGCGATATCGCAGAGAAGCGGGAGGCCCTCGGCGCGCAGACGGTTTCGACGGAACCTCAAATCCGAGTTGGACGGGTCGTGGACCAGGTCGAGTCCAACGATTTTGCAGAGCTGCTCCGTCTCGCTTCTACGAAGGCCGAGCAGCGGCCGCAGCACGCGCCCGCCTCCCTCCCGGTGAAGCTCGTAGCGCATGCCTCTAAGGCCGCCCAGCGCAGCGCCGCGAAGAACGTTTAGCAGAACGGTCTCCGCCTGGTCGTCCATGGTGTGTCCGGTGAGCACGCACGGTGGGAGGACCGCGTAGCGCGCCTTCCTCGCTCGCGCTTCGAGGTCAGGGCCTTCGGGGACGGTAACCCGCCTCGACTCGAAGGAGTAGCCGAGAGCTGCCGCGGACGCAGCGACAACCCGGGCCTCCTCGCCCGAACCGTCCCGCAGACCGTGATCGACGTGTACCACGAACCCGCTAAGACCCCTGCATCGCGCAAGGATCATGAGGGCAGTCGAGTCGGGGCCTCCCGACACCGCTAAAGCGACCGGTCCCTCGCTCGGCTCAGGGAAACGGCACCGGGACAGCAACGCGGCGGCTAGCCCTTGCTCGCCGCCCCCCTCAAGTGGCGACAGCCGCGCGCTCCGCCGCTCGCACCCGAGTGATCCAACGGTCCGGGCTGCGAATTTCCTCCCAGTCCGGAAGCCACGTCGGTCCCTCCCAGACCTTCGACAGAAGCGCAGGGCCGCCGTCTGCCTCGATCGCAGCGATGAAGTCCTCCCCTTGCTGGTATTGACGCATCTTCGCGTCGAGGCCTATGACGACCGACAACACCTTTCCCAGTCCACGCTGGCTGCGCCGGGCGTGAAGCGTCGAACTGAACAGGGGTGCGCTCGGGATCAGCTCGGCTCCTGCACGGTCCATCGTGACGTCACCGTGACCTTCGAGAAGGCTCATCAATGCGCCGACCGAGAGGATCGCCTCGTACTGCTCCGGTCCTGCGAGCAGCGTGAGGAGGCCCCCCTCCTCGAGGGGGTTACGGCCGGATCTGAAGCTTTGCGCTGCGCGTTGCAGCGAAGCGGCCAACTGTCGGGGATCGATGTCTATCCCGTCGAGCGTCTTGTCCACCATCGCCAAAAAATGGTCGCGAAGCCACGCCACCCCAGTGAACTGCGCCCGATGCGTGACCTCGTGCAGCGCCAGCCACAACCGGAACTCGCTCGGGGCGAACCCATAGCGCCGCTCGACTTGGACCACGTTCGTTCCGACGTAGTACACGATGTCCTGATCTTCGGGCGCTTCGTCTTCGATGAGCAGCTGGTCGTACTGGCCGAGCACCCGTCCGGACAGCCAGCCGAGGATCAGCCCGAGCTCCGCTCCCGACATCTGGCGCGTCAGGCCTACCGGCCTCAGGCGACGTCCACCGCGCTCCATACGCCCCGCAAGCTTCGCGGCCACCGGCCGAAGAAGCCTCTCGAACGAAGCCACATTCACGTCCACCCACTGGGAGCGGTCGGCGACACGTGCCCTTGCAGGACCTGCGAGAGACACGAGGCCCGTTTCAGCCTCGACCAAGCGTTCCGCTCGCTCGGTCATCTCCTCGAAGTCCGCCTCGAGAGACCGCCTCTCGTATTCGCTCAGGGGCTCTCCGCGCTCAGCAAGCCTTTTCGCTACGCTGCGAGCGGTGTCCCAACCGATCAGCTCCGGCACTCAGTACTCCTCGCCATAAGGCATCGTACCGCCCGAAACGAAGAAGTCTGCCCGCCTCGCCGCAACGAGCAGCGGAAGTTGCCCTCTCGTGCGCCGACAGGGCAGGCAACCGTCAGGCGATCTTTCGACCTCGGGTTCGAGGGACGACCATTGGCTCGTGCCTGTGGCAGAACTTGCCGCTGTTGTAAATAGACAGCTGGGTGTTACAGCCGGGTTCCCTGCAGGTGCGGTTCTTGGCGAAGGCACGGGACGGTCGCTCGCTTCCGCTCATCGTGTGCCCACTTAGAGAACGCTCGCTCATAGTTTCCTCCCAACTTTGGCTGTGTCGGGTATCGATGCCAGTTTCAACGGTCCACCCCTATACGATCC
>JAKBBS010000263.1 GCA_021808425.1 Actinomycetes bacterium
GCGGTCGATGCCCTGGTGGGATCCGGGATGGACGATCACGGCCAAGTCGGTGCGCGGCACGATAAGCGGAGTCACCCGGCCTATCGGCCGGACGGTGTGCGCAGTAGGAATAAAGATGGTGGCCTCGCCACGGTCGTCGGCGAAGAGGTCGTCGACGAAGATCCCACCCGCCGGGCCGGCTGTCTCGAGGTATTGGGCGGCGAGGCTCGCGGTGAGCTCGCCGAGGGCTCCTTGGTACCAGACCAGCGCGTCGGTCCGATCGACGATCTCAGTGATGGCCGCGGCCGGGGTGGCCGGTAGGTGTCGGTGGTGGATCGGGGTAGCGGCACCGGGATGTTCGAGGAGGTCGCGGAGGGATGCGACGGCGTCTTGGGCGCGGGTCAGGTTGGTCTCCAGGCGGTCCAGGTGGGCGGCGATGATCCGGTTGCGGGTCTCGAGGTCGGGGGCCTCGAGCACGGCGGCGATGTCGTCGAGGGGCATGTCGAGGTCCCGGAACCGGCGGATGACCTGGGCGGTGGTGATCTGGTCGGGCCCGTAGCGGCGGTAGCCGGTGGCCGGGTCGACATCGGCTGGTTCCAGGAGGCCGATGTCGTGGTAGTGGCGCAGCATCTTCACGCTGATGTGGGTTGCCCGGGAGAAGTCGCCGATGGCCAGGGTCGCGGTCACGGCAACCAGTCTGGGGTCTCCCCCAGTGGGAAAGTCAAGTGGCGATCAGGGTCTTGACTCTCCCACAGGGGGACGCCCGAGTATGGAACCCAGACAGCAACTCTCTCCTGAGAAAGGACTTGCATCATGCGTAGCGCACCTGCCCCCACCAAAATCGTCACCGAGCTGCCGCCGGTCGTGGCCGAGCACATCGCGGCGGTGAACGCTTTCGACACCGACCGCATCGTTAACACCTTCGCCGGCGACGCCTATGTCAATGACAATCACCGCGAGATCTGGGGCGCGGACGCGATCTGGAAGTTCATGGACAAGGAGTTCGTCGGGGATCACGTGACGATGGACGTCGTCGAGATCGTGGATAACTACGGCGATATTATCGTCCGGGCCCGCTACGACGGCACCTACGACAAGACCAACCTGCCCGACGAGTTGATCATGTCCAGCTATTTCTCGATCCGGGACAACAAGATTGTTAGCCTCATAGTCATCTTCAACCAGCCGTCCCCCTACTGAGCACCAGCCTGCCGGGCAGCTGGTCTGGTTCTGGTCTGGTGGGCGCTAAGGGACTCGAACCCCCGACCTCAGCCGTGTGAAGGCTGCGCTCTAACCGACTGAGCTAAGCGCCCTAGGTGTAGCACCCCGGGTACCTCGATGGTAGCGCCCCCGCCGCGAGCCAAGCCACAGCAACGGACAAAGACGGCGGAACGTGTGTTCCCCACAACTCTTGCGCTAAAATAGACAAGCTACGAGGGCCAGTGTCGCCCCTTCGAGCGAGGACCAGGAACATCGATCCCCGGAAGGACGACCAGTGGATTCACCTGCGCAGCCCGGTGGGCTGTACCGACCTGATTTCGAGCACGACGCGTGCGGCGTTTCGTTCGTCGTGGACATGTTCGGCCGGCGGAGCCACAACATTGTTGAGTTGGGTCTCGACTCGCTGTGCAACCTTGAGCATCGCGGCGCATCCGGCGCCGAGGCCGACACGGGCGACGGTGCAGGGGTGCTCCTTCAGATCCCCGACGCTTTTTACCGTCACGTAGTCGACTTCCGACTTCCGGAGCCGGGTAAGTATGCGACCGGCATAGCTTTCCTCCCCAGGGAGCAGAGGGCACTGGAAATGGCCCAAGAAGCGGTTGCAGCCTTGGCCGAGCCGCTCGGCCTGAAAGTCCTCGGATGGCGTACCCTGCCCGTGGAGGTCGGGGTGCTCGGCCCGACTGCGAGGTCCGTCATGCCGGAGATGCGGCAGGTTTTCGTCGCAGAGGCGGAGGCCGACCTGGACGCTGACTCAGAGGGCAGCCTCGATGCTTTGGCGAGCGGCCTTAGACTTGAGCGCAAGGCCTTCGTGTTGCGAAAGACGGTCGAGCGTCGGATTCCCGAAGTCTATTTCCCGTCCCTGTCGTGTCGAACAATCGTCTACAAGGGCATGCTTACAGCCCCGCAGGTCCGGCCGTTTTTTCCTGACCTGTCTGACCATCGCGTCGAGACGGCGCTTGCGCTCGTGCATAGTCGCTTCTCGACCAACACGTTCCCGAGCTGGCCCCTTGCGCATCCGTACCGGTATGTCGCGCACAACGGCGAGATCAACACTCTCGCAGGCAACCGTAACTGGATGCGCGCCCGTGAAGCCCTTCTTCAAAGCGACCTGATCCCCGGCGATCTCGACGATATCTTCCCGATAATCACGCCGGGTGCAAGCGACTCCGCGAGCTTCGACGAGGTCTTGGAGCTTCTTCACATGGGCGGCCGCTCGCTGCCGCACTCGGTCCTCATGATGATCCCCGAAGCCTGGGAGAACCATCGGAGCATGGACCCCGCTCGGAGGGCCTTTTACCGTTACCACGCTGCCCTCATGGAACCGTGGGACGGTCCCGCGTCGATAGCGTTCACTGACGGAACGGTCATCGGGGCCGTGCTGGACCGAAACGGACTGCGCCCATCGCGTTACTGGGTTACCGACGACGGACTTGTGGTCATGGCCTCGGAAGTCGGTGTTCTCGACATCGACGCTTCGAAAGTCGTGCGGCGGGGACGCCTGCAGCCGGGCCGGATGTTCCTGGTGGACACGTCGCAGGGTCGAATAGTCGCGGATGAGGAGATCAAAGCGGACCTGGCGGCGCAGCATCCATACGGGGACTGGCTGGAGGACAACCAGATCTTCTTCGAGGATCTGCCGCGGCGCTTCTCGCTTACCCCGCAGCACTCGTCTGTCGTCGCTCATCAACGGCTGTTCGGCTACACGCTCGAGGACCTCGACACGATCATCGCTCCAATGTGCTCCGCCGGTTACGAGCCGGTCGGATCGATGGGCACAGACACACCTATCGCAGCGCTGTCGGCGAGGCCGCGACTCCTCTACGACTACTTCTCACAGCTGTTCGCACAGGTAACCAACCCGCCGTTGGACGCGATCCGCGAGGAGCTGGTCACCTCTGTAGCGTCGTCGATAGGCCCAGAACGCAATCTGTTGGCACCCGAACCGGCAAGCTGCCGCCACATTGTGATACCGGAGCCGATCTTGACCAACGAGGACCTGGCAAAGCTCCTCTACATCGACGAGGACGCGACCGTCGAGGGATGGTCGACGTTTGCGATAGACGGGCTCTTCGACGCAAACGCAGACGACCCTGGAACGGCACTCGAGGAAAGCCTGCGCGACATCTGCGAGAAGGTCAGTGACGCCATCCGCAACGGTGCCACCATAATCGTACTATCGGACCGCCATCCAAGCGCTGACCTTGCTCCGATCCCCGCACTTCTCCTCGTAAGCGCCGTGCATCACCATCTGCTCGAGGAGAAAACCCGCACCCGGGTTGGTTTGGTGGTCGAGACAGGCGAGGCCCGCGAGGTTCATCACATGGCCCTGCTGCTCGGCTACGGGGCGGCCGCCATCAACCCATACCTCGCTTTGGATACCGTCAGCGAGCTCGTCGCCACTGGTGACGTCACAGGCGTCTCTGCCCGCCAGGCGCTGCGCAACTACGTCAAGGCCGCCAGCAAGGGAATCCTAAAGGTCATGTCCAAAATGGGCATATCGACTGTCGCTTCCTACACGGGCGCCCAGGTCTTCGAGGCTATCGGGCTTTCGAGCGAACTCGTCGAGCGCTACTTCAACGGGACTGTCAGCCGCATCGAAGGCATCGGACTCGGCGAAATCGCCGCCGAGTCGCTTGCCCGCCACCATGTCGCGTGGCCGGACCGGCCGAGCGAACTGGCCCACAGGGATCTCGAGGTCGGAGGCGAGTACCAATGGCGGCGCGAGGGGGAATACCACCTTTTCAACCCGACGACAGTTCACCTGCTTCAGCACGCGACGAGATCTGCTCGATACGACGTCTTCAAAGGCTACACACGCGCAGTGGACGGCCAATCGACGCGTCTAGCGACGCTTCGCGGTCTTCTTCGTCTGCGCCCCGCAACCGACAGCGGTCGCGAGCCGGTCGCAATCGACGAGGTAGAACCTGTCAGTGAGATTGTAAAACGCTTTAGTACCGGCGCCATGTCATACGGGTCGATCTCAGCCGAAGCGCACGAAACCCTGGCGATTGCAATGAACCGCATCGGCGCCCGCTCCAATACCGGGGAAGGCGGCGAGGACGCCGAGCGTTTCACTGCGGACCCGAACGGCGATCTGCGCCGCAGCGCGATCAAACAGGTCGCTTCTGGACGCTTCGGCGTCACGAGCGAGTATCTGGTCAACGCGGATGACATCCAGATAAAGATGGCGCAGGGTGCGAAGCCTGGCGAGGGCGGCCAGCTGCCCGGCCACAAGGTCTACCCGTGGATTGCGCGCACCCGCCACTCGACGCCCGGTGTAGGGCTGATC
>JAKBBS010000264.1 GCA_021808425.1 Actinomycetes bacterium
CGTCGACTATTACTTGCCTTCGTGACATCTCACCCAAGAGTCAAGCATCCGACGGGCGCTTCGTCGGGGATCCCGCCCGCCGAGCGTGTTGCGCTACCATCCAAGCGGTGATCGCGTGAAGGCCGTACTGTGGGATTTCGGTGGCGTGATCACCGCCAGCCCGTTCGAAGCGTTCGCCGCATACGAGCGGCGGAGCGGCCTCGAAACCGGGTTCATCCGCAAGCTGAACGCCACGAATCCCGATTCCAACGCGTGGGCCCGACTGGAGCGCGGCGAAGTCTCGCTCGAAGAGTTCGGCGTCGTCTTCGAAGAAGAAGCCGAAGCCGCCGGCGGCCGGCTGGACGCCCGCGAGGTCCTCGACGCTTTGAACGGCCAGATCCGCCCGGAGATGGTCGAGGCGGTGCGTCGATGCCACGAACGGCTGCGCACCGGCCTGCTCACCAACAACTTCGGCGGCTTCGACTCCACGACCACAAGCTCCGTCAAGGAACATTTCGACGTGATAATCGAGTCTTCGAAGGTCGGCGTACGCAAGCCGGAGGTCGCCTTTTACCAGATGGCCTGCGAGCAAATCGGGGTCGAGGCGAGCGAAGCCGTCTTCCTCGACGACCTGGGGGTCAACCTGAAACCTGCGCGCGCAATGGGAATGTCCACGATCAAAGTTACCGACCCCGACACTGCGATAGCAGAACTCGAAGTTCTCGTCGGTTTCCCGTTGCGCTAGCACGAACGCCGGCGTTCAGACACGCTCGCCCGCAGCACGCTCCAAGAGGTCCTCCTGTTCGAGGTCGTGCATGGCGTGGCTGCCTGTCGCCGGTGACCCTGAAGCCACCCGACTTATCCTCGATGTGGCATAGGTTGCGCCAAAAGCGTCCTGGAGGCGGTCGCGGACGTAATTCGCTGCGCCCATGTTCGCCGGCTCCTCCTGAAGCCAGACGACATCCCGGGCGCCTTCGTATGAGGCCACCAACGCTGACAGTTGGTCGCCCGGCCACGGGTGCAGCTGCTCTACCCTCACGACCGCCACATCCCGGCGTCCAGCCGCTTCGACTGATCCGAGCAAGTCGAGTGACACTTTCCCGCTGGCGAGCACGACCCTGCGCACCTGCGAACGATCAAGCTCCGTTGCCGCCACGCCGGCCGACCTCGCGGCGAAGCGTGGGTCGTCGAGGACCTCACGGAAATGCCCGGACGTGAACTCGTGGATAGGGCTGTAGGCCTCGCGGCCGCGCAGGTAGCGCTTCGGGGTGAAAAGAACGAGCGGCTTCAGAGCGCTTCGGAGAACCTGCCTGCGAAGCAGATGGAACAACTGCGAGGCGGTGGTTGCGTTGACGACCTGTATGTTGTCCTCCGCGCAGAGGTCCAAGAAACGCTCGATCCTCGCCGAGGAGTGCTCCGCCCCCTGTCCCTCGTAGCCATGTGGCAATAGCAGCGTCAGACCGGACTTCTGTCCCCACTTGATCTCCGCCGCGGCGAGGAACTGGTCGATGATGATCTGGCCGCCATTGACGAAGTCACCGAACTGAGCTTCCCATGCGACGAGGCCGTCGCGAGCGACGAGCGAGTATCCGTATTCGAAGCCTATCGCCGCGTACTCTGACAAAAGCGAGTCGTAAACGCTGAAACGCCCGGGCCCGAGCGCTGCGAGCGGGACATACTCTGCACCGCTGCGATAGTCGACGACTGCAGCATTGCGGTGTCCGAAAGTGCCACGCCGGCTGTCCTGTCCCGCCAGACGAACGTCGCGGCCATCCAAGACGAGCGTGCCGTATGCGAGCGCCTCACCGAGCGCCCAGTCCGCCTCGCCCGACGCCCACAGCTTCGCCCGGGTATCGAAGATGCGAACCAGCTTCGGGTGGACCGTGAAGCCCTCGGGGAATGTCGACAGCGCCTGGACCACTTGGTCTAGTTTCTCCCTGGAGACGCCGCTCTCGACGGGCGGGAGCACCGGTGCCGCGCCCGGAGCCGGCGGCACATGGGTCGGCTTCGCCGGCGCGGTCGCTCGGGTCTCGTCAAGGGCGGACTGCAGGCGCGACGAGAAGTCCGCCAGAGCACGCTCGGCCTCCGCCATGTCGATGTCGCCTCTACGCACGAGGGACTCCGTGTAGAGCTTGCGGACGCTTCGGTGATCCTTGATCAGCTGGTAGAGGAGCGGCTGCGTGAGCGACGGGTCGTCCTGCTCGTTGTGGCCGTAGCGGCGGTAGCAGACCATGTCGATGACGACGTCTTTGTGGAAACGCTGGCGGAAAGCAAACGCGAGCCGCCCGACGCGCACGCACGCCTCGGGGTCGTCGCCGTTTACGTGGAAGATCGGCGCCTGGATCATCCTCGCCACGTCGGTGGCGTACACAGACGAGCGCGCCGCGTCGGGGTTGGTCGTGAAGCCGAGCTGGTTGTTGATCACGACGTGCACCGTGCCGCCGGTCTCGTATCCGGGAAGCGCCGACATGTTGAGCGTCTCAGCGACGACGCCCTGGCCGGCGAAAGCCGCGTCGCCGTGCATCAAAAGCGCGAGCACCGGCCGTTCGGTGGTCACCCCGAGCTGATCCTGGCAGGCTCGCGCAATCCCCTCGACGACCGGGTCGACGGCCTCGAGGTGCGACGGGTTGGATGCGAGGATCACGTCGACCGTCACACCTGACCGGCCCGTAAACTTCCCCCGGAAGCCCTTGTGGTATTTGACGTCGCCGGAGCCCTGGACGCTGCCAGGGTCGATGTTGCCTTCGAACTCCTCGAAGAGGTCCCCGTAGCTCTTGCCGACGATGTTGATGAGCACGTTCAGCCGGCCGCGGTGCGCCATACCGAGGACTACCTGCGAGACGCCGTCCTGGGCGGCTTCGTCGATGACTGCGTCTACCAGGGGGATCGCCGCCTCGCCTCCTTCGAGGCCGAAGCGTTTCTGGCCGATGTACTTGGTGTTGAGGAACTGTTCGAGAGCCTCGGCGGCGTTGAGCCGGTCGAGGATCCAGCGCTGCTCGTCGATGTCGAGCGAGGTCGGCACACCCTCGAAGCGCTCCTGGATCCAACGTTTCTGCTCAGGGTCCTGGATGTGCATGTACTCGACGCCGACCGTCCGGCAGTAGGCGTCGCGCAGCACGCCGAGGATGTCGCCGAGGCGCATCTTGTCCTTGCCCGCCAAGCCGTTCGTGAAGAACTCCCGATCGAGGTCCCAAAGCGACAGGCCGTGCGTCGCCGGGTCGAGTTCGGGGTGCATCTGGGGATCCTTCCAGTCGAGGGGATCCAGATGGGCGATCAGGTGGCCGCGTACGCGGTAGAGGTGGATGAGGTTGTCGACCTGGACCTGCTTGCGCTGGCGCAGCTCCGCCGTCTCCGCGAGGTCGTTGACGTCGCTACCGAACGGGACCGGCTCGTAGGGGACGCCCATCGACTTGAAGATGTCCTCGTAGAAGCCGTCGCCACCGATCAGCAACCGGTGGGCTTTCTGGAGGAACAAGCCGGACTCGGCGCCCTGGATGATCCGGTGGTCGTATGTGCTGGTCAGCGTGACGACTTTGGAGACCCCGAGCTCGGCCAGGACGCGCGGGTCGGCGGCCTGCCACTCCGCTGGGTAGTCGATCGAGCCGACACCGACGATCGCACCCTGGCCCGGCATCAGTCTCGGAACGGACTGAACTGTCCCGATGGTGCCGGGGTTTGTCACTGACACGGTCGCCCCAGCGAGGTCGTCGGCGCCGATCTTGTTGGAGCGCACCTTGCGGATCAGGTCCTCGTAGGCTGACCAGAAGGCCCTGAAGTCCAGCTCGTCGGCGGCCTTTATCACCGGGACCATCAAGGTGCGCGACCCGTCCGATTTTTCCACGTCTACTGCGATACCAAGGCCGATGTGATGGTGGTGTCTCACCGACGGTGTCGCCTTGGGGTCGTCGCTGTCCGGCTCGACAAAACTGGAGTTGAGCGCCGGCACTGCGGACAGGGCGCGCAGCACTGCGAAGGCGATCAGGTGGGTGAAGCTGATCTTGCCAGCGGCGCCGGTGCGCGAAAGCTGGTTGTTGAGCATGCGGCGGTTGACTTCCAAGAGCCGTGCGGGGACAACCCGGAAGCTCGTCGCTGTGGGAACGCCAAGGCTTGCGGTCATGTTCGCAGCGACGCGCAGCGCAGCGCCTCGAAGCGGGCTCGGTGGATCCTCGCTTGAACCAGCCGCGAGGCCGTTCGCGCCGCCGCCGGAACCGGGTCGCGCAGAACTAGCCGCCGGGTCCATAAGGCCTACGCGGTTGGCGTCGTGCGCCCGATCCGCGGTGGCCGCGGCTGCGGGGCTCGCGGGCGATGCCGCCGGCTCGGGACTTGCGGGCCTGGAGAGGTTGACACCCCCTGGCCGGTAATCCTGGAAGAACTCCTTCCAGGAATCGCTCACAGATGCCGGGTCCCTGCGATACTGCTCGTACATGTCGTCGACGAGCCAGGCATTCGCGCCGAAGCGTGAAGCGGGGCCGGAGGGGGGAGAA
>JAKBBS010000265.1 GCA_021808425.1 Actinomycetes bacterium
AGCAAGCCGGTCGCGATGGGTGTCCTCACCTGCGACATGATCTCGTCGTCCGCGTACGGCACCGAGGAGATGCTGACCGTGCTCGTCCCCGCCGCCGGGGCGGCCGCCTTCTCGTTGCTTCTGCCTGTTACTGCTGCGATCCTGGTCATTCTCACTGTCGTGACATTGTCATACCGCGAAGTGGTGATGGTTTACACAAAAGCCGGCGGCTCCTACGTGGTGGCGAGGGAGAACTTCGGTATCTACGTCGCGCAGTTCGCCGCCGTCGCTCTGCTGATCGACTACACGCTCACCGTTGCGGTCCAGTCGGCAGCCGGCACTACCGCCTTGACGTCGGCCATACCGTCTTTGGCGACCAAGCCGATCGAGACAGCAATATCGGTGGGGATAGTCCTTCTGCTCCTCTTCGGAAACCTGCGTGGGATCCGGGAGGCTGGAAAGAGTTTCGCGTTCCCGACATACTTCTTCATTTTCGCGATGATCCTCGTCATAGCGTTCGGTCTCGCCAAAGAGGCCACGGGGCATCTCGGCGTCGTCGCCTACCACGCCGGCCACTACTCGATCGGCCACAAAGGCCCCGGGATACTCGAAGGGGTTTCGGTCTTCATCCTGCTCAGGGCGTTCGCGAACGGCGGCTCCTCTTTGACCGGGCTCGAAGCGATCTCCAACAGCGTCTCCGCGTTCAAGGCGCCGGAAGGCCGCAACGCCCGGCGGGTGCTCGTAATCATGAGCCTCACCCTCGGAACCCTCGTGCTCGGGGTGTCCGTCCTGGCTCACTTCACCAAGGCGATCCCCTACAACGTCGGGAGCCCAACGGTACTTTCGCAGATAGCGAAGGAGGCCTTCGGGAACAGCCTCCTCGGCCACATCGGCTTCTACATGGTGCAGCTCGCTACGCTGCTCATACTTTGGACCGGGGCCAATACGAGCTTCAACGGGTTTCCGTTCCTAGCCAACTTCGTCGCCGAGGACCGCTTCATGCCCCGCCCTTTCACCAAGCGCGGCCACCGGCTGGTGTTCTCGAACGGCATCGTGTTCCTGGCTGTCGTTGCTGTGATCCTCTTGCTCATCACACGGGCGCAGGTGGACGCCCTGGTGAGCCTCTACGCGATAGGCGTGTTCACCGGGTTCACCATGGCCGGCTTCGGCATGTCGAAGCACCACATAACGAACAAGGAGCAGGGTTGGCGCCGGAAGCTGGTGATCAACGGTTCGGCGGGTGTGCTGTCGTTCGCCGTCGTGATCATCTTCGCCGTCACCAAGTTCACGCAGGGAGCTTGGGCTGTGGTGGTCCTGTTCCCCGTGCTGATGTACGCCCTGATCCGGACGCACCGCCTCTACGTTGCAGAGGCCCAGGTTCTAGGCGACGGCGCAGCCGAGCAGGCGGTCACTGCGAAGCCGCTGCCGCGCCACATCGCTTTCGTCTTCGTCGACAGCCTCGATCTCGCCACTGCCAGAGCCATCCAATACGCCCGCAGCATGTCGGTGGACGAGTTGACGGCGGTTCATTTCGTCCTCGACTCGAAGCGAGCCAAGAGCATCGAGGACCGCTGGGTCCGCCTCGGCCTCGGCCGGCTGCCACTCCAGTTCATCGACTGCCCGGACCGCCGGGTCGATCGCGCGGCGGTCGAGTTGGTCTCCGCTGCGACGGACGGCAGGACCGAGGTGAGTGTGCTCATGCCGCGCCGGTCCTACGGTTACGGTCTGCGGAGGGTGCTGCACGACTCGGTCGGTGAGCGTATCGCCACCTCCATCAGCAGGGTCGAGCACGTCAACGCCACCATCGTGCCTTTCGACGTGCGCGGAGAACTGCGCGAGCGCGCCCGCATTGCGAAACCGAAAAAGCCGTCGGCATCGCAGGGACCGCTATCCGACTCGCAGCGCTTCGAGGCCGCGCTCGACGAGCGAAGCGCGCCGAGCGCCGACGGGATCGTCCCAATCTCGCAGCTGAAAGTCCGCCAGAAGGCCAAGGTCGCCGGGAGGGTCCGGAAGGTGACTGTTCAACCCTGGGGCGAGACGGCATCTTTGGAGGTGCAGCTCAGCGACGACCACGGAAACCTGACAATCGCGTTCCTCGGTCGCCGCCAGATAGCCGGGTTGACGACAGGCTCGCGCATAGTTGTCGACGGCACGGTCGCAAACGTTCGCGGGTCAATCGGGATGATAAATCCGCAATACGAGTTCCTGGCCGACGTCACCGACCACGGCCGTTGAGCAAAAACGCTTTCTAGGGCGTGACCACAGGGAAGAAGGTCTGGAAGAAGTCGAGGTGACCGAACACCGCCTCGGCAGCGCCTGCACTCCCGGACAAAGAAACAGTGCCGTCACCGAGAAGATCGTCGACGCTCGCACTGCCATCCAACAGCGCCAACAACGCCCCGGCGGACAAAGTCAATGTCGCGTCCGCTACCGCGTCGCCCTCACCCGCGGTGGCGCTCAAAGTCCTGTTCGACAGCCGAACGGTCCACTGTTCGTCTCGGTCGGTGAGGACGAGACGTACGGTCACCCCCAGTCCTGCCACTTCCTCGTCCTTGAGCCGGACCGCCATCGAATCGACGATCTGTTCGATCGTCGTGGCCTCCAAGAATCGTCCGACAGGCGTCCGCTGAGGGGGAGGCGTCCCGAAACGCAACTCCTGGGCACCATATAGAAAGGCGTTGCGGAAAGTGGCAGATTGGGACTGGTAACCGAGCTGCTCGAACGCGTCGGCCTGCAACTCGCGGGCACGCTCGTCAGACGGCTCAGCGAAAACGAGGTGGCCGACAAGCTCCGCTACCCAGCGATAGTCGCCTGCGTCGAAGGCTTCCCGCGCTTTTTCGAGCAGCTGGTCCGGGCCGCCGGCCAAACGGACATAACGTTTCGCCGCCTCTACAGGGGGCAGCGTCCATAGCCGCGCGGGGTTCCCGTCGTACCAGCTCAGGTATCGCTGGTAGACCGCTTTGACGTTGTGGACGAGATCCCCGTAGTAGCCGATCGTATGCGCCACCTTGGAGAACTCGTCTGGAAGCCGGAGCCGCTCTGCTATCTCTGTGGCTGTAAGGCCGTGATTGGCGTAACGCATCGTCTGATCGTGCATCCACCGGTAGAGGTCGCGCTGCAGGGTCAGGTAAGCGTTGATCTCATGATTGCCCCAGGTGGGCCAGTTGTGGGAGGCGAACTGTACTTCGACGTGTGCGCCGAACATCTCTACCGTCTCGGCGATGTACTTCGACCACGCAAGGGCGTCCCGTACGAGGGCGCCGCGTATCGGGACGAGGTTGTGCATCGTGGCCGTGCAGTTCTCCGCCGTGCACAACCATTTTCTTTCGGGAAAATAGAAGTTCATCTCGGCGGGAGCTTCCGTGCCCGGCGTTAGCTGGAAGACGATCCTGACCCCATCCACCACGAGTTCCTGACCGGTCTCGTGCACCGACTCGGTCGGAGCTAGCAAACCCGACTGGAAGAACGGGATAGCCTTGCCGAGGCCACAGTCGACGTGACCGCGCTCACCGGCGGGAAGGAGTGGACCGAACTGAAACGCTGCCCGACGCAGCATCGCCGGTCCGGCGACGACGTTCTCGCCAACAGTCTCAGCAAGGAATCCTTCGGGGGCTATCACCCTGCACTTGCCCGCTGCTACCTGCTCGGCAGTGACGACTCCGAGCACGCCGCCGAAATGGTCCGTGTGAGAGTGCGTGTAGATGACCGCGCTCACCCGACGGTGGCCCAGGCTGCTGTTTGCAAGGTCTAGGCAGGCTCTCGCTGTAGGTGCGACCGTCAGCGGATCGATGATTATCCAGCCGGTGTCACCTTCAATGAAAGTGATGTTCGAAATGTCGTAGCCTCGGGCTTGCCATACTCCCGGTGCGACCTCGAACAGGCCGTGTATCGCATTCAACTGTGCCTGTCTCCACAACGCCGGATGCACGGTATCGGGGTTGGGTTTTCCCGCTTCGATAAAGGAGTAGCGGTTTATGTCGACTACGACGACTCCGTAAGCCTCGATGACTCCTGTCGGGTGCTGGGCGACGAGGCCACGTGTGGCCCGCTCGAAGTCGCCGAAACCCTGGATCTCTGGATGCTGCGATGTCACAGCAGCGGTGTGCTTGGATGCCGGCTTCGATGACTTGTCCATGACGACCCCCAAGCGAAGAGCTACTCAATCGACGAGATTGACAGTCTAGCTGTCACGTATGTTCCTGGCCAGGCGCGCGAGTACACCTATGACCGCGTCCATACCGTCCAAGAGACCCGGGGTACCGCCCAGAGCTGGGGCCTCGTCGTTGATTGCACCTGGGGAAGGCGAGCTTCCCTGACCCGGAATAACAGCGATACCGAGGTCTGTCTCCTCTTCTGCCACGACGATGCCTATGAGGACTTGACCGGCGGAATCAAAGGGGGCGAACCACCATCGGCGCCTTGGACCGGCCACCGTCCTCGCTGAAGGCTCCCCGACGCCTTC
>JAKBBS010000266.1 GCA_021808425.1 Actinomycetes bacterium
TTCCGATCTAGGTGGCGACCCGATGGCGCCGCCCTCGCCCAGTCCTTTGTGGCCGCCTTTGTTGGTCCGCGCCGGTGTCTCGATATGGCCGTACTCGATCAGCGGAACTTCGGTGGTGGTGGGAAGCAGGTAGTCGACGAACGTCGTTGCAAGCGGATTGCCGTCCTCGTCGTAGGGCATCTGCTCGTAGAGCACTCCTCCAATCCCTTGGACGACACCGCCCGCGATCTGGCCTTCCACGACGTTCGGGTTGATCATGAGGCCGCAGTCCTCGCTCACCACGTAACGGTCGAGAGTGACCCTACCGGTCTGGCCGTCGATCTCGCAGGTACATACGTGGCACGCGTTGGACCAGGTAAAAGGAGACGACGGACGGTAGCGCACGTGCGTCTGCAGTCCGGGCTCCTCGCCTTCAGGCAGTGCATCCGGCGCGCTGTAGGCCAAACGTGCGATCTCGGCGAAACCTACGCTGGCGCTCGGAGTGCCAGCTACCGAAACGGTGCCGTCGACGATCTGCAGGTCCTCCTCCGCTGCTTCGAGGCGGTGCGCCGCGATTCGGAGCAACTTCGCCCGCATCGCCTGGGAGGCCTCGCGTGCCGCCCCGCTCGACAGGACAGCGCTCCGGCTCCCGCCGGTGCCCGGCCCGTAAGGAGTGGCAGCGGTGTCTCCCTGGGAGACTGTTATGTCGGCCATGTCCACGCCGAGCTCGTCGGCGACGACTTGCGCGATCGTGGTCTCGAGGCTCTGGCCGTGACTGGCTGAGGACGTGACGACCTCGACGTGGCCGTTGAAGCCGATCCTTACCGTCGCTGCTTCCGTAGACAAAGTCCCGGCGGCTATCCCGGAGGGCTCGGTAAAGAGGCTCATCCCGATGCCGACGAGCCGGCCCGCCGCTCGCTTCGCGGCCTGCTCCGAACGGAAGGCGTCGTAGCCTGCGATCGAAGCGGCCTGCTCCAGAGTCTCTGCAGCCGAGATCTGATCATAGGTAAGACCGGCAGCCGTCTTGTAAGGAAGGTCGCCTCCGACGATCACGTTACGGCGGCGCACTTCGAGCGGGTCGAGACCCAGCTTTGCCGCCACGCGGTCCATCATCTGCTCACGCGCGACCGTTTCGACCATCCAAGGCCCCCGGTACGAGCAGCGGCCGTTCGTGTTGGTGAACACGGCCCGGGCCGTCGCCCGGTAGCGCGGGATCCGGTACGGGCCGGGGAAGACCATCGACGAGAAGCGTATAGAGCTCGATCCACCAGCCGGGAACGACCCCACGTTCTCCAAGAAGTCGGCCTTCGCCCCGAGTATCAGTCCGTCGCCGTCGAGCGCGAAGCTGACGGTCACCTCGTCCTCGCGGGCGTGTTGGCCCGACATCAGGTTCTCCCGGCGGTCCTCGATCCATTTGACCGGGCGTCCGAGCAGTCTCGCCGCCAGCGGCACGGCTATCTCCTCGGGTACGAGGAACATCTTCTGCCCGAACCCGCCGCCGACGTCGGGCATGACCACTCTGACCTGGTGGTCGCCTATACCCATGACCCGCGCGATCTGGGTGCGCACCCCATGCGGCCCCTGAGTCGACGCGTGAACCGACAGGTGCTCCTTGTAGGGGTCCCAGGAGGCGACGATGCCCCTGGTCTCCATCGGCACGCACGCGTAGCGGTGCTGGCTGAACGTCTCGGTCACCACGTGCGCAGCCGCCGCGAATATGGCGTCCAGCTCGGCGTCGGGCGGAGGCGCTATCTCGCCGGCCAGGTTCCCGCTCCGTTCAGGATGCACCACAGGCGCACTGTCGAGGAGAGCATCGGCCATCCTTACAACGGCCCGGCGCGCTTCGACGTCGACGATCACCGCCTCTGCGCCGTCCTCGGCTGCGTAGCGCGAGTCGGCGATCACCATGGCGATAGCTTCCCCGGCGAAGCGGACGTCGCCTTCGGCGAGGACCCGGAAGGGTCTCGCAGGGCCCGCGCCGAGCGGACCCTCGTAATCCAGCCACGGCTCGACCACCAGCTTGTTGAGATCCGCGCCGCTATAGACGGCACGGACCCCGGGTGTAGCGAGCGCGCCCTGCACATCAAGGTTGGTGATGGTCCCGCTGGCTACGCCCGAGCGCACGAAGGCTGCGTGCAGCACGCCCGGCACCACCACGTCGTCGACATATGTGCCGTGCCCGGTCACCATCCGGGCGTCCTCGCTTCGAGCGACACGCTGGCCGACGTAGCGTGCCCCGCCGGCGGCGTCAACCGCTTCGATCGGGCTCATTTCAGCTCCTCGCGGCCCGCGGCTGCGGCAACCGCGACAGCTCTGAGGATTCCCTGGTAACCGGTGCAACGGCAAAGGTTCCCTGACATCGCCTCGCGGATCTCCGCCTCCGAGGGATCGGGGTTGTCCGCCAGGAAGGCGGTAGCGGCAACGACGAAGCCCGGAGTGCAGAACCCGCATTGCAGCCCGTGCTCCGAGCGGAACGCTTCTTGGACCGCGTTGAGCGCCCCGCCGGGCCCTGCCAGTCCCTCGACGGTGGTTACCTCCCTGCCTTGCGCCTGGACGGCGAACATGAGACACGACCGAACTGCTCTCCCGTCGACGAGCACCGTGCAGGCTCCGCACACTCCGTGCTCGCAACCGAGATGCGTCCCGGTAAGGCCGCAGCGCTCCCGAAGGAAATCCGCGAGCGTGAGGCGCGCCTCGACCGTGGCCGTGTATCGCGCGCCGTTGACGCTGCACTGGATCGCCACGGTGGTAACGCCCGACGCTTCAGGCATTCGACGCCTCCTTGACCGCCTCGCTCCACGCCCGAGCGACCATCGCCGCGGCGACTTGGCGGCGGTACTGCGCCGACCCGGACGTGTCGGCGACCACGTCGTCGAGGCCTTCGACCGCCAGATGACCGATCTGCTCGCTGTCGCAGTCCGTGTAGGGACGTCCGACCAATTCGGCTTCCGCGGTGCTCGCTCGCAGCGGCGTCGAGGCCATACCGAACAACCCGATCCCGGCCCTCACGATGCGCTCGTCGTCGTCGAGGGTCACCCCCACGACCGCTCCGGCGATCGCGAAATCCCCGTGGCGTCGTGCATGCTCGGCGACGGCGAAACCGCTTCGGCCTTTCCATCGGGGAAAGTCCACTTCGACCAGCAACTCCTCGGGGAGCAGCGCCGTCGACCACAGACCGGTGAAGAATTCGCTTGCACCCACCCGACGCTGCGAGCCCGCCGAGCGGACCACCATCTCGGCGTCCAAAGCGAGAGCGGCCGCCGGGTACTCGCCGGCCGGGTCGGCGTGTGCTATCGACCCACCGAGCGTGCCGCGGTTCCTGATCGCCAGGTGGCCTATGTAGGGGGTGACCCGGCTGAGAAGGGGCGCTGCGTCAGCCACACCGGCGTCGCGTTCGACGCGCGAATCACACGTGATCGCCCCGACCGTCACCCGCTCTTCGTCGATCCGGATACCGGCGAGCTCGCCGATGTTCCCGACGTCGATCAGATGTGGGAAGACGCTCAGGCGCATCGACAGCATCGGGACGAGACTCTGGCCTCCGGCGAGCACCTTGGCGTCGTCGCCGAGCTCGCGGAGCAGGCCGAGCGCCTCTTCCACGCTCGCAGGAGCGTGGTAGGCGAATACGGCAGGCTTCAAGCGGGTATCTCCAAAGGCCCGCGGCCGCCGACGGCCGCGAGCGACCCGTGGGGATCGGACCGCCTCTCGGCCCAGAGGATCTCGAAGACCAACCTGCTTATCTGCCAGCACGCCGTCGAGCGCGTCAACTCGTTGTGGTACCTGGCCACGAGCACCCTGACGCTGTCAGGGTCGTCGCGAAAGACCTGGTAGGACGTGTGATAAACGAGCGCTTTCGCCCGGTCGCCTTCGACGTCGGTGTGGTAGACGCTGAGCAGGTGGTGCTGCCAAAGGGCGTCTTTCGTGGCGGCGTCGATCCATGCGGCGACGGTGTCGCCGCCCTGCATCGGTTCACTGTTACCGTACTTCGCCCACATGTCGTCGGCGAGAACTTTCCGCAGGCCCACGATGTCACGGCGGTCTATGCACGACGCGTAACGGTAGATACTGTCGGCTACGTCGAGGCGATCTTGTAACAGTGCTACGTCAACCTGGGTCATCTGGCTTCCTCTCAGACGGTCATGACTGTGCATGCGCTCAAGCCAGGCGCACCGTACACGTGAGTAAATGCAGCCTTGGGATTCCCCGGCACCTGGCGGTCCCCGGCGTCACCTCGCAGTTGCAGCACGTTCTCGTAGACCTGCCGCAGACCGCTTGCTCCGATCGGTTCACCGTTTGCGAGGCACCCCCCATCGGTGTTGATCGGCATCTTTCCGCCGATCTCGGTAGCGCCCGAGCCGAGGAGGGCACCCTGGTCGCCGTCCTTGCACAAGCCGGTCTCGGCCATGTGCATGATCTCGGCTCCCGACTCGGTGTCCTGGATCTGAGCGACGTCCAT
>JAKBBS010000267.1 GCA_021808425.1 Actinomycetes bacterium
GGCGTTGGTGACGCTCGGGATGCGGAGTTCTGGGACGCTGAGAGCCGATCTTGGGGGATTGGACCTGCACCAGGTCCCTGTCGACTCGAACACGTGAACCTAGATATACGACCCAGATCGCGTATATACTAAGGGCATGTCGAAGCACCTAGTGGACATTGACGAGAAGGCTCTTGCGTCGGCCCAGGCTGAGTTGGGGACCGCGAATATGAAGGAGACGGTCAACGAGGCCTTGACAAGGGTCGGTGCGGGCAGAGACTCCCGGGTCCGTGAGGCCCTCGAGCGTCTGGGCCGACGGCAGCTACCGCCTCGTGAGGAAGCGTGGCGCTAACCCACCTCGTCGACACCAGCGTGATCGGCCGCCTGAGCGAACCGACAGTGCGGGCGGTGATCGACCCGCTCACCGAAGCCGGCCGGGTAGGCCGGGCCGGGATCACCGACCTCGAAGTCGGCTATGGGAGCCGCAACGCTCGCGAATGGGACCAGGATATGGCCGACCTCTCGGTGTTCCATCTGGTCGAAACGACCGCGGAGCACATTCAGCGCGCCCGGCAAGTGCAGCGTCTCCTCGCCTCCCGAAGCCAAAGGGGTCGCAAGGTGCCCGACTTGCTCATAGCCGCCGCAGGAGAGCAGCAGCGACTTGTCTTGCTTCACTACGACTCGGACTTCGACTTGATCGCCAAGGTGACAGGCCAGCAGTGCGAGTGGGTGGTACCTGCCGGCACCATCAATTGAGCGCGACCCCTGTCTCCCGGTCCCGGCGATCAGGGTCAGGGGCACCCGTGAGGTTTGGGGACGGTCGAGGCGAACCTACTGGGATGCCCCTTCGCCACCGAAGGTCGTTCGCATATCAAACGGCACACAGGACGACGCAGAATGTCCCCTCCACGCCCGAAGGAACGACCGTGTTAGCGCCAAAGAACATTTCCGTCAGTCCAGGGGAGCCGGTCGAGGCGCCCAAGTGCTGCTAAGTGGGTGTCTCCCGAGTTCACCTCTTCACCGGTCGCTAACAGCAAAGGTCGGTGACCGTGTGTCCGTTCGCCTCCAAGGCGACAACGGGTCCGTGCAGGGCGGTGAGCGGATACGAACGGGTGAGCGGATACGAACGGGTGAGCGGATACGCCCAGGTGAGCGAGTCCCCAGCGCGCAGTCGCGCTGGGAGTTCTCCATAGGGACTACCTGGCAGCACGATCGCCGCGCCGGCCGGTAAGAGCCGGATCTCATGCGAAGCCACGACGGCGTCGATTAGGCCCGGGTTCCGGGCGGTAAGCGGCCTCACTCCAGCACGGAGTGGGTCGGTCGATTCGACCTTCGCCCAGGGTCTTCCAATCCGGGTGGCGAAAATGCTCCCGTGGGCTCACCGCCCGGCGACGCGCAATAATTCCGGGCGGCAGACTACAGGCGGCCGATGTCGCCGCCGACTGCGTTGGCAGCTACCTCTTGGTCTAGAACCACTTCAGGCATCGAGGCATAAATTCTTCCACCACGAGCCCGCGGTAGAACGCAAGCGACGCAGCTCGGAAAGCTCGCTTGCCGGAACCTACCCGGTGAAAAAGTGTCGGTGAGGTAGACGCGGCAACGCTTCTGCTCTACCACGCCGACTTCGCTGACTATGGCGAAACGCCGGAAGCCGTTAGTTCGCATCCCGTCAGCATGACAGCGGCGACTTAACGGCTCCATTCCGCTGGAAGCTGGTCGACCCCGCACTTGGCGCCGGGAACCGTTCAGGGACCTCAACCTCCCGTCGAAAGCTTCGCCAGAACTCCGCAGCCTCCTCGTATATGACCAGCGAACCGCGGCGCACGTGTCGTGCAGACAAAAGTCAGCGTCGGTAAACAGATAGACCGCCATCACTTAGTCGATCCCGTTTCCGGGTCCACTTCAGTACGCCGTACGTGTCCGGCCACGTCACCAAACGCGGTGTGGCAAGAACGACTCTCCGGCGACCCGAAGAAGGCCATCACCCCCCAGTGGTACGTCGCGCGGACGAACGTCCTAACCAAGGTCGGGGACCGGACGAGCCACTACCGGATCGGCTTCATGGACGCCGCAAGCCCCAGAGATCGTCGCAGCCTAACCGCTGCGCTCATCGCACCCGACGTGGTCTGCGGGCACTCCGTACCAAGGCGCTTATTCCCTCCGGAGGAACACAGGGCCTACATGCCCACGCTGGCAGTGCTGAACGCATTCATCACCGACCGGGTTGCCCGTCCAAGATGACAGCGGCCCACATGACCCTCTCAGTTGTCGATAGCCTCCCGGTACCCCGGCTCGCCCTCGATGAACCCCGCACCGGGCTGTTCGGGCCCCCCGCCTTGCGTCTCACTTGCACCGGACCAGAGATGACTCCCTATTGGAACGCGATGAGCGAGTACGGGTGGTGCGCGCCGGTACCTGCGGGCATCGTGCCAGGTGAAGCACTCACCGACCCCGTACTTCGCGAGGCGGCTCGTGCCAAGATCGATGCACTCGTCGCGAAGGCTGACGACTAGATGACGCGGCAAGAGGTTAGCCTCTTGTCGGACTCCTTCCCGGTATTCACGCGTTTCGAGGAGAAACCTTGCGCGAGTACCGTTCACAACGATTGGTGTTGGAGTAGTTCGACCGGCTGCGACGGCGGCGGGGAGCGGTAAAAGCTCGACGTCAGAGCGGGGGCGTCATCTCTCCACGTCGGTGAAGCGCTTACCGGATCGTGGTGCTGATCACCCTTAGCCGGGTGGGCCATTTGTCGGCTAGGTCATACGCGTCGCTGCATGTTACGACGTCGATATACGGTAAGGGGTCGAAGATGGCGGGGCACATACCTACTAGCAGGCCGGCGTGGCCGTCTATCTGCTCGTCATACCATCTGACTAAAAGTAGCTGCGGTCCGGCGGCGGCGAGCACGTAGCGGCCCAGGACGCCGTCGAGCCCGGGCCAGTTCGGAAGCGACAAAATGAGAGGCGGCTCGGCATTTGACTGTCGCACCGCTATTTCCGCCTCCGGGGATCACTTCGAAGTCGACCCACACGATCGACGCGTAGAACGGCTGCGGCTGCATCAGATCCCCAGCGCCCGCCACTCTGGCCATCGCCTCGCAGACCGGCAACGCACGCTGCGTCGCCAAGATAGCTTCCGCCTCGTAGAGCACGTCGTTCAGCAGCTCAGGGTCGAAAGACTCGTTGGTGGCTTGATCTGGATCGGCGTCCGACATGGTGACCTCCGCTAACGCCGGCGTATCTCCCCGGTCGTGTCACACGCCGGAGCTTGGTGCACTGGCGTTACTTGCGGTAACTGTCGTCCGATCCCATCACTAAGAATCATCGCTGTTTAGAGTTTCGATCCTGAGATATGAGGCTGCGACTGAGCGGCGCGCTGCCTGCAGTGGACGGCAACCGGTGCGGGTGTCGACGACGATTATCACTCATCTGTTGTGCGCTCCGCTTGTTCCTGCCTAATCTGTTGCCACTATAAGCGGCACGTTGTGAGTGTGTATAAGTTCGTGAGTGACAACCTGCCGGCGCATCGCGCTCGTGGATACCCGTCCAGCAATGAAATGCTCGATCCGGACCGCGCGAACAACGTTGCCCTCCTAGCCATAGTCCACCAGACTGAGAGCTCTCCTTCCGCCCCGCGACCTCTCGAGCGACTGTCACACCCTGCGCGACTGTGTCAGGCGGAAGTCCGTCATCACGGTCCATCGATCCGATCGGAGCCGACAGTGCAGCTGAATCCCGTTTTCTCTTACCGACCCGCTAGTTTTCTCCTAATGCGACTCGGCCTCCGGTGCCGGCGCCTTCACTGCCTCGGAGCGCTAGTCCCGCGCCCGCGAGACCTCACGCTAGCGTCGCGTTGACTGCCTGGATCAACCTCTCGAACCTATCGAGGGTTGTTGGTCGTAGATTTCTGGTCACGGTAGCCCGGTTAGCAAGCAGCCAGTTCGACGGGTCGTTGTGGTTGAACTTTCCGTCCTTCCGCTCGATGCGACTGAGGATGCGGTTATCATCGTTTCCGAGGTCGACCATGGTGAGGGAGGTCTTGCAAGCGGTGTTATACAAGGTGAGGTAGTCCTCGGGGTCAAAGAGATCCTCGATGTCGGCAGCGTTGATACCAGCAATCGGGCCGAGCATGATTATGCGCGCCGACTGGAGAATCCCTTGCTCGACCAGACTGTTCAGCTTTTGAGGTGGCTTGCTTCCACCGTCGGCCACAACTGTGACGTCGAGTTCCTGACCGAGCAACGATACAGCGGCCGGCATGGTGCCAGCGCCACCGGCGGGGAGCACTCGAGTGGAATGTATATTCCAACTAGTGTAGTGTCTCGTAAATAGTCGGTGGTTGTGGTAGGCTATTGGTATGCGAGCACCCAGTCCTGCTTTGGAAATGTCTGCGGCTCAGCGGGAGGTATTGGAGGTGTTGTCTAAGTCGGCGACGG
>JAKBBS010000268.1 GCA_021808425.1 Actinomycetes bacterium
CCACGGCTCGACGACCAGCTTGTTGAGATCAGCTCCGCTGTAGACGGCACGGACCCCGGGTGTAGCCAACGCGCCTTGCACATCAAGGTTGGTGATGGTCCCGCTGGCTACGCCGGAGCGCACGAAGGCTGCGTGCAGCACGCCCGGAACCACCACGTCGTCGACGTAGGTGCCGTGCCCGGTTACCATCCTGGCGTCCTCGCTTCGAGCGACACGCTGGCCGACGTAGCGTGCCCCGCCGGCGGCGTCAACCGCTTCGATCGGGCTCATTTCAGCTCCTCGCGGCCCGCGGACGCGGTTGCGTGCGCGGCAACCGCGACAGCTCTGAGGATTCCCTGGTAACCGGTGCAACGGCAAAGGTTCCCTGACATCGCCTCGCGGATCTCGCGCTCGGAGGGATCAGGGTTGTCCGCCAGGAATGCGGTAGCGGCGACGACGAAACCCGGAGTGCAGAACCCGCACTGCAGCCCGTGCTCCGACCGGAACGCTTGTTGCACCGCGGACAACGCCCCGTCAGGCCCCGCAAGTCCCTCGACGGTGGTTACTTCCCTGCCTTGCGCCTGGACAGCGAACATGAGACACGACCGGACCGCCCTCCCGTCGACGAGGACCGTGCAGGCTCCGCACACTCCGTGCTCGCAACCGAGATGCGTCCCGGTAAGGCCGCAGCGCTCCCGAAGGAAATCCGCGAGCGTGAGGCGCGCCTCAACCGTCGCCCTATAGCTCGTACCGTTGACGCTGCATTCGATCGTCACGGCGGTTGCGCCCGACGTTTCAGGCATTCGACGCCTCGTTGACCGCATCGCTCCACGCCCGTGCGACCATCGCCGCGCCGACTTGGCGGCGGTAGAGCGCCGACCCGGACATGTCGGCGACCACGTCGTCGAGGCCCTCGACAGAAAGATGCCCGATCTGCTCGCTGTCGCAGTCCGTGTAGGTACGCCCGATCACTTCGGCCTCAGCTGTGCTCGCTCGCAGCGGCGTCGACGCCATACCGAACAACCCGATCCCAGCCCTCACGATCCGGTCATCAGCGTCGAGGGTCACCCCCACGACCGCTCCGGCGATCGCGAAATCCCCGTGGCGTCGTGCGTGCTCGGCGACGGCGAAACCGCTTCGGCCTTTCCATCGGGGAAAGTCCACTTCGACCAGTAGCTCCTCGGGGAGCAGCGCCGTCGACCACAGACCGGTGAAGAATTCGCTTGCACCCACCCGACGCTGCGAGCCCGCCGAGCGGACAACCATCTCGGCGTCCAAAGCAAGAGCTGCCGCCGGGTACTCGCCCGCCGGGTCGGCGTGCGCTATCGACCCACCGAGGGTCCCCCGGTTCCTGATCGCCAGGTGACCTATGTAGGGGGTGACCCGGCTGAGAAGGGGCGCTGCGTCAGCCACACCGGCGTCGCGCTCGACGAGCGAATCACACGTGATCGCCCCGACCGTCACCCGCTCTTCGTCGATCCGGATACCGTCGAGCTCGCCAAGGTTCCCGACGTCGATCAGATGCGGGAAGACGCTCAGGCGCATCGAAAGCATCGGCACGAGACTCTGGCCTCCGGCGAGCACCTTGGCGTCGTCGCCGAGCTCGCGGAGCAGGTCGAGCGCCTCCTCCACGCTCGCAGGAGCGTGGTAGGCGAATACAGCAGGCTTCAAGCTGGTATCTCCAAAGGCCCGCGGCCACCGACGGCCGCGAGCGACCCGTGAGGATCGGACCGCCTCTCGGCCCAGAGGATCTCGAAGACCAACCCGCTTATCTGCCAGCACGCCGGCGAGCGCGTCAACTGGTTGTGGTACCTGGCCACGAGCACCCTGACGGTGTCGGGGTCGTCGCGAAAGACCTGGTAGGACGTGTGATAAACGAGTGCTTTCGCCCGGTCGCCTTCGATGTCGGTGTGGTAGACGCTGAGCAGGTGGTGCTGCCAAAGGGCATCTTTCGTGGCGGCGTCGATCCATGCGGCGACGGTGTCGCCGCCCTGCATCGGCTCACTGTTGCCGTACTTCGCCCACATGTCGTCGGCGAGGACTTTCCGCAGGCCCACCATGTCACGGCGGTCTATGCACGACGCGTAACGGTAGATACTGTCGGCTACGTCGAGGCGATCTTGTAACAGTGCTAGGTCAACCTGGGTCATCTGGCTTCCCATCAGACGGTCATGACTGTGCATGCGCTCAAGCCGGGCGCACCGTACACGTGAGTAAATGCAGCCTTGGGATTGCCGGGCACCTGGCGGTCCCCGGCGTCACCTCGCAGTTGCAGCACGTTCTCGTAGACCTGCCGTAGACCGCTAGCTCCGATCGGTTCACCGTTTGCGAGGCACCCCCCATCAGTGTTGATCGGCATCCTTCCGCCGATCTCGGTAGCGCCCGAGCCGAGGAGGGCACCCTGGTCGCCGTCCTTGCACAAGCCGGTCTCGGCCATGTGCATGATCTCGGCTCCCGACTCGGTGTCCTGGATCTGAGCGACGTCCATATCTTCGGGTCCGATCCCCGCAGCCTCGAAAGCCGCTGCTGCCGCTTCGACGGTCGGGCCGGGCACCCTCTCAGGCGACAGCCACGGGCTGAACACCTCGAAGGAGCCGAACCGGCGAGTCTTGAAGCTCACGGAGCGTAGTTTCACCGGACGGCCGCTGAAGCGGTGGGCCTGATCCGCCCTGCAGAGAATCAAAGCGACCGCACCTTCGCCGGGATTGCAGAACATGAACTGCGTCAGCGGGTTGCTCAGCATCGGCGCCGACAGGATCTCCTCTTCCGACAGCGGCTTGCGCCTCCACGCGTTCGGGTTGAGAGAGCCGTTCCGAAAGGCTTTTGCCGCGACTTTGGCCAAAATTTCCGACGGCAGTCCGTAGTCGTGGAGGTACCTCTGGATCTTCATGCCGAAGAACTGTGTCGTGAGCATCATCCCAGTCTCGCCATACCAGCGACCTATCCCGGCCGACTCGGGGTTGGCGTTGAAAGCGCCGCGTGAGTGCTTGTCGAAGCCCAGCGCGAGCGTCACGTCATAGTCCCCCGAGCGGATCGCCCGGTCGGCCATAGCCAGCGCGCTGCCGCCGGTCGCACAACCGTTGTAGACGTTGACGAACGGGACGCCCGTCAAGCCGAGGTTCGAAACGAGGCTGTCGGCGTTGCCCGACGACGCGCTGCCTCCGAACGCGCACTGGACGTCCGTCCAGCCGATACCGGCGTCCGCGAGCGCTTCGCGCACAGCGAACGCACCCTGCTCCAAACCTGAGACTCCGGGATGGCGCCCGAAGGGGTGAATTCCTACGCCGACTATGGCTACGTCCATGAGGTACTCCGATCGTTAAGCATGTCCAAGTTGCTCTCAGTCGATTGCTGTAACCCGATTGCTCTCATTCGCCGGCCGCTTCAGCGGGCCGGAAGGAGAAAGTAACGACCTCGGTGCCGTCGTCGTCGCGGCGAAACGGGACGATCTGCAGCTCCATCTCTGCTCCTATCGCCAATCGGTCTGGCGACGATTCGCTCAGGCGGGACTCCACGAGCACCGACGATGCTCCCGGAGCGTCAGCAGCAAGCTCGACGTAGCCGACGCCGTATGGTTCGAACGGGATCGGTCCCGCATAAGGGGGTTTCGGTTCGAAACCCTGGATGGTCCAAGTCCACAACCGCCCCCGCGTGGCCAACGTGACCTCCCGCATGTCTGTCCCGGTGCATCGTGGGCAGCTCGCCTGCTTGGGGAACGTGGTCGTCGCGCAGGCGACGCACGAAGTCGCGATAAGACGAGGCGTGTCAGGCCAGGTGAAAAGCCCCTCAGCCACCGGACGCGCGCCGCTGTTGGCGAGTTCGGTCTCCACTTCGACGTCGGTCATTTGAGCCCGTTCCTCCCACCGTTAGCGTCCGGATGTTTGCGCCACATAGCACGACCGGTAACGCTGCTTTCTATCAGATCGGTTGTTTGTAGTCCAGGGAATTCATCATAAGTGATTTGCGTATAAGGCACTGCGCTACCTGACCCCAGGCTTGCGGACTACGACCGGGCCGCTCACTTTCGTCTGGCACGCCAAGCGCACCGGTCCGCTCGTATTCAGCGCTCCGAGCTCGGCCAAGCCCTCTGCCTCCCAGCTCTCGACAGGAGAGCAGAACTCCTCTCCTTCCAAGACGACCATGAAACAGGTCCTGCACGAGCCCAGTCCACCGCAAACGGTCGGCCAGCGCATCCCTTGGCGAAGCGCAGCGGCGAAGACGGTTTCTCCGCCGTCGACTGCGATCTCTTTTCTTGACGGCTCCACTAGAACACGCCCGCTCAAGAGAACGCCACTCGTTCTGTAGGCCCCCGGCGAGGCCCGGCCTTCAGCCGGCTTTGCGGCGCCGCCTCTGTCCGCCAGGCGCGAAAAGTTCGCCTCGAAGAGCCGCCACCGTCGCAACAGTTGCCTTCCGGTGAGCTTCGGGGTC
>JAKBBS010000269.1 GCA_021808425.1 Actinomycetes bacterium
TTACAAAAGGTCCGGGTTCGCGATCGTCGGCCGTACCAACATCCCAGAGCTGGCAGCGTCCGTGACCACAGAGCCGCTCGCGTACGGCCCGACGCGAAACCCGTGGGATGTACGCTTCTCGCCCGGCGGCAGCAGCGGCGGATCCGCGGCGGCGGTTGCGTCGGGGATGGTGGCGGCCGCTTCGGGCAACGACATGGGGGGTTCGATCCGGATCCCGGCCTCCAACTGCGGCATCGTTGGCCTCAAACCAACCCGGGCCAGGACGACGCTGGCTCCCGACTTCGGCGAGTTCTGGGGGCCGTTCACCCACCAGCATGTGCTCTCCCGCACGCTTCGAGACTGCGCCGCGATCTTGGATGAGACCGCCGGCCCGTCCCCAGGCGACCCGTACTGCGCGCCGCCCGGCGAGCGGGCCTGGGCACTCGAAGTCGACGCGCCACCCGGCCGGCTTCGCATCGGCTATCGGACAGCCATCCCGGGCGGCGGGGAAGCCCACCCGCACGTGCGCGAAGCGGTCATGTCGGCTGTCGAGCTGCTCGACGCGCTCGGCCATCACGTCACACGAGCAGACGTGCGCCCCCTTGACGACGAACAGCACCGGGAGTCGTCAGGATACCTGTTCGCCGGTGCGGTAGCGCGAGACGTCGCGCGATGGAGCCGGCTCCTCGGCGCGGATATCACCGGCGAACTCGAAGCGCCCAACGCGTACATGGCCTCGATCGGTGCCAGGCTCGCCGCCCCCGACTGGCTCGGCCATCTGGAGGTTCTCCAAGCTTGGACGAGGCGCATGGCCCGCATCTGGGAGCATCTAGATGTCCTCGTGTTGCCTGTGCTGCCGGAACCCCCCGTCCGGATTGGCGAATCCACACCCGGCGACACCGGCAGGCTCACCGTGTTCACCGTGCCGTTCAACATCACCGGCGAACCCGCGATCAGCCTTCCATTGCACCTGAGTAGCGAAGGCCTGCCGATAGGAGTCCAGGTCGTGGCACCCACCGGCCGAGAGGACCGGATTTTCAGGCTCGCTGGTCAACTCGAACGCGCCCGTCCTTGGGCGGCCATCAAACCGCCTTCACCCTGAAGTTCTCCGCTGGAAGTGGCCTTGCCGCGAAGGATCATAACCTGACTAAAGTCAGGTATATGGATACCCGGGACGTCGACGTCGTACGCCGGTTCAGCCGGCTGGTAACCCAGCGCGTGGGCGCGCTCGACGAGCGTTACTTACGCCGGGACCGACCGCTCGGTCAGGCACGCGTGCTGTGGGAGATCGGGCTCGGGGCCTGCGAGGTTGGCGTGCTGCGCGCAAGGCTCGGGATCGACTCGGCGCAACTAAGCCGAACACTGCGGGCCCTCGAACGAGACGGACTTGCCGGAGTGACCGCAAGCGGCCGCGACAGCCGGGTCCGGATCGCCAGCTTGACGGCATCAGGGGTGGGGGAGTGGCACGAGATCGAGGCCGCATCGCAGGCATCCGCGCGGTCGATATTGGAGCCCCTCGGGCCGTCTCAGCAGGCCCGGCTGGTCGGCGCGATGGCCGAGGTGGAGCGGCTGCTCACAGCGTCGATGGTCGAAGTCGTCGAGCGGGCGCCGTCCGATCCGCCGGCGCGGATCTGCCTTCGTGCTTATGAAGCGGAGATCGAGCAGCGATTCGGTGGCCATTTCGACCCGGGCGACGGCGACGAAAGAATGGTTCCACCAGACGGCTGGTTTCTCGTAGCTACCCTTCAAGGCGAACCTGTCGGCTGCGGCGGCCTGAAAATCCACCGTTGCGGACCGCCTGAGATCAAACGACTGTGGACGTCGCCGACCCTGCGCGGTGTCGGGCTCGGGAGGAGGATTCTCGGGATGCTCGAACAGCGCGCAGCCGACGTCGGTGCAAACACTGTGCGCCTCGACACGAACCGGTCGCTCAGCGAAGCGGTGGCGCTGTACCGGTCCGCCGGGTATCGCGAGATTCCCGCATACAACGACAACCCGTACGCCCACCACTGGTTCGAGAAAGACCTATGCGCGCAACGTTGAAGTCCTAAAGCGACGGCTCTTTCGGGGGCAGGATATGGCAGGAGTTCGAGGTCGTCTGGGTCAGCGTACGGACCGGCGGAGGTCGGCGTGGTCGACGGGCAGGTCGTCGATGTTCCCGCCGACCAGGTCCACGTAGACGGGGGAGTAGCGAAGCAGGATCTGCCTTGCGTCGCCTGCCGTGGCCGGCCACCAGCCGAAGTCAATCGCCAGAGCCTTAGGGTGCTCGCCAATCCCAGCGCGAAGCGACCAGCCGTCGGGGAGCTTGAGCGTCGGCTGCGAGGGTCCGCTCGACGCCTTGCGGGTGCCTATCACGGCGTGAGGACGAAGAAACATCCGTTTCCTCCAGTGCCCCCAAGTGATCTCGATCGTCGCGGGCTTGCTGTCGCTGCTACGGCGGGTAGCTTGCATCCACACCGGACCTCGCCACCAGTCCGGAAAGCCAGGCAGCCACCTGGTGCCGTCCCGGGTGACTGAAACTTCGGACACAACGGTCCTTCCTTGGCCTTGGTACACGACGTCGAGGCGCGGGGCGAGGCTGGCGACTCTCGGGTTGCCGCTCGCCTCGAAGGTCTCGAGCGCTCCGGCAGTTACCGGGTGCTTGGAGGAGAGCGACGTCACGGAGCTTGCGGCCTCAACCCGGCTCAAGCCCCGGACCTCGCGCAAGGCCCGGTACCGCTCGCCCGACCACTGCGACTCGAAGTCAGCGGTCATGTGGGGCGCGTGCGGCGTCAGGTCTTCTCTCGTGGCGCCGTCGGGAGACCCGGAGGCTGCGACGGTAAAGCCGAGGATAGTTTTGAGGTCGTCGACCCATGTGAGATGCGGCCGCAGCACCGGGCGGAGCGGACCGGCGAACAACGCCACCAAAGGTTCCGCCGGCCAAACCGGGCGAATGTAGCCAACGACGTTCAGGGACGGAATGTGCAACGTCGGCGGCACCCGCCCGACACCGAAGGCTACCCATCCGGGCCGGTCCAAGGTGAAGCGGACGGGAGGTTCAGGCGTAGAGACAGGCAGAGCGATGATGAGCCCATCGGGCCCGACTCTTCGCGTGAGCTCTACGTGCAACGGCCCCCAGCGAGCATCGAACCGCATTCGCCTACCGGGTTCGACGGCACGGATCCAAGCCCAGCAAGGTCCGCTGCTCCGAGCGAAATGGTGCCACCAAACCTTATCAGCGTCGAACACCGCAGGCGTCTGCAGCGCTTCGCAGAGCCCGACGAGAGTCCCTCCGGCCTCGTAGGCGTTGTCGAGGACAGCCACGTCAGCCTTGGACGGCCGTCGTGTGCCGGCCTCCCAGTTCGCCACTGCTGAGCGTCCGACGCCGACCTGGGCCGCTACGCTCGTGGCGCTGCGCCGTGAGACTTCTGTCCTCCAGGCCCGCAGAAGCCACCCGACACTGAGAGTCGAAGTTGGCACTGCCCGAAGATACTAATAGGAGGGTGACGTCTTGTTCACGCAAATTCCCGTTCGTACAAGGCGAAAAGTGAGCGATGCTAGCTTGAATCGACGCTATGTGAACGCCCGGAGGCGACGGTCTGCGGGTGACGGTCTGGCGGGTGACGGTCGATCTGGGGGCAGCGACCGTCACCCGCCAAAGCTGCGGTAGACAACCGCCTGGTGAGGGGTGTGGCAGCGACGGCTTAGTGCTAAGCGAAGTAGTGGCCGGAGCGAACGTCGTCCACCCATCCACGCCAGCGGCGGCTCGACCCTGCGCCAGCTGCGTGCGCCACTCTGCACTCACCCATGCCGAAGACGGAGCGAACACCTCGACCCTCCTCGCATTCTCCGGGCACACCACAGTCACCTCGTTGGCGCGCTACGCCCGAGTATCCCCGGAGGCCCTGTCGCGTTGGCAGGAAGGCGGCGACCCCGCCCGACGACGACGGTGACGGAGATTACAAGCGTTGGTTATTGCGCCAATACTACCGGGACCCTCCCGGACGGTACCGGAGGTCGGGGGTCCCTCCCTCTTCGTCGGTCGCGGATCGACAACCGGGAACCTTCCGGGGGCCAGTAACGACAAGTTAGCTTGCGAGACTCATCCGTACAAGGTAACTTGGGACAGGTGGAGCGGCCGTTCATCGCCGAGACCGCCCACCGCCACGGTGTCGATGACGAGACCATCCTCCACGCCTTCAACCATCCGATCCGAGTCGAATACCTCGACGAAGGGATGACCATGCTCGTCGGAACCGACCACGCCGGCCACCTCTACGAGATCGGCGTGGTCTCCTCGAGCGACGGACCCGTAGTCGTCCACGCCATGCCCGCTCGGTCCAAGTACCTCAGGTGACGCCCATGCCCAGAAGCCTCCACGAGATCATCAATCACGCCGACGAA
>JAKBBS010000270.1 GCA_021808425.1 Actinomycetes bacterium
GCAGCGCCGAGGATCGAGCACCAGATCCGCTGAGCGAAGAAGCTCTTGAAGCCGACCAGCGAGGCGACCGTCAGGAAAAAGACGAAGCCCGGCGGGAACGACGCCGTCTTCACGATCTCGGGAGGTACGTGCTCGAGGTAGAGGAAAGGGTTGATGAAACCCTTTCCGGCCGCCAGCAGGTTCGCCTCGTAGTGGTAGAAGAAGGCGTCGCCCTGCAGTACCTTGTTCGGTCGGCCGAGCACCGAAGCGACCCGGATCGCTAGGCCGACGAACGTCCACAGTCCGACCATCGCCCACCACCGCCGCGGCGCCCGTTCCCGGCCGGCGGTCCGCTCGTCGACTACCGCACCGCCAGCGCGCACCCGTCGAAGGCTAGTCTTCTCCGACCGTGGGGCGAAGCACTGCCGATCCAGCTGGGACGTCCGCCTCTCCGGGTCCCACCCCGTCGCGGTCGCTTCGCTACCAGCCGGCCCTCGACGGCTTGCGCGCTGTCGCCGTGCTTGCGGTCATGGCCTATCACGGCGGGGTCGCCTGGGCGGGCGGCGGTCTGCTCGGCGTAGACGTGTTCTTCGTGCTCTCCGGTTACCTCGTGACGTCGCTGATGCTCGCCGAGCACGCCCGGACCGGGACGGTCAAGCTCGGCGAGTTCTGGGCTCGACGAGCGAAACGGCTCGCGCCGGGCCTCGCCATCCTCCTATTCGGCGTCAGCGCCTACGTGTACTGGGCCGGCGCGTCCATCCCGGCGTCGCAGGTGAGAGGCGACGCGATCGCGACGCTCCTATACGTCGCGAACTGGCATTACATCCTCGCAGCGCAGAACTATTTCGTTCACTACGGGGCGCCGTCGCCGCTTCTTCACACGTGGTCGCTCTCGGTGGAAGAGCAGTTCTACCTCGTCTGGCCTCTCGTCACGGTCCTCGTCGTTCGCGGGTGGGGCGTGAAGCTCCTGGCCCGGCTTGCCGCCGGCCTCGCAGCCGCCTCCGCCTTCTTGTGCGCCGCCCTCTACCTACAGGGAGCCTCAATCGACAGGCTCTACTACGGGACCGACACGAGAGCCCAGGCGCTCATGGTCGGAGCTTGCCTCGCCGCCGTACTCGCCCGACGGCCCTCCCCGTCCCCCCTGCCGGGCACCCCCACCTTGCCCGGCACCCCCACCCCGTCCCAGCCCTCCGCCCTCTCCGGCTCTTGGCTCAACCTCGCCGGCCTCGTAGTCCTGGCCGTGCTCGCCTGGTGCCTTCACGGGGTGAGCGGCACCGGGCCTTTCCTCTACCTCGGCGGCTTCCTCCTCGTGTCCGCGGCCACCGCCGTAGTTATCGCCGCCACCGTCACAGCACCGGCGGTAGGTGTGGCACGGGTCCTGTCAGGCGCTTTGGGCTGGCGCCCGCTGCGATACACCGGCAGGATCTCCTACGGCCTTTACCTTTACCATTGGCCGCTGTTTCTGCTTCTCACCGAGGCCCGCACCGGCCTCGACGGTGTCGCGCTGCTCGCCTTGCGATTCGCTGCTACCTTCGCTGCCGCCGTCGTCTCGTACCACCTCGTCGAGTTGCCGGTACGGCACGGGGTCGCTCCACGCGGCTTTCCGAGCCGCCTCGCCCCAGCCGCGCCTGCCGTCGCAGCAGTAGCCTTAGTAGCAACGGTGCTCGTGTCCACGTCGGCGCGGATATCGAACGCGCACGCCGCGACCACCATCGCGGCCCCTCCCCCATCAAGCTACACGGCGCCCGGCGGGGCGAGCGCCGCCAACCCGGTCCGGGCCTTGCTCATCGGCGACTCCATGGCCGTCACCTTGGGGGAAGGCCTCGGCGTCGACTCGACTTCGTGGGGTGTCCGCCTGACCGACGAGTCGGCCCTCGGCTGCGACCTTGACCCCACGACGACGGTCAACGTGATGGGCGTCGTCTCCAAAGCTGCGCAAGGCTGCCCCCACTGGGCGTCGACCTGGACACGTCTCGTCGACACCGCCAACCCCGACGTGGTGGTCGTTCTGCTCGGACGTTGGGAGACCTTGGACCGTTACTGGCACGGCTCGTGGACGACCGTCGGCAACCCTGCCTTCGACGCCCACCTGCGCTCGGAGCTCGCCGATATCGTCGACATCTGCTCAGGGCACGGGGCGAAAGTGGTGTTCCTGACGCTCCCCTACATTCGCCAGACGACCGCACAGCCCGACGGGCAGCCGTGGGACATGAACCTCCCCGCTCGCACTAACGCCTTCAACGCCGACGTCGCCTCAGTCGTCAAGGCAGACCCCGCGAAGGCCTCGCTGATCGACCTCAACCGGCTCCTCGACCCGGCCGGGCACTACACCTCCTACGTCGACGGCATCAGGGTGCGAGAAAGCGACGACGAGCACATCTCCAAAGCCGGCGGCGAATGGCTCCGACCGGCGCTTCTCCCCCGAATAGCAGCCCTCGGCGCTTCCCAGCGCGCAAGCTGACGGGGCTTCCTCGCGCTGCCTTACGACAACAAGCGTGTAACGTTGGAAGCGAGGTCACTCAGATGGGTTTCATGGCGGTGCAGCAGCCTTCGCACCCGGTCTCCGGGATTGGAACGTCGGGGTTACCGGCCGCTCTTCTCGCCCTCGTCGTTCTCGCTGTCGTCGCTGCCTCGGTCTGGATGCTCGCCCAAGCCTGGCGTGACAGCCGTGACGGCGGGGCCCGCCGTCTCGTCCTCGAAGCCCAAAGGTGGCTCAGGCACCACTAGACGTGGGCTAGCGGGCTAGCGGCTACCATGATGAGACACCTACGGCGACCTGCGCGGCGCCGCTTGAAGGAGGCAACCCGATGTCGTCGTGGGGTAATTTATTCAAGAGGGCCAACAGTTACGCTCAGGCAAGCGCCCAGGCAACGCTCGATGCTCACGCTGATCCCAAGATCCAGCTGGAGCAGGCCATCGCCGGGATGCAGGAGCATCACCGCGACTTGGAGGCGGCAGCCAGTCAGGTGATCGCCCAGGAGAAGGTGTCGAAGATGCGCTTGGCTGATCTCTCCCAAGACGAAGCTCGTTACACCAAGTCAGCGCTGGCCGCCAAGCAGCAGGGAAACCTTGATGCAGCTCGCATCTTCGCGACCAAGATCGCGAGCCTCCGAGATCAGATCGGATCACTCAGCGCGCAGATTCCCCAGCTGGAGCAGGCCGCCGCGGACGCACGCGAGGCCGTGCAAGAGTCCGCGGATCAGCTTCAGCAGAAGGTGGCCGAGCAGGGCACGATCCTGGCTCAGGTCGACCAGGCGCGCATGCAGCAGCAGATGGCGGCGTCGCTGAAGCAGGTGAGCGATCTGACCCGCAGCAGCGACGTCCCGTCGTTCGACGAGATCAAGCAAAAGGTCGCAGGCCAGTTCGCGCAGGCCCAGGCGTCCGCGGAACTTTCGGCGGGCAGTCCGGAGGTACAAGAGATGCATGCCCATCACGCTGAGTTGACAAGCGAAGCCGACGCCATTCTCGCCGAGTTGGGCAGCGGCGCCTACCAGCCTGCGGCTCTCGGCCCCGGGACTGCGGTTACGGGCGCATCGGAGGTATCCGGCTCTTAGAAGAACCCTCCGCCGTTGTCGCCCCAGCCGCCCCCGTTCCCCCAACCTCCGCCGCCAAAGCCTCCGCCTCCTCCACCGAGGATCTGGTCGATGACAGCGCCGCCGAGGAAGCCGCCGAGAAGACCGCCACCGATTCCGGAGAACATCCCGCCCCGCCGGCGCTGGGCGATCTGTGGATAGGACCGGATCATAGTCTCGAGGAACGAAGCCGGCCGCTCCTGTTCAATCGCATCCTGACGCGCACGGCGCGGGGCGTCGGCAAGAGACGGCATAGACGCTACCTGGCCGAGATAGAAGTAGACCTCGATGGCGTGCTTTAGATGTGCCTCGATCGCCTCGTGCAGGTTCGCCGGAGGAGCCGTGGCGGTACTCGCCCACAGGCCGGTGGCGTAGTCCGAAGCGGCGTTCGCCTCGGCGAGCGCCTGCGCCACCACGTCCCGGGCGTGAGAGCGGTTCGGGCCGGGATCAAAACCGGCGAGTACTCCTTCAGCCTGCTGGCGCAGCCGGTCAGCGGCCTCTCGAAACGCCATCAGATGCGCGTGCGGACAGGGCTCCACCTCGACCCATTCGGGCAGGACCTGCGGTACGGCGACGTCGAGAGAATAGCCAGCGCTAGCCTGAGCGGAACGAGCCCGGGCTATCCACGGCTGCACCTGCTCGTAGAAGGCCATCGCCTGCTCGGCGGTCACCTTCGGCAGGAAATGAGCGGTGGAAGGATCCACTGCGGCGTCGGTGTCGAGCATTTCGTCGCCGAGCACCTGCAAAGCGAACGAAACCCAGCCGGCGAGGAGCGCCGCCTGTATGTTCGGCTGGTCGGCCTGGGCGCGAA
>JAKBBS010000271.1 GCA_021808425.1 Actinomycetes bacterium
CTGAACGACGCGAGAGAAGTGGGTCAATGGCCCAGCCGTTACTTCATCCGCCGCTGCGCCTGGCATGTGCTTGATCACGCGTGGGAGATCGAGTAGCGAGCACCGTCCGTTTTCGACTTGCCACCGGCCGGAACTTCGAGTTCAGCCGGAGTCTTGTGACACATTGACGCTGCGCCCGAGCCGGCCGTCAAGAGAGGCGAGCCACGACCAGGTCACATTGCCAATCGCTTGCGTCGCGCGCCTGAGTCATCGGACGACAATCGGGCGGGAGACGGGAGACCTGCGGCTTCTCCGCTTTACCAGGCCGCTCGAGGACCGTCTTCAGCAGGGCACTACGAGGACAGGGCGCCCAGCGGCCGAGACGAGGGCTCGGATGTGAGCGGGGTCGCCGGTGATGATCCGGTCCCCAGCTTTGGCTATGGCGACTACGGTGGCATCGACGGCATCGCCCACACCGGCTCGACCAAGCAGCACCCCGGCTTCCCGGCCTAGGTGGACGTCGACCGCCTTGACGTCGACAGAGCCAAGGAGGCGGGCGAGCTTGACTTGGCGTCCGGCGGGGTCCCGCCACACCTGTGCCACGACTGCGCCGTTGCTTCGCAGCTCAATGCCGTTTCTCTCGGCAATCCGCAGACGAGCTGCCATAACCCGATCGCCCCGATCCACTGCCACAAAGGCTCCGGTATCGAGCACAAGCGCGCTCACGGTGCTGGTTCCGCCTTCGACATAGCGGGCAGCCCCAGCTCGGCCGTGGCGCGTGCGAGTTCCTCAGCGGTCAGCTCCCCGTGGTCTGCTTCCCAAACATCGAGGAAGTCGGCCAATGCTTCAGCGCGCAAGCGGGCCGCAGCTGCGTCAGCCAACCATCGGGATAGGCCGCGGCCGCTGCGCTTCGATGCATCCCGTACCGCATCACCGAGATCGGGCTCAAAGGAGACACTCAACTTGTCGACTTTCACTTGCTGATCATACCATGGTCCGCCATACCACGGTACGAATGAACGCGGGGATTCCGACCCTTATCTGGTCATGGCGTGTCTTCCCTACGGGTTGCCCTGTCGAAGACGTTCGCGATCTCGCCGGCGTACCTGTCGATGTCGAAGTCTGGGTCGAGGACGAGCCGGTGCGGCACGACGTCGATGGCAGCTCGGATCGCCACTGCTAGCGCGCTCGGATCGAAATCATCCCGGAACTCCCCCCCGGCCTGGAAGCGGGCGAGCTGCTCTTGAAGCAAGCGAGTCGCCACGTCCACTTCCCGCCCGTCCAAGCGGCGCCCGCCATCCGTCTTGAAGGCGCCGCTTCGAAGGATCTCGACGACGGCGACCATGTAATTGCGGTGGTCTCGCATGAAAGCGAGGTTCGAGACGATATAGGCGCGAAGCGTGCTCGGTCCGGTGATCTCGGCAGAGACGCGAGGGAGGATATAGTTCCGACCGGCTTCGACAACGTCGACGACGACCTGCTTGATAAGGTCATCCTTGCCGGTGAAGTGGTAGCTGATGACGCCCTTGCTGATGCCGATCCGCTCCGCGATGCGTGCAAGCGATGCCTGTGCGTAGCCGACCTCGGCGATGGTGTCGATCGCTGCGCCAACGATCTGTTGGCGCCGCGCGATCTCGGTAAAGGTCCGCTGCTCGGGTTCAGGCTCGATCACCATCGACAGAATCTAGAGTAGCTGGCCGGTCGGTCAGAACATCGTACATTCGGTCAGCACGCCTGTTATCATGACAGATATGGAGGCCCGCCATTCGGTCCCTGACAGGACGCAAGGAGGAGAGGCCGCCATCATCGTCGAGCACCTGACGAAGCGCTTCGGCGATCGCGTCGCCTTCAACGACGTGTCGTTCGAGGTAGGCGCCGGGGAGGTGTTCGGTTTCCTCGGTCCCAACGGCGCCGGCAAGACGACTACCGTGCGAACCCTAGTGACGCTAATCGCGCCAAGCACAGGTACGGCAACCGTCGCTGGGATCCCACTCCTCCCGGAGAACGGTTCTGCGATCCGCTCGCGGATCTCGTTGATGCCCGAATCCCCGGGCCTCTACCTGCGCTTGACAGTGACAGAAAACCTGCAGTGCTTCGCCGGCCTCTACGGACTTGACGACGTGCCCGGGCGCATAGGGCGGGCTCTTCGAGCGGTCAACCTCGAAGACCGTGCTCGTGACCTATGCGGTTCGCTGTCCAAAGGGCTCCGCCAGCGGGTCGCGCTGGCCCGGGCGCTGCTCAATGACCCGGCGGTGCTGTTCCTCGACGAACCTACTTCGGGTCTCGACCCTGTAGCGATCCGCGAGGTCCACGACCTCATCGAGTCGCTGCGCAAGCGAGGGGTGACGATCTTCCTGACCACTCACCGTCTGGAGGAGGCCGAACGACTCTGCGACCGGGTGGCGATCCTGAACACTACATTGCGGATGATCGGCCGTCCCGACGAGCTACGCGCGAGGCTCTTCAGACGATCACTCGACGTGCGACTGCGAGCACCCCTCGGGGACCCCAGGACACTATTCGGCGCGGTGTCTGACGTCGAACAGTGGGAGCAAACGTCGTCGGGCTACGTCCTCACTGTCGCCAACCCCGACCGTGCGGCTCCCGTCCTGGCGCGTGCACTTGTCGGCGCCGGCGCCGACATTCTCTCGCTCGGCGAGTCCCACCACTCGCTAGAGGACGTCTACCTAGAGTTGATCGACGAGGACGTGGAGGCGAAGTCCAGATGAGCTTCAGCTGGACCAGGGTCGGCGCAATCGTCCATAAGGAACTGCGGGACTACCGGCGCAACCGCTTCGTCATAGCCACGATGGCTGCAGTGCCGGTGGTGTTCACTACCCTGCCGACGATCCAGCTGATCGCAGCCGACACGACGAACAAGGCCGTCAGCCTTCATATCGGCCTCTCCCTCCTCTACCTGTTGGTGATCCCGGTGACTATGCCCTCTGTCGTCTGCGCCTATTCTGTGGTCGGCGAGCGCGAACAGGGCACGCTGGAGCCACTTCTATCCACCCCGGTTCGCCGAGAGGAATTCGTTATCGCCAAGGCGCTCGCCGCCTTAGCGCCAACGCTCGTCATCGCTTACGCCGTGTTCGGTATCTTCCTCGCGATCGCGGCACTGCTCGCTCACCCGGTAATCCTCTCGGCGATCTTCACGGGTTCGCACGTGCTGGTGCAATTGCTGTTCACGCCCCTGCTGGCCGGCTGGGCGATCTGGGTCGGGATTGCGGTGTCGAGCCGGTCCACTGACGTGCGGGTTGCCCAGCAACTTGGAGTTCTCGGGAGCCTTCCGCCTCTCGCAATCGTCGCTTTGATGTCGCTGAACGTGATCTCCGAGTCTGCCGGACTCGCGATCGCTTTCGCTGCGGCACTGCTCGTGTTCGACCTACTCGCCTGGCGCGTCGTGGCCCGGATGTTCGACCGCGAACGGCTCCTCGTCAACCGGCGCTCATGAGCGTCGTCGGCCCTCCCGGGAGCCCTGGGAGCACTCCGAGGACCATGTCTGATTCACCACATTCGAGAGGGGAAGCCAATGTCGACAATCAGGATCCTTCGGCCGAAACAGAAGTGGAAGGCGTCGCCCGCAACCTTGCTACCTACTGCTCTGCTGTTTCGCTTGTTCAATCCCCAATCACACTTCACCGTGGTACTCGACGACCAACTGGTGGGCCGCATCGGAAGGGAGGAGGTCAAGATATTCGACGTGGAACCCGGCGAACACCGGATCTATCTTCGCTTTCTACGGCTGCGCAAATCCACAGAGCTGCGAGTGTCCCTTAAGGACGGCGAGGAGCAACAGTTCGTATGCGCCACCAGCGCGATGGGCTGGCCCACCCTTCGGGAGGTGTCAACTTGACGATGCCGCTCAAATCCATGCCGTATCGATCGGGCAGGCGGTCCGGGCGAGGCTTTTGGTCCGGCCGCAAGCTCCCGGGCGGCCCGCAAGCTCCCGGGCGGCCCACAAGCTCCCGGGCGGCCCACAAGCTCCCGGGCGGCCCACAGAAAACGATTGATACTTTGTACAGCTATAGCCTGCATTAGGTATCAATCGTTTTTCAGGCGCCATGAAGTTACCGCTGCGGTGCGACGGCTCGTCGCGGTTACGCGCTTACCGGCCTTCGAACTCCGGCCTGAGTGGCACAATCCCGGAGCGCGGCGGAACTTTGAGACGTGACAATGAAACGGGAGATTCGCAGCGGCGAAATCCGCTGTGGAGATCGCGTCTCCGAAGAAGATACGCTGGCAACGGGCAGCCGGGGCAAACCAAGGAGGTTTCGTGAAAACGAATCGGTCGGTACCGCCCTCGACGGTGGTTCCCATCCTGGTGTACCCGGACGTACGCGCTGCAGTCACCTTTCTGACCGCCGCATTCGGCTTCGTGG
>JAKBBS010000272.1 GCA_021808425.1 Actinomycetes bacterium
CGCCAAAATCGACGGGTCGCCCCGGAACTTGTTGATCACGAAGCCGGCAGTAAGGCGACGGTCGCAGACCTCGAATGGCTGCGCGCCATCGGTCTCGCCGAGGCAATAGCGGCACTTGACGCGACGACGACCGTGCTCGGCATATGCGGCGGCTATCAAATGCTCGGCCTCAGGATCGTCGACGAGGTGGAGTCGAGGGGAGGTGCCGATGTCGAAGGACTCGGCCTGCTGGAGGTGGCGACGACCTTCGAGGCGTCGAAAGTGACACGACGTGTGACCGGAACCTCGTTCGGCCAGTTCGTCACGGGCTACGAGATCCATCACGGCCACAGCGGCCCGGCTACGACCATCAGCGCCACTCGAGCCTGGATCGATACCGACTATGGGCCGGAGGGTGCGCGAAACTCGACCGGAGCGGTGTTCGGCACTGCGGTTCACGGGTTGTTCGAAGAAGACGAGTTTAGAAGGGCCTTCCTCGCAGACGTCGCGGTCCGGGCCGGCACAGCGTGGGATCCCGGTCAGAAAGTGTCATTTTCGTCAGCACGGGAAGCGCGCTTCGACACGGTCGCCGACGCCATCGAGGCGAACGTCGACATCTCCGCGATCATGGACCTAATAGACGGAGCCAGACGATGATCTTGTACCTGACCAACGCCCCGAGCGAGATCCTGGCGCTGCGCTCGATCGTCGAAGGCCTCCCCGACGGCTTCCCGCCCCTGCGAGCAGCGGACACGACTTCTATGCCTTCCGCTCCGGATCTAGACGGCGTGACCGTGGTAGCCGTCCGATTGCTCGGCGGGGCCGACGCGTGGAGGGAGCCGCTCGGCGAACTGCTGGCCGACGCTAGGAGAAGGGGAGTGCCGCTCCTTGCGTTCGGCGGAGAGGCGGCGCCCGACGCGGAGCTGACGGCGATGTCGAGCGTGGCGAGCGCCACAGTCGCTCAAGCCTTCGAGTACCTCGTGCATGGCGGCCTCGCCAACCTCGAACAGATGCTCCGCTTCGTATCCGACACCGTCGCCATGACCGGCTTCGGATTCGACCCGCCCGTCGAGGTGCCAGTGTCCGGCGTCTACTACCGAAGCGCAGACGCTACAGGCCCGACGGTGGCAGTCCTTTTCTACCGGGCTCACCTGATCTCCGGCAACACTACTTTCGTCGACGACCTGTGCGCCGAGATCGAGTCTCGTGGGGCGAACGCCGTCGCCGTTTGGGCGTACTCGCTTCGCCCAGGAGCGCAAGGCGAGGTCGACGCGCTGGGCCTGGTGCGTGACCTGGCGCCGGACTCGATCATCGCCACTGTATTGGTGTCGGGGTCAGCAGCTGACGACGGCCTTTCCTGGGACGCCTCGGCGCTCGGGTCACTCGACGTCCCTGTCATCCAGGCTGTCACGTCGACCGGACCGCGCGCCGCTTGGCAGGCGTCGTCGGCCGGTCTCTCGCCGATAGACGTGGCGATGCGCGTCGCGATTCCCGAGTTCGACGGGAGGATCATCTCGGTGCCGTTCTCGTTCAACGAGGAGGTAGACGACGAAACGGCCCTCGGCACGGCGGTGAGCGCTTATCGAAGCGTCCCCGACAGGGTCAGCCGGGTGGCGGGTGTCGCAGTGCGGGCGGCCCGGCTGCGCTCAATTCCTGCGGCGGCCAAGAAAGTGGCGATCGTACTGTCGGCATACCCGACGAAGCGGAGCAGGATAGGAAACGCGGTGGGGCTCGACACGCCGGCGTCGGTCGTGGAGCTTCTACAGGCAATGGAGCGCTCCGGCTACACCGTTGCGCGGATCCCCTCGGATGGTGACACGCTGATCGGCGAGCTGATCGACACCTTCTCCTACGAGTCCCAGTCGATGAGCCAGGACCAGCTCAGGTGCGCGCCCGGTCGGATGAGCGCCGCAGCGTACGGGGAGTGCTTCGATGCATTGCCGGCCGAGGCCAAGAGCGCCGTGGAGGAGGCGTGGGGCCCGGCGCCCGGTGGCATCTACGTGGATCCCGACTCGGGAGATCTCGTGTTTGCCGGTCTCGACCTCGGGAACGTGTTCGTGGCAGTACAGCCGCCAAGAGGTTTCGGGGAGAACCCTGCTGCGATCTACCACTCGCCCGACCTCGCGCCGACGCACCACTACCTCGCGTTTTACAGGTGGCTCGATTCGGTATGGGGGGCGGACGCCATCGTGCACGTAGGCAAGCATGGGACGCTCGAATGGCTACCGGGCAAAGGCGTAGGCCTGTCGTCGACGTGCTGGCCTGACGTGGCGCTCGGCGACGTGCCGCTCGTGTATCCCTTCGTGGTCAACGACCCGGGGGAGGGCACCCAGGCAAAGCGCCGGGCGCACGCCACGATCGTCGACCACCTACTCCCGCCGATGACGCGCGCCGAGGTCTACGACGACATCGCGCGCCTCGAAACCCTCCTCGACGAGTACGCCCAGGTAGCCGCCCTCGACCCGTCCAAGCTGCCTGCGATCAGAGGGAAAGTCTGGGACCTGCTCGTGACAGCGGAGCTCCACCAGGATCTAGGCGTCGAGGCCGCCCCTGCGCAGGATGCGTTCGACGAGCTGATAAACCACGTCGACGGTTACCTCTGCGAGCTCAAGGACGCCCAGATCCGTGGGGGCCTTCACATCCTCGGGCGGGTTCCCGAAGGCCAAGGCCGCCTCGACCTGCTCCTAGCTCTCACGCGTCTTCCCCAGGCCGGGGTGCCGTCGCTTCGCGAGGCGGTAACCGCACGCCTCGCTGCGCCAGCCCCCGCTTCGGCCATACAAGCAGCCGACCGCCTCGAAGCCGAGTGCGCGGCGCTGCTTCGCGGCGACACAGCCCCGACGACCGACGACGAGCGGGCCGTCGTCAAGTGGGTCGAGGGCACGCTTTCGCCTGCACTCGACGCGACACCGAATGAGATCACGTCGATACTACGCTGCCTCGGCGGGCGTTGGGTTCCTCCTGGCCCGAGCGGGGCCCCGACTCGGGGGATGGCGCACGTCCTGCCGACCGGACGCAACTTCTACTCGGTCGACCCGCAGGCGCTGCCGAGCCGGCTCGCCTGGGATGTCGGAGTGCAGCTCGCAAACGCGCTCCTCGAACGCCACCTCGACGAGGAGGGACGCTACCCGCAAAGCGTCGGCCTCGTGGTGTGGGGGACCGCCGCCATGCGGACCGGCGGAGACGACATAGCCGAAGCGCTCGCCCTACTCGGGGTGCGGCCGCGCTGGGCCGCAGAATCGGGTCGCGTCGTCGGCGTAGAGCTGATACCGATAGAGGAGCTGGGCCGGCCTCGAATCGACGTGGTGGTGCGGATCTCGGGGTTCTTTCGTGATGCGTTCCCGCACCTGATAGCCCTTCTTGACGACGCGGTCGATCTTGCCGGGTTCGCTGACGGAGACCCGAGGATCTTCGGGGCGCTGCCCGGCGGATACGGGTCCGGGATACTGGCCCTGCTCGAAAGCGGCGACTGGCGAAACGACGCGGACATCGCCGAGGTGTACACCGCCTGGAGCGGCTACTCCTACGGCAGGTCGGGAATGGGGACGCCGGCGTTTGCCGCAATGCGGAAACTTTTTTCCAAGATAGAAGTAGCAGTCAAAAATCAGGACAACCGCGAGCACGACATCTTCGACTCCGACGACTACCTGCAAGAGCACGGGGGGATGATCGCCACGATCCGGGCATTGTCGGGGCGTCAACCGAAGGCGGTTTTTGGTGACACGGCGAACCCGTCACGGCCGAAGGTGCGCAGCCTCGAAGAGGAAGCGGCCCGGGTTGTGCGCACACGGGTCCTCAACCCGAAGTGGATCGAGGCGATGACCCGGCACGGCTACAAGGGTGCTTTCGAGCTCGCCGCCACCGTCGACTACCTCTACGGATACGACGCGACTGCGGGGGTCGTCAAGGACTGGATGTACGAGCGCGTCACTGACGCCTACGTGGGCGACCCGGCGATCAGGAAGTTCCTGGAGGCGTCGAACCCGTGGGCGTTGCGTTCGATTGCCGAGCGGCTCCTCGAAGCCTGCGATCGGGGCTTGTGGGACGCTTCGGAGGGGGCTTTGGCGACGTTGCGTTCCGCTGTTCTCGAAGCTGAAGGCTGGGAGGAGGGAAGGTGATCTCGCAGGGGACTGCCGGATCGTTCCTGCCCTTCAGCGCCGTCGTCGGCCAGGAGGACGCCAAGTTGGCGCTGCTTCTGTGCGCGGTGGACCCTGGTATCGGCGGGGTTTTGCTGCGCGGCGACAAGGGTTCCGCGAAGACGACGCTCGCCCGCGGCTTTGCGGCGCTGCTGGCCGGCGACGCCCGCTTCGTGGAGCTGCCGGTCGGAGCGACAGAAGACCGACTG
>JAKBBS010000273.1 GCA_021808425.1 Actinomycetes bacterium
CAGATCGTGATAGTCAAGGAAGCGGCGACGTTGGTCAGGCATAAGGGATGACGGATCCATGCCGCCGTCGGCTCCCGGCCATCGCTTCCGCTCTGGTAGTGGCCCTGCACGCCCCAATGCGGGAGCCGAACTACGCTCCCGCATTCTTCGTCTTGGCTGTTGGAGGCGGCCTCGATCAGCGCCGCCCCACCTCCTTGATCCCTCCGGTCCTTCAGCGGCTGCTGGCCATCGACCCTTTAAGACTTAGATGCCTGAACGCGGCGAGGTCTGGCTCGCTGCGCTCGACCCGGCGGCTGCTGGCGAACAGGGTGGCACACGCCCGGTGCTGGTGGTATCGACCAAGGAGCACCTGTTCCGCCGGCGGGACGGGACAGACTGAGTCGCCCGGCGAGACGCGAAATTCAGCGCTTCGCGTCACCCCAACTAGCATGTCAGTGTGACAAAAGCGATCACCGTACGCCTCGACGATGCCGACCACGAGGCCCTGGCTCGCCAGGCCGACCAGCTCCGATTGCAGCCTGGCACGTTGGCGCGGATGCTTGTCCACGCTGGCCTTAACGAGGGTCAGCCAGAGCGCCAGGATGCTCTAGGGGCCATCGCACGGTTGGTTCGGCGTTCCCAAAAGGGTGTGCCTGGGGATGCAGTCACGCTGGTGGCCGAGGCGCGCGCCAAGCTTGGCGAGCCACGATGAGTGTCGTCGTCGACGCCAGCGTGATCGTCGCCCTTATGGTCTCTGATGAGCGCCAACTAGCGGCACGGGCGCGCATGGAAGGATGGGTGGAGAGCGGAGAGGAACTGCATGCGCCGGCGGTGTTGCCCTACGAATTGGCCAATGTGCTCGCTCGGCGGGTGTTCGACGGGGACCTCGACGCTGACAGGGTCGACGAGATCTGGCCCGACGTGGCTGCTCTTGGCGTGGAACTCCACCCGTTCGATCTCCGACATGATGGCCCGGCGGTCGCGGTGATCACCGCACGCTTGCGGCGGCGCCACGCCACCGATTCCGCCTACATCCGTCTGGCGCAGCGGCTCGACACTCAGTTGTGGACCCTCGACGGGCCACTTGCGCGCAACGCGGCCGACGTTGGTCTGCCGGTCGTGCTGGTCACCTGACCTATTGCGCCCCGTTATCGTCGGACGAAACAGCACACGTCGTCGTCAATGAAGACCCGGTCGTCTCGGGCACCCTGGATGGCCTACTCGACCTCGACTTCAACTCCTCCGTGCACGGGACCCAGCGCGCCAGCCGGAACTGGCCCACTTCCTCCAAGCCCCCATCGACGCCGTCCACGGCACCGGCATTCACCCAGAACGCCAGCCCGACGAACGCAAACCCCTTAGTCATACCGAGTTATACTGAGCAGGTGAAGACAGCGATCTCGGTCCCTGACAACACCTATGAGCGGGTATCCAAGCGAGCACGAGAACTCGGCATGAGCCGCTCGGAACTCTTCTCCCGGGCGGCGGCGCGCTACCTCGACGAACTGGACGGCGAGTCCGTGACCCGCCAGATCGACCTCGCCGTTGCTCCCTTCGACCAGCGCGACGACTCAGCCGCCGACGCCGTCGCCGCCGGGCATCGCATACTGGCTGCCACGACCGACGAGTGGTGATCGAACGAGGCGGCATCTACTGGGCCGACCTCGGAGCACCAGTCGGCTCACGGCCGGCCAAGCGGCGGCCGGTGCTCGTCATCTCCGCCGACATCTACAACGCGAGTCGCTTAGCCACGGTCCTCGTTGCGATCATCACGTCTAACACTGCCCTGGCCACCATGCCCGGCAATGTGTTCATGCCGGCGACCGTGACCGGCCTGCCCCGAGACTCGGTCGTCAACGTGACCGCTTTGGTCACCTTGGACAAGACCGACCTCACCGATCGCACCGGGACCGCTCCGCTGTCCCTCTTGGACGAGGTGGGGCGGGGGCTCCGTCAGGTCCTCGACCTCTAGGGTCCGGCCGGACGAAGCGCCGCCCTAGCGCGGGCCTGTTGACCCAGGTGACCCGCCGCAGCGGTTGCCCTTCCAGGCCGATCACCTCGTACCACTCCCCGGACTCAACGCCTGCCCCGGCAAGCTCGCTACCGAATAGTTCGGCCGTCTGCAGTGAACCAGAGGGTCAGCTGATCAGTTACTCGGTCCAAGGTGTCGTCGGTGGCCGTGCTGATCTCACGTTCGAAGCGCTGCGTCGACACCGCCCTAACCGCCTCACACATGGCCCAGCTGGCACGGTTGAGGCCACCGTCGTCGACAACGCGGACGTGGTGAGGGAATCCGCGTTCACGGGAGGTCAAAGGCACCACGATGGCCTGTCGGATCGCAAGAGCGTTGAAGCGATCGCTGGAGACCACGAGGCACGGACGGACGCCGCGTTGCTCGTTGGCGACCGTGGGCTCCAGCGTGGCCAACCAGATTTGACCCCGCTGAACCCTCACCCGTTGTACTCCGGCCACTCCTCCGCGGCAGACGTGTCCGGCTCGCCGGCGGTCACCTCAGCCAGTTCGGCGATGTAGCTGTCCCACGCGCCCGGGTCGTCACGCTGCATGCGGCGGTAGGCGGCCTCCACCTCCGCCCAATGCTGCTCGACCTCCAAACGGCGAGATTCCTGCTCTAGAAGCGCACTCATGGTGGTGCCTCGTGCTCGCGCGATCCCAGCCAACCGGTCGCGAACTGAAGAATCGACCTTGATCGTAGTGACAGACACACCTTGAGTATACCAATAAGGGATACCGAGGGCACCACTCTGTCGACGCGCGTCCTGCTCCCTGCGTTTATTAAAAAGGCCGTACAGACGATGGCCTTCTAGACCGTCAAGTGTAGAGAGAACCAGTCACGCACCTTCTTCCATCCGTCGAGCGCCGCCTCGGTGCGGTACTTGGTGCTGTCCACCGAGAAGAAGGCGTGCCCGGCGTCGTCGTAGATGTGGAACTCGTAGGCCTTCCCCAGCTCCTTTAGGACTTTCTCGAGCTCCGCGACCTCGTCGAGCGACGGCGCCGGGTCCTCTGCCCCGAACAATCCCAAGAGCGGACACGAAAGTCGCCCGAGATGCTCAGCGATCGACGCCCTAGGCAGAGGATCATCAGGCGCTGTCGAGCGGGAGACGTACGCCCCGTAGCAGTCGACCGCGGCCTGAACTTCCAGTTGGCACGCCGCAAGGACTGCCTGGCGGCCTCCGGTGCAGTATCCGATGACACCGACACTGCCATTAGTGGCCAGGCGTGCCCGCAGGTAGCGTGCAGCGGCATCGACGTAGCGCACAGCCCGCTCGTCGGACACCCCTCCGGTCGAGCGCACTTTCTTCGCGACTTCCTTCGGGTCATCTCCGATTGACGACTCGCGGCTGTAGAGGTTCGGGCATACAGCGACCAGTCCGGCGGTGGCCAGGGTGCGCGTGATCTCCTTTGTCGCCTCGTCGTAGCCTGGAGCGTGGTGGACCACCACCACCGAGCCGAACGGGCCCGGCCCGAGCGGGGAGGCAAGATACGCCTCGACCATCTCTTCGTCCCCGGCCGGTATGAGGACTGTCTCGGCTTGAATCGCGTCGTACACGGCGGCTCCGCTCGTCAGGTTAAGTGTGGGACGACCTCGCCGGCGAAGAGGTCGAGCGCTCGCAGTGCGAAGTCGAGTGGCGTGTCCCCGCTCATCGGCGTGTAAAGAACGTAGTTGCAGCCTGTCTTGTCGATGATCGTCGCTAGCTGGTCGCGCACGACAGACGGCGAGCCAGCCGCCGCCCAGCCCTCCTCGACAGCGCTGCGCAGGTCGTGCGGGGCCTTCAGGTTCTGCGTCCGGGTCATCTCGCCCGCTCTGCCCTTCCAGCTTCGAAGGTGCGCGAGGTTCTCGTGATGGGTGCGGTACGCGACTTCGCCGACCTGGTAGGCCTCGTCGTCGCTTGGGGCTACCACCACAAACGGGTGGAACCCGTACCTCGTCTTTCCTCGAAGCGACGGGCTCAACGTCTCCTTGTAGACGCTGACCTGCTCGGCAATGTGGTCGAGCTCGCCTGCGAAGATCGTATTGAAGCCCTGCTGGGCCACCCAGGCGACGCTCTGCAGATTGCTCGTCGGGTACCAGATGGGCGGGTGGGGCCGCTGTGCGGGCGTGAACTCCATCGGCACCATGTCGTAGTCGTAGAACTCGCCCTGAAAGTCGAGGACCTTCTCGGTCAAACCCAGCCTTATCACCTGCAGCGCCTCGTCGAACATGGCCCGGGACTGTTCCATGTCGACGTTGTAGAACTTGAGCTCGATCTTGTTGACGCCGCGCCCTATCCCCATCTCGAGGCGACCGCCGCTCAAGTGGTCGAGCATGCAGATCTC
>JAKBBS010000274.1 GCA_021808425.1 Actinomycetes bacterium
GCGAGCGCGGCGCCTATCACTGTCACCCCGGACGCTTCCCACGCGGAGCGTGCCGCGTCCAAAGCGAAAGTTTTGCCTGTGCCTGCCCGTCCGACGACGACCTCGACTCCGCGCCCCGACGCGCACAGGCGGCTGACCATCGAAGCCTGCTCGGCGGACAGCGACGGGCGCGCAGCGATCGCGTGGCGGATCGCCAGCGGGGAGCAAACGCCGGCCCCGGCGGCGTCGCGTTTGGCTGCGCTGTCAAGGATTATCTGTTCGAGCCGCATGAGCTCAACGGTCGAGTAGGCGGCCCCGGCGAGGCGGGTCTCGGTTCCCGTGGCGACGACTGCCGGGTCGGCGAGCACGACGTCCGCGTCGGCCGACACCCGGGCGGGCGACAGGCCTGCGTTGGCGGCGGCAGCGACGGCCTGGATGACGTCTCGGCGGTCGAACGTGGAGCGGTGCGCCGTGAGCCCCGTCGGGCCGGCGAGACGGCCGGCGAGGACCGCCGGTTCCTCCCCTACCGCAGCCGCCCGGCCGACGCGGGCGGCCAGGTCCGCGTTCGCGACACGGGCTAGCGTGTCGGCGTTGACACCGAGCTCGGCGGCTTGGCGGCGCCACAGTTCGCGTTGGGTTTCCGCTTCGACAGGCACCGGTTTCGCTGGCCGTGTGGCGAGGGTGGCGATCTGCGCGGCTCGGGCGCCCGTGAAACCGGTGTCGGCTAACGCCGCCTCGATCTGGTTGCGGCGGGAGGAGAAACCGGCGAGAGCGTCACCTGCGATGCCGGTAAGGTCAGCTACCCCGTTCTCGACGGGCCGCCAGGTAACGCCGAGGCGTTCGGTGAGCTCGCCGCGAAGCGCGGCCTGGTACACGTAGCCGGCTGTTTTCGCCCAAGCGAAAAGTTTCCTTCCGTTTACACCGCCCCAGCGGCCGTCGGATCCTTGCGCCCTGTTAAACACCAGCAGATGGGTGTGTAGCTGAGGGTCCCCCGCCCGGGAACTGCGATGCACGAACCCGGCCGCGACCGCCCCGACCGTCGCCACGTCGAGGTTTCCGCCCGCACCGCGCCGCCCGGCGAAGACGCCCGCCTGCTCCAAGAACGCGACGGTCGCTTCTACCGCCCGGTCATGCGCTTCGGCGACCTGAGCCCGAACGTCGGGCTCGGAGATCTCGCCGAGCAAACTCACAGATTTCGGGGCGGAGAAAGTCAAATCGAACGCCGCTACCTTGCCGACCCGCACCCCGAGCGGCTCCCCGCTCAGCGGGTTCACACCCCACACCAAAGCGTCGATCTGCGCTGCGTCGACGACCCCAGCCAGCCCTATAGCCGCCGCCCCGGCGCCGACCCAGCGGCCCGGGCCCGAGCGGGCGTAGTAGTCGTCGACACCCGATCCGACAGTCTTCAGGTAGTAGCCGACCCCGCCGGTGCTGACAACCCCAACCGACAGCATTAGCGCCGCTCACTGTCACGAACGACAGCCCTGAAATCCCTGAACGCCCGCGACCGCCGAGCTCGCCAAGCCGCCGGACTGCACCCGGCCATCTGAGCCGCTTCACGGGTCGAATAGCCGGCTACGGCCGCCCACAGCACCGCTGCAGCTGTCACGCTGAGCATTCCCGCCTCAAGCGCGTCTAGCGCCACCCCGAGCGGGCCGCCCGACAAGCCAAGCTGCCCACTTCCAGGACAGGCGGACGGGTCCTCGAAGACCGGCTGCGAAGCATCGTGTGAGGCGAGTTGTGGGGCGAGCTCGGCGAGTCTCGCCGTGCGGGCCCGGGCGGTGCGACGCCGGCCCGAAACGCGATGCCACGCCTGCTGCGCGACGATCCCCGCGTCTAGGGGCGGCGGGCGTCTCATAGCGGCGAGCGCCTCGACGACAAGGTCCGCCTCGGCGTCCGCGAGATCGTCGCCGACCAACCCCGAACGCGACCACCGCCTGACGACAGGCACCAAGAACATGGCGACCGCCGACAACGCGGCCGTCGCCGCCAGCGGATCGCCGCGCAGGCCCGCCAAGGTGGCGAACATCTCCTTGTCTTGTCTCGCGGCGACGGCGGCATCGCCGGGCGTAGCGAACACGGCGAGGATCGGATCGGCCGCCCACAAGCCGGTCCGCCTGGAAGCCTCCGGCGACGTCGGCCAGCCAGCCAAAATCTCGATGACACCCCGATGAGGACAAGACATGCGCCCCACCATCGGCGATGCCCCTTGACCGTGACCCTGACCGCAACCATGACCAACAGAAAAAGTTTCCGGTCGACACCGACCGCCCTGACAGCCGAGAAAGCCCAGCTCACAGCACATGTAAGGTCCGCCAGTCAAGACGCCAGTCAAGGAACAGCCAGACGAAAAGTGTCCGCCGCCAACCCGAAACGACGGACCCACCCCCCTCCACAAGAACAGGGGGACAAATCTCGCTGCGGTGGGGTGCGTTGTCTGTGACGGCAGACGCCTGCCCGCAAGCGTCCCGTCCCACGGACACGCCGTCACCCTCGACTGTTTCGGATGTTTCAGATAGAATACAAGCCGTGGGAGAACGCCAGATGCACGGCTTCGCCGCCTCGGGCGACTCGGAGCGGATCGTTACGTCGCTTCGGGTGCAGCCGCGCCAGCGCCACATGGTGCGGGCCGTCGCCGACGTCCTAGCCGACACCAAGCAAGGGCCAACCATCGAAGTGCTCCACGGACGGCGACGAGTCGACCTGCCCCAAGAGCTCGCAGCTCTGCTGCTGAGCGTCGCTCGCGCCGCCGCCTCCGGCGAAGACGTAGCCGTCACGGTCGCCCACCCACAAGACCGAGAAGAGGAGTTGACCTCCCAGCAGGTCGCCGACCTGCTTAACGTCAGCAGACCCTACGTCGTGAAGTTAGCCCGACAAGGAGTGCTACCGCACCGCATGGTCGGCAACCGCCACCGCTTCAACGCCCGCGACGCACTCGCCTACAAAACGAGCGAAGAACGCCGCCGCGAGGAGATACTGGCTGGCATCGCCTCAGCCGACGGTTACAACCCCGAGGACTTCTGACAGTCTCTCCCCGGCAGGCGGCGCCTCACGACCCGCCGGTCGCCGTTTTAGACGCCAACGCCCTAGTGCCACCCGGATTGCGGGACCTGCTGCTTAGTTGTGCTTCAACTGGAGTTTTCCGACCGGTGTGGCAGGGTGACATAGAAACAGAGTTGTGCCGCAACGGCTCCAGACTCCTGACGCGTCGGGGAGTGAGCGCCGAACAAGCCGACGCCGCGCTCGCCCATGTCGTGACCGAAATGAACCGCGCTTTTCCCGACGCTCGCCTGCACCCTCGAAGCTGGCGACGGTTCGAATCGTCGATGACCAACCACCCCAAGGACCGCCACGTCCTCGCCGCGGCGGTAGCCGCCAACGCAACCCACCTGGTAACCGACAACACCAAGGATTTCCCGCCCCGCAGCCGGCCCGAAGGCTTGACCGTTCAGCGCTGCGAGCCGTTCCTTCTCGCGCAGCTATCAGCGCGACCTGACCGCTTCCTCGAAGCAGTAGCGAACATGAGCAGCCGACACCAACAGCCCCCGCACACGCCCCACCAGCTTGCCGAGCGGCTCGCCGCCAGTGGACACCTGCCGGCCCTCGGCGCCGCCCTGTTGAGAGCCCTGCAAACCTGACAACGCACCAGTCGGACCGGGGCTCCGACGGCAAATGGCTGAGCCGATAACGCAGACGGTCGTCGCAACAACAGCCAAGGGCTCGGCCGGCACTTCGCCGAAGCTCGCCTCACACCGCTGGCGCATCGCTGCAGACGAAGCTCCCCGGGCGCCTGCTACCGGCTCGGCGAGCATAGGATCCCCCCCACACCCCCGTCTCAGCGCAGGGATCACCTTGAATCACAGGCGACCCCTGACGACCGGAACCACCGGGGATTGCTCCGCAGCGATCAGCTGGCGTGGCGGCGGATGTACTCGTCGAGTGCGTCACGGCTGACATCGGCAAGCCTGCGACCCTGAGCTGACGCGATCTCTTCGAGCGCGACACGAGCAGAGCGAGACACGCGCACGGCCATGACCGGGGTTCGTTCCCGCTCGCCGCTGACCGACGGACGGCCAGGGTGGCGGCGATGGACCCGTTCGACGATCTCGTCGACCTTTGCTTCGCCCACGCGGCTCCGTCGGGCAGTCTGACGTCCTCTTCGTCGAGGTCGACATCACGGTCGCTTCGGGTTATGGGCTTTCGAGAAGTCATCCGTTCCTCCCGTAGTTCGCAGACGTCACGTCACAAGTGACCATTCCGGCCGTTCGACGGCAATGATCTCCAACTCCCGGCCGAGGTCGTGGAGCGTCCCGGATCCC
>JAKBBS010000275.1 GCA_021808425.1 Actinomycetes bacterium
ACTCGCCGTCAAGAAACAAGAGGTCGAACAGAACAAGTGTTGCCGCCCCCTCCTTTGCAAGTCTGCGCGCGAGTTCCGGTTCTGTGACATGAAGCCTTCTTTGAAGAAGGCCGAAGCTGGGCCGTCCAAGCTCGTCCAAGCGGACCAACTCTCCGTCAAGAATCGCCGAATGACCTTCCATAACCTTGTCCAGCGGAGACATCTCAGGGAAGGAAACAGTGAAATCGAGCGCGTTTCGCGACAACAGACGGACACTGCCCGGTTCCACGTACGCGAGCGTCCTCATCCCGTCCCATTTCATCTCGAACGCCCAACTCTCGTCGCTGCCCAACGATTCCAACGTTCCGGGAGTTGCGAGCATCGGAGAAAGAGGCGGTGCCGTCAAAACCGTAGTAGGCCTCGTCGCCATATCCACCATCGTGGCGCACGCCGGGCGTTACCCGTCAAATCAGCTTCAGCTGCGGGCCCGAGCATTCGAGAAGGCGTCGACGAGCGTCGAGCAGAACGCCGGAAGGTCGTCAGGTTTGCGACTTGTGATCATGGTGTTGGGCCCGGAGTTGCACACGACGACTTCCTCGTCGTGCCATATGCCGCCAGCGTTTCGGATATCCGTTTGCAGGCTAGGCCAAGACGTGAGGCTGCGGCCGCGAATGACGTCTGCTTCTATGAGTGTCCAAGGCCCGTGACAGATAACGGCGGCGGGTCTGCCCGCCTCGAAGAATGACCTCACGAATGCCACTGCGGCACGGTCGAGGCGAAGTTGATCCGGGTTCGCGACGCCGCCGGGAAGTACGATCCCGTCATATGCGGCGATGTCGAGCTGGTCAGTCGTGATATCGACTTCGAAGGCGTCTCCCTTGTCCAAGTGATTGAATGCCTGGACTTTGCCCTGTTTCGGCGCGGCGAGCACAGGCCGGCCACCGGCTTCTTTGACAGCGTTCCAAGGGCTTGTCAATTCAACTTGTTCGACGCCTTCGTTAGCCGTGACGAATGCGATTGTCGCCCCTGAAAGCTGTTCTGCCATAGTGTCCGTCCTTTACGTGTCCTAGTGAGATGTGCGGGGTTTCGTGATACGAGTACGAACGGGCTTACTCGATGGCGCCTTCGCCTTTAACTTTGGCTCCGGACTCCATCATGTCCTTCTCGTGTTCAGCGACCGAGCGGCTCTCGCCTGGATCCCTGCCAGTCGAATAGGCTTCGGCGGCTCGAGACTCCTCTTGCGTCGGTGCTCTGTCAGCCGTGTGGGCAACATCGGTTTCGTGGTCGGCCTTTCGCGTTTCGTCGTCAGGTGCAGTGTTGCGCGTCATCATCGCCTTTCCGAATGGTGATTCAACCGAAGTGTTACCGGTCTTCTACCCGGCTTGCGGAGGTGCCAATCCCCAAATTCGACCGACCGGGATGCCGATGGACTGCCTGGTGAGCGGTGTTTGGTCCGCAGCCAGGTGGGTAGAAACTTGACGGCCACGATTAGGGGGATTATGTATTGAGGCTTCGGAAAGCTGAAGCATGGCAGCCGCCTGAACGAGACGTCAGTGTCGAGTTCTGACCAGGTCGCCGAAGCACATAGGCTGGCTGACGCCGACGGAGTCGTGGTGCCGGTCGAACATGACAGGCCCGAGACGGAGGATCTCACCCCGGAACGGACGTTTCGACGTTCGGTCGGCGAAGGTCGTCGGCGCCTGGGGCGCGGGACGCTCTCCATGGCAAGCACCGGTATCGTGGGAGGAATCGACGTCGGCACCGGCGTCCTCGGCCTGCTTCTGGTGGAGCAGTCGACCGGTTCCAAGCTCCTTGGAGGCCTCGCGTTCGGCATAGGTTTTCTGGCTTTGGCTCTAGCTCGAGGTGAGCTCTTCACTGAGGACCTGTTGGTCCCTGTGACCGCCGTCGTAGCACGCAAAAGCCGGATTCGCCAACTGCCCCGTCTGTGGGCGGTCACGGGCGTGACGAACCTCATCGGCGGCTGGGTGATTACGGGATTCATCATCTCAGGACTCCCCGCCGTTAAAGCAGCAGCGATAGTCGACGGCCGGCACTACGTGAACATCGGTCTCGGTACCAGAGCTTTCTCTCTCGCCGTTCTCGGAGGCACGGTCATAACGCTGATGACCTGGATGCAGCACAGCACCGACAGCGTCGGCGCCAAGGTCGTCTCGGCGTTCGCCGCAGCCTTCCTTCTTGTCGCCGGTGGCCTCGACCATGCCATCGTCGCTTCGTTGGTCATGTTCGCCGCGCTTCACACCGACCACGCCCCGTTCGGTTATCTTGCCTGGGCCGAGACGGCGGCCTGGGCGACGTTAGGGAACCTGGTTGGCGGCTTGGGCCTCGTCACGATACTTCGTATTTTCCAGGTCCCTCATCGGGTTGCCGCGGAGCGCGGCAGGCCCGAGGTGTGAACTTGGCGGCTGATGGGAAAAGGTAGGCGTGGAGTGCCAACGTGTAGAGTTGGCCGGGTGGCCCTCGCGACGCGTGAATCTGCTCCTCATATCGTGTTGTCGGGTGACCTGGATTTGGCGGTAGCGTCGGAGTTACGAGATGCTGGAGCGGCGGTGGCCAAGGCGGTGGCTCCGGGTCGACTCGAGATGGACCTTTCAGATGTGACGTTCATCGATTCGAGCGGCTTGGGGGCGCTCGTGGCGGTGCACAATTACGCCAAGGAGCTCGGGTCGACCCTCGTACTTCTGCGGGCCGGCCCGGTCGTGGCCCGATTCTTCGAACTGGCGGGAGTACGGGATTACTTCAATATCGAATAGATCCCAAGCGCCGAGGTGACAGAAGCGATGGGTACAGGCGACAGCGCCGAACCGGCTGAAGTCGACATGGACCGGCTGTTCCTGTCAGCCGGCGAAGTCGGTGCCCGGATGCTCGAAGTCGACTGGGATGCCACACCGCTCGGAGCGCCCGCCACGTGGCCGCAAAGTCTCCGCTCGGTAGTCCACGTCGTGCTTTCCTCGAAATTCTCGATGTGGATGGCCTGGGGCTCTCAGCTCACCTTCTTCTGCAACGACAAGTACCGCCTCGACACGCTGGGAGCGAAGTATCCCTGGGCGCTCGGGCGTCCCGCAGCGGAGGTCTGGGAGGAGATATGGGACGACATCGCGCCACGGATCCATTCGGTGCTTCGAAGCGGAGAAGCAACCTGGGACGAGTCGCTTCAGCTGTTCCTCGAGCGTAACGGCTACCAAGAGGAGACGTATCACACGTTCTCCTACTCACCGCTGTCGGGTGAGGATGGAACCGTCGCCGGGATGCTCTGCGTCGTCAGTGAGGACACCGAGCGGGTGATAGGCGAGCGGCGCCTCGATCTGCTGCGGCGGCTCGGAACGGCACTGACTAGCGCTCGAACCGAGGAGGAAGTGATCAACGCGACGCGAATGGAGCTGGCTTCGCAGCCGACAGTGCTTCCGTTCGCCTTGCTCTACGCATTCGACCAGGGCTCCGGCCGCCTGGCCTTCGCCGTCGGCGCCGACATCGGGGAGTCGATCGCCTCCCAGAGCGCTCAGCTCCAGGATGGCCTTTGGCCCCTCGGTGACCTGGTCTCCCACGAGAGCCTCCTGGTCGACGATCTCCAGTCTCGCTTCGCCGAGGTACCGAAAGGCGCATGGGGCGAGCCGGTTTCATCGGCGCTGCTCATGAGCATCGGCTCCGCAGGTTCGACCTCGCCCTACGGTGTGCTCGTAGCAGGCCTCAACCGTTTCCGTCCCTTCGACGAAGGCTACCGGGGGTTCCTCGAGCTGGTAGCCAACCAGATCTCCTCGAGCATGTCGAACGCCCGCGCCTACGACGCTGAACGTCAACGCGCCCAGGATCTCGCCGCGCTAGATCGAGCCAAGACAGCGTTCTTCACCAACGTCAGTCACGAGTTCCGCACTCCTCTGACGTTGATCCTGGGGCCGGTAGCCGACGCGTTGAACGACCGGGACGACCCACTCACCGCCTCGCAGCGTGTACGCCTCGACACTGTGTACCAGTCAAGCGAGCGCCTTCTAAAGCTTGTGAACACACTTCTCGAGTTCTCTCGACTCGAGTCAGGCAAGGCCGAGGCGCGGACTCAGATCACCGATCTGGGTGCCGAGACGAAGGTGATTGCCGAGATGTTCCGGAGCGCAATCGAGCGGGCAGGACTGCGCTTCGAGGTCTACTGCTCGCCTTCCAACGTGGCGGTACGCGTGGACCCCGAGATGTGGGCGAAGATCGTTTCGAATCTTCTGTCCAACGCACTGAAGTTCACATTCGAGGGGGGCATAACCGTCCGCCTCGTTCGCGACGGCGACTTCGTCGAGTTATCCGTAAAG
>JAKBBS010000276.1 GCA_021808425.1 Actinomycetes bacterium
CGTCGTGCTCGACAGTTGCGCCGACGCTTCGGTCGACATCTGTTCCCGACATCGAGTGGAAACAGTCGAGGTGGGGTTCGCAAACGTAGGCCAGGCACGCCACGCCGGCGTGGAACGGGCTTTACGGTCGCCGATCCCGTTCCAATCGACGTGGATCGCCAACACTGATGCCGACTCCCGGGTCCCGCCCGATTGGCTGTCAGAACAGATCCGCCTCGCCAATGACGGAGCCGACGTCGTCCTCGGTGTCGTCACCCTTGCCGACGAGGGTCAAGCATCAGTCCACCAAGCCCATCAATCGGCGTACGCCCATCGAGTCCGACCGGACGGAACCCACCGCCACATCCATGGCGCCAATCTCGGTATCAGAGCCAGCACCTACCTCGAGTCCGGAGGCTTCCCGCCGCTAACCGATCACGAAGACAGAGAACTGATCCGCCGAGCACGGGCATTGGGCCGGGCGCTCGTGGTTACCAGCACGGGCCTCCGTGTTCAGACCAGCGGGCGAACCGAGGGACGCTGCCATGACGGCTTTGCCCGGTTCATCGCCAACATGCCACATCTGTAGGTATTGCGTGAGCAGCAGGCCCCCGATCAGGAAGTAGCGGAGAAGGCGATGGGGATACCATCAGTGCCATGAATCATCATCAATGCGTATCCGGGTGGACCCTCAGGGTCGGATGCGTACTGCGGACGGCCGCCAGCACCGGCTCGCGCTTTAGCTCTCGGGGTCGACAGCACCTACCTCCTGACCGCTGCCTGACTGTGGTTCGACACCGCTGGACGGCCTACTGCTGACCTGCCAGCGGTACCGGTGGGACCGCTCGGGGGTCGCTGAGCTCGACTACCTCGTCAAGACCAGGCGCGGCGTGGACAACGAGATGGCGGTACTCGACGAGTTGTCCGGCGGAGCCTGGGCTAGCGATGTCATCGCCAGATATCAGGACCAGGGCATTGGAGTCGCGGACAGGTTGTCGGAGTACGACTGCTCGAACTCGCTCAAGAGCGAGTCGGAGGAGTCCAGGTCGGCCGGCTCGGGACCTCGATGGCGGCGGCCACGGCCAGTATTGTCCGCTCCGAACCCGGGCGGCCGATGATTGTGAGACCGACCGGCAGCCCGGCGGCCAATCCCATGGGCACGCAGGCGATGGGCCAGCCGGCCACGGCGGGGGCCATGGTCGCCGGGGAAGCGCTGGCCGGGTGGCCGCCGAGGAGCAGATCCGACTTCCACGCCGGGCCCATATATGGGGCCACGAGGACGTCGGCGGCGGCTAGGGCCGGTTCGAGGACCGTGTCGAGCGCCCAGGACAGGTTGCGACGGCGGGCGTCTCGGTAGGCTTCGCCGGCCCGACCGCCCAGAGCAAGGGCCTGCTCGAACAGCTCGTGGCCGAACCAGGCCAGCTCGACGTCGGCGTGGCCGTCCTCGTAGGCCACCACCTCGGCGAGGGTTTGCGGACCGCCGGGGCCGCGGGTGGGAAGGTAAAGATCCAGAGCGTCCTTCAACTCGCACAGCAGTACAGTGCTTTCGTCCTTCTTCGCCTCGCTTGTCGGGCTGCCGGGAGCGACGTCGACGGTGGGGAGGCCGAGGGAGTGGATCCGCTCGACGGTCTCCTCGAATAGCGAATCGGTCGTCGGATGACCCGTTCGCCACGTCGTCGCCACTGCGACCCGGATAGACGAAAGCGGTGGCGGTTCGCCGTTAGGCTCCGCTGCCCCTGTTAGGACGTCGAGTAAGAGGCGCACGTCCGCGGCGGTCCTCGCCATGGGCCCTGGGCTGTCCTGGCTGGGGCTGATCGGCACGACCCCGGCTGTCGGCACGGCGCCCACGGCCGGCTTGATGCCCGCCACCCCATTGAGCGAGCAGGGACAGCAAATGGATCCGTCAGTCTCGGTGCCAATAGCGAGTGGTGCCAGTCCGGCGGCCAGGGCAGCGCCGGAGCCGGAGGAGGAACCGCCGGCGTTGCGGTCGAGCGCCCAGGGGTTTGCGGTGAGACCGCCTACCGCCGACCAGCCGCCGGTCGACCGTGGAGATCGGATGTTGGCCCACTCGGACAGGTTGGTGGTGCCGAGTATGACAGCCCCGGCCTGACGCAAACGCCTCACGAGAGGGGCGTCGGATGCGGGCGGGCGCCCAAGCAGGCTTGTCGAGCCGGCGGAGGAGGGAAGGCCGGTCACCTCGATGTTGTCTTTCACGAGGACGGGTATGCCTTCGAGGGCTAGACGGTCGGAGGAAATGGCTCGCCGGCGGTCGGACGCCTCGGCGTCTGCGAGGGCCCGGTCGGACACGGCGGTCACCGACCGCAGAGCAGTGGGGGATCCGGGCCGGTCGAGATCCGCGATGCGCTGAAGGAGGGCCTCGACAAGGGCTACGGAAGTCAGCTCACCCGAGGAGAGGCGGTCCGCGAGTTCGGCGACCCCCAGGTAGGCGATCTGCACCGTGTCGGGTGAAGGGTCTGAAACCATGATGCGACTCTAGGACGCCAGGCCCGCGAACGTCGTAGGCCATCAGCTGCGACGACCTCCCCGTTTCGCTCCCTCGGAACCGCTGTCAGCGGCGAGCGGCTGCTGGGTGGGTGCGGTGGTGTCAACGGTTCGCCAGCCACCACTTTCCAGCGGGGGTTAGCTGGAGAACGCCTCCGGCTAGGCATTCCTCTCGGAAGATGTCCAACTCGATCCTGGCGTCTGTGCGTTGAGCGATGCCGGCCCAACCCAGGATCCGCGTAAGGAGGTCGAGGTCCCATCTGAACGACCTTCGTCGATTCTCTGGGTCTTGCATATACGGGGCCAGCCACTCGTACGAGGTGTCAGCCCGGCCGCACACCCAGTCGAGAACGCCCTCGAATTCGGTCGGTCGAATGATCATATTGACGATCTCGGGCGCCAGTTCGTCGAGGAGCTCGTCAGAGTGACGATACCGGTGATGGGCGTGGAAGTCAGCCAGTGGCCCCATCGTGGGTATGGCGTCGGCCGCTTTCAGCCATCGCTGGAGGGGCTTGCCCTCAAGCTTGGCCCAAGTCGCGGTCGCGAGAAACTTGCCGTGTTCCTTGCGGAGCGCACCAGCAGCGATCGCCCAGCGGATCGTGAACCCGAGCTCGGGAAGGTTCGCGGCGGACTGGGTTTTGAAGGTGCGATCACCTATCGTCTGATCAATGCGATCTTCGGTTCCGAGCTTCGCAGCCAGCTCCTTTGCGTCGGCCAGGGTCGGCTGACCCGTCTGGGTCAGCTTGCGGCCTTTCCCGTAGAAGGCGGTCAGCACCCCAAATCGCGAAAGGACGACAGACCGCTCGGCAGAGGCGAGAACGTCGGATGGGGCGGTGCTGGTGGCCTGTTGTCTCGTCTTCGGCGGTCCCCACGGAAGTCCGAGCCCTGCGCCCTGATCGAGCGCCTCGTTGATCGCGTCGACGTCGCTCAGGTCGACACCCTTTGCCTGAAGGGCGCTGAGCAGCGCCTTCGCCGGTCCGGCCGCAGATGGGTCCCCAATCCGGTCGAGAAACTCGGGTTCCATCTCGTCGATACGAGCGACAATCTCGTCTACGAATGGCTGGTCAAGGCCGGTGCGCTCGGCGGCATATAGCACGAATGCTCTCATAGCCTCGGGGAAGGCGGCTACTTGGTCAGCCCCGAGCAGGAGCTTGCGAGGGGCGAGATCGCCGAGCATCAGGCTGACGACCGTCGGGCTCCATCGCAATGGTCGACCCTCGTAGTCGGAGCGGAGATCGACAAGGTAGTGGGCGAGGATCGCTATGTCGACGCCAGGCGAGCGGCCGGCCAGCTCATGTCCGGTTCGGGAGTTTACGAACTCGGCCACAAGGGATTCCCGTTCCTCTTGGGGGACATCGAGAGCGGCTGGTCGATCATCGATCAGCCCGGCTCGCCTGAGCCGCGCCCAGACAAGGCCGCGGTGGTGGGCGAAGTCTTCGGTTCGCAGCTCGGCGTCCCCGTTCCAGACGTCGGACATCGCCATAGCGTCACGTAGACGTTTGAGTACCTCGTTGACCGGGGCTTCGCTCAGCACCATGTGGGGGTCCGGGGTCGAGCCCCATTTGCCGACGACTTCATCGAGGTCATCTCCGAGCCAGGCGTCCTTGGCTTGGCCCGAGAGATTGTGGTCAACCAGTACGACCAGCGCGTGGAGCCCACCTTCGCCCGGTTGGTGGAACCCGACGATAAGCGACTCCTGGTCGCCGAACACGTCCGAAGCGACCCAAGCGCTGGTTGGCGTGGCGAGCCCGACCTTGTCGAGCCAGTCCGGCGAAGCAAACCGCCGTCGCAATTCGAGCGC
>JAKBBS010000277.1 GCA_021808425.1 Actinomycetes bacterium
CCAGTTGCAGGGGCAGTGTCATTGCTAGTCGTGCAGACAGATGAGCAGGCAGCCGGCTAAGGCGACGTCGAGGGGACTCGCTCTCCAAGCACTCATAGCAATCGATGAAGGGGCACGAGCGAACGTAATACTTCCAGACATGTTGAGAGCATCGACGCTTGACGAACGCGATCGTCGATTGGCGACAGAGCTCGTCTACGGCACATGCCGGATGCGCCGTGCGTGCGCATGGCTCGTCGACCGCCACGTAAAGGCGCGCAACGCCGGGAAGCGCCGTGCGCAAGCGCATGGACGCAGTTCGTCGCCGAGCGAGGAGTTGGACCCCGATATCAGATCTGCGCTGCACCTGGGCGCGTACCAGCTCGGATGGACCCGTATACCGGCCCGCGCCGCGGTAGGCGCCACTGTCGAAGAGGTCCGCGGCCCGGGCCGCTCGATGGTCAATGCCGTGCTTCGACGCGTGGCTGACGACCTTGCCGACGGGCCTGGTCGATGGCCGGACGTCGGGACCGAGCTCAGCTACCCGGACTGGGTGGTCGACGTACTCGAATCGGACCTAGGCGAGGAGGACGCAAGGGCGGCCCTCGAAGCGATGAACCGCCCGGCAAGCGTGTCGGTACGCCCAGACGGCTACATCCAGGACCCGGCGAGCCAGATGGTTGCGCAATACGTGACATCAGTCGCCGGTGACGGCCCGATACTCGACATGTGCGCGGCACCGGGCGGCAAAGCGACGGCACTCGCCGGGACCAGCCTCTTGAAACAAGACCCGTCAATTGTGCGATCAGAGACGCATGTCGTGGAACTGCCATTCGTCGTAGCAGCAGACATCTCCGAGGAACGCTCACAAGTCGTCGCGAGGAACGCGGCCGACGTCGGGTGTTCTTCGCTCGCCACGGTTGTCGCTGACGGAGCGGCTCCGCCGTGGCGTTCGGGAACTTTCGAGACGATCTTGCTCGATGCGCCCTGCTCAGGGCTTGGAGTTCTTCGTAGGCGCCCCGATGCCCGCTGGCGTCGCAGGCGATCGGACATGGTTCGCCTAGCGACACTGCAGCGCCGTCTTGCCACCTCGGCGTTACAACTGCTCCGCCCTGGCGGCATCCTCGTCTACAGCGTCTGCACCGTCTCCGCCGCTGAGACCATCGAGTTCGACACGTGGCTTCAATCTGTCGCGCCCGCGCTGATCGGCCTGGAGCGGCCCGGGGCGCCGTGGCGAACCCTCGGTCGGGGGGCCCTGCTGCTTCCCCACGACGCCGACAGCGACGGCATGTACGTGCTCGGCCTCAGGTTGGGCGGCGAGTCCGCTAGGTTGAACCCGTGCCCGTAGCGCACCAGCGTGTCAAAATCGCCCCGTCAATACTCTCGGCGGACTTCGCCGAGCTTGGCGCGGAGGTCGACCGGGTGATAGGCCAGGCGGACTTGCTTCACGTCGACGTTATGGACGGTCACTTCGTGCCGAACCTAACGATCGGCCCGCCCGTCGTGGGGGCGATTCGCAAGCACTGCGACGCATTCCTCGACTGCCACCTTATGATGACCAACCCCGGCGACTACCTCGAGGCGTTCGCCAGGTCGGGAGCAAACAGCTGTAGTTTCCACGTGGAGATCGGTGACACGACTGAGTTGATCGCCGAGTGCAGGAAGCTTGGTCTCGGCGTCGGCCTCGCGGTCAACCCGGAAACACCGGTCGAGGCGTGCGAGCCTTTCCTTGCGGCCATCGACATGCTTCTCGTGATGTCAGTTCACCCGGGCTTCGGCGGTCAAAGCTTCATGCCTGTCGCTGTAGACAAGATTGCTCACGCCGCGAGTATCGCCCGGAGGGACGGGCTGGAGTTCGCGATCGAAGTGGATGGTGGCATCGACGTCGACACTGCACCCCTCACCGCAGCGGCGGGGGCAAGAATTTTCGTCGCAGGCAGTGCCATTTTCGGGAGTGCAGACCCGCTCGGCGCTGCCCGGGATATCCGAGTCGCAGCGCAATCTGCACTTGCCGACGAGGAGATACCGTAAATGACCATGGGGGAGCACTCTGAGGGGACATCGACAGGGCAAGGCAACGGGCGCCCGGCCAAGGTGGTAACAGTCTCCGATGGAGTTGTCGGAGGCACCAGGGAGGACCGCTCCGGTGCTGCGCTCGTCGGCGTGCTGGAAGCCGCAGGCTTCTCGGTCGTGAGCCGCTCCGTGGTCCCTGACGGCGTCGCGTCCGTCGCCGGGGAACTTGCGAAGACGAGCGCAAGCTTCCACGGTCTGGTCGTGACCACTGGCGGGACTGGGTTCTCTCCGCGTGACCTAACCCCGGAAGGCACCCGCGAGGTTATCGAGCGAGACGCTCCCGGATTGGCCGAGGCGATGAGACTTGTCAGTCCACTCGGGCGGCTGTCGCGTGGAATCGCCGGCATTCGCGGTAAGGCGATAATCGTGAACACCCCCGGGTCGCCCAAGGGCGCCGCCGAATGCCTAGGGGCGATCATTGACGTGCTCCCGCACGCACTGGACCTCCTCGGGGGGCTACCGGCGTCGCACCCGTGAGCCCGCACGGCGCTTGCGACCCAGACGCGCACGACGCCGCATGGATGGCTAAAGCTGTCGAGCTCGGTGAGACCGTCCGTATGTGGACCTCCCCGAATCCTTGGGTGGGAGCGGTAGTCGTCGGGACTTCCCGAAGCGGTCGATCCGATGCCGCCGACGTGTGGACCGGGGTGACGGCTCCGCCCGGGGGAGCCCACGCTGAAGCCGCGGCCTTGGTGGCCGCTGGCACGAACGCGCGGGGGGCCACCGTGTATGTGACGTTGGAGCCGTGCTCACATCACGGTCGCACACCGCCGTGTGCTGACGCGTTGGTCGACGCCGGTGTCGCCAGGGTCGTCGTGGGTGTCGTCGACCCCGACGCCAAGGTGGCGGGCCGCGGTATCGATAAGCTGCGCGAGTCAGGGATACAAGTCGATGTCGGGGTCTCCTCGGAGGCAGTGGAATCGTCACTCGCCCCGTACCTGAAGCATCGTCGGGAGGGCCGCCCCTGGGTGGTGCTGAAGCTTGCCGGGACGCTCGACGGGCGCATCGCCTCGCCGGACGGGACGTCGAAGTGGATCACCGGTCCCGAGGCTCGCGCCGACGCCCATGGGCTTCGCGCTGCCAGCGACGCTGTAGCCGTCGGGGTGGGCACTGTGAGAGCGGACGACCCGGCGCTCACAGTCCGCGACGCACCCGGGCGAGACCCGCTACGTATCGTGCTCGGCGCCCCCGCCAGCGTCGACCCCACTTCTAAGGTCCATCCGGCGCACTTCCACGATGGCAGCCTGGCCGACCTGCTCGACGAGTTGGGTAGCCGGGGGGTACTGCAGCTGCTCGTCGAGGGAGGTGCTCGCGTTGCGGGGGACTTTCATCGCCAAGGACTCGTCGACCAGTACACGTTCTACTTCGCTCCCGCCTTGATGGGCGGCGACGACGGGCTGGCGATGTTCGCTGGCCCAGGCGCAAAGAGCTTGAACTCGATCATGCGGGGCCGGGTGGTGTCGGCGCGGCGTCTCGGCTCCGACCTGAGGGTCGATCTTCTGGCCCCGCGGCGGTCTGGCCAACCGGCGGACTGATGGCCTACGGTGATGCCTGTGTTCACGGGCATCGTCTTGGAGATGGGCGTCGTAGAGTCCGTCTCGATGACAAGCGATTCTGGCGGCGGGCGGCGCTTTGAGTTCGTCTCTTCTACGGCAGCGCGCAACCTAAACGTCGGGGACTCGGTAGCGGTCAACGGATGCTGCCTCACCGCGGTCGAGGTAGATGGCGGCCCGGCAGCCGAGCTTGGGACCGGGGTCGCGGCCAGCCGCTGGTCGGCTGACGCAGTCGAAGAAACCCTGTTGCGCACCAACCTGGCCGACCTCGAAGTCGGCGATGCCGTCAACCTCGAACTTCCGCTCGGTGTCGGCGACGCGCTCGGCGGCCATCTCGTGCAGGGTCACGTCGACGGCGTCGGCCGGGTGCTTCGCCCCGCCCCGGACCTTCGAGTATCGCTTCCGCCGTCCTTGGCGCGCTACGTCGTGGAAAAAGGGTCGGTTACCGTCGACGGGGTGAGCCTGACGGTGGTCGCCGTCGACGACGACTCCTTCGCCGTCGCGGTTATACCCCATACCATGGAGGCCACCACGCTTGGGCGTCGGTTAGCCGGCGAACTTGTGAACCTGGAGGTTGACGTTATCGCCAAGTATGTTGAGCGGCTTCTGTCCGCAGGGGCTATCACCCCGTACCTGCCGAGCACCCCTGACCCTCCGGCCGCT
>JAKBBS010000278.1 GCA_021808425.1 Actinomycetes bacterium
ATCGTCGACTCGATCTTGTCGATCATCGCGTTGAAGGTGGCGGCCATTTCCCCAACCTCGTCCCTCGAGTTCGGTGCATCCAGACGCATGCCAAGGTCGCCTTCCAAACCGATTCCCGCTGCTGTCCGCGTCAGTCGGCGGACGGTGCCGAGAAGGCGACGCAAGAGCAAGTAGACGCTCACGAATGCGACTATGACTGTGATGATCCCCTCCACCACCGTTAGCTCGACGACCCGGCGCTGGACGGCCTCGAAGTTGTAGAGGCTGCCGGTGGTTATGAAGGTCCCGACCGGTTGCCCCTGATCCATGATTGCGACGGCGAGAACAAGTGTCGGGGTTCCGCCAACCGTGACCGTCACTATCGTCGACTTGGCCGGCGCGCTCGCGCCGAGTGAACGGACCTTCGGGACCGCCATAAGGGTCGCTACGCCAGGAGATCCGAGCGTAGTGTGGAATCGCGGTAGTGCGATTGCGAGTTGGTCGCCGCCTGTCTCGCCGTGAGACGCGAGAAAATCGCGCGCGAACGACGGCAAGCTCTGCGCCGGCAGCCTGGACGCGGCGGCCCGATCGAACAGGACGACATTCTCGTACAGGTCACGTGTGATGGTGGCCCTGTAGCGGTTGGAGAACTCAAGCGTGAGCTGCAAGGCGACGATAGCTAGGACTGAGGCTACGACAAGCGCGTGAAAGCCTGCGAGCTTGCCAACGGTGCCCATCCGGGGAAGCCGGCGCCTCAAGGTTGTCAGTTGTCACCCGATGAAGGTTTCGCAAGGGTCGTCGTCGTGCTGGAGCGATCCGGGGAGCCCGTAGGCGGATTCGACGTCGTCGTGGTCGCAGACGTGTCCTGCGACTTTGACGCAGAGTCCGTCGGCTTCGCGATCGTCGTCGGTGAAGCCGTCCCAGCGCCGAACTCACTGGGTGCGCCGGTAGTTGGAGGGTTGCTCGGCGGAGCAACCTGCACAACCTCCTGGCTCGGCTGTACCACCTCGGGCGTCTCCTGCGAGGTAGTTGGGGTCGTGCTGACGCTTGGCCGGGTGCTGGCTTCTCGTGTCGCGGCGGGTGTGAGGACTTGGTTGGTTGCGGTCGCTGAAACGGCCCCGGACGCGGTCGACAGCGGCGAGCCCCCGTGACTCTGAGCGAGGTAGGAGGGGACCGTCGTTGACATTGCTGGACCTGTGGTGACACCAGCTGACGCCGAAGCTGGCGTCACAAGGTTGAGAGGTCCCGGCAGCGGTCCCGACGCGAGCTTGAAGGTTGCCGCCGCGATTGCAGCGGCGCTCCCAGCGAATACAAGGAATCCTACATAAAGCCCGGGTAGCCCCCGCAGATGCCCAGCCAGCGACGCAAGAACCGTCGAGCCGTGTCGAGTTGTCAAAATACCTCTCCCCTTCTCAGCCGAGGGATATTTCGGTCGTACGCGCAGTCCAGCGCAGTGGTGGCCACACTACCGGGTAGAACGCCATCGGTGTGCCGCGGCCCACCCCGTACACGCTCAGGCTGGCGGCGCCCCACGCTTCGAGGTTGCATACTCCGGCGGCGTCGAAGATCACGTGGCCGGCCATGAGTCGAGCAACCTCGTCGGGGTCGAGGTCGGCGTATTCTGCGGAGTCGACGGTGATGACGACTGCGTCTGCGTCTTCGATCGCTTCGCGCGCGAGGCGAACCCGTTCCACCCCATCAGGCGTCGAGTCGCAACGAACGAGGGGATCGTAGGCGCGCACGGTAGCCCCGGAGGCGGTCAGGTCCGCGGCTATCTGGAAGCTCGGGGAGTCGCGAACGTCGTCCGTCCCGTCCTTGAAGGCGAGCCCTAGGAGTCCGATCCGTTTGCCTTGCAGTGATCCGATCACAAGCTCTACTCTTCGCGCCACGCTGCGCCGGGCGAGCGCGTTCTGCTCCTCTGCGGCGCTGGCGAGGGCGGTTCGGGTTCCGGCCGACTCGCCGAGGGCTACGAATCCCGAGACGTCTTTGGGCAGGCACGAACCTCCGTAGCCCGGCCCCGGCCTGAAGAACTGCCGACCGATCCGGCTATCCGAACCGACGCCTTCCAACACGTCCATTGCGTTCGTTCCTAACGCATCGCAGAGCTGTGCCACCTCGTTCGCGAAGGAGATCTTGATCGCAAGAAATGTGTTCGCTGCATACTTGACGAGCTCGGCGCCCCGCCGGTCGCATCGCACGACGGGACTCGCCGGTGGGTAGAGGCTTGCTACAAGATCGATGACCTGCGGATCCTCCGCCCCTACCACGACGCGGTCGGGGTAGAGGAAGTCTTCGACGGCGCGTGACTCGCGGAGAAACTCCGGGCTCGACGCAACTCGGATCGTTACACCGTCGGGGACCTCCTCTGCGCAGATGAGCTCAATTGCTTCGCAGGATCCTGGCGGAACGGTGCTCTTGACTACCACTATGAGATCGTCGGTCGCCGCCCGGGCAACCTGGCGGCTTGCTTCCGCTAACTGACTGAGGTCAGGCTCGCCGTCAGGCCTCGGTGGCGTTCCAACGCAGAGCAGGACGATACGTGCCGTCCCGAGACCGGAGGCGACGTCAGAGGCCCAGCGCAACCGCCCGTCGGCGACTCCCTTGCCGACGATCTCAGCGAGTCCAGGTTCGTGGATCGGGATCCCACCGTCTTTGAGGACCTCGAGACGATGCGCGTTCGCCTCCACACAGGTGACTAGGTGGCCGAGGTGTGCGAGGCAGGCTGCGGCCGTCAGGCCGACGTAACCAGCTCCGACGACGCATACTTCGTGGCCTGCGCTGCGGCCGCTCGCCTCCCTCTTCGACGGATCAGTCACCGGACGCTCCTGTGGATGCGAGGTGGAGTGTGTTGTAGGCGGAGCCTGATTCGATGAGGTCGCTGTGGGTTCCATGTTCGATTATCCTTCCGGTGTCCATCACTGTGATTGCGTCGACGTTGCGTACTGCTAGGAGGTGGTGCGTGACCATAAGCGTGGTACGCCCTTCGCTCAGACGGGCGAATGCCTCGACTACCACAGACTGTGTGGAGGCATCCATGCCTGTGGTCGGTTCGTCGAGGAGTATCAAACGGCCGCCGCGGGCCATGGCCCGGGCGACGGCAATGCACTGCCGTTGGCCACCCGACAGGGCCGATCCGGCTTCGCCGACCGGGGTGTCGTATCCGTCGGGCAGGCTCGCCAGCAGCTCGTGGACTCCTGCGGCCCGGGCGGCTGCGATCGCCTCGCCCCGGGTGGTCAGGTCGGACCCGTAGGAGATGTTCTCCCACACGGTGGGCCGAAGTAGGACCGTCTCCTGAGGCACGAAGGAAATCTGTCGTCGCAGCCATTCGAGGTCCAACGAGCGGATGTCGACCCCGTCGAATCGTACGCAACCGGCCTCGGGGTCTGCGAAGCGCAAGGCGAGCCGGAGCAGCGTGCTCTTTCCTGATCCGGTGGCGCCGACGATGGCGTGGCGGCTCCCGGCGTCGACGCTGAGCTCGATCCGTTCGAGGAACGACGGCCTGCCCGGGTAGGAGAACGAGACAGCGTCGAATGCGAGCTCTCCGCGCACTTTAGACGGACGGCGTGGATGATCCGAAACGGACGGTTCGTCGTGTGTGTGGAGAACTTCGAGGACCCGCTCGGCGGACGCTTGGCCGCGCCCCATCGTCCCGGCGAGCTTCGCGAGTTGACGGACCGGCGTGTACATGCTGCGAAAGTACGCGCTGAAAAGCAGGAGATCGCCCGGGGTCAGTCTGCCTGCGACGACCTCTCGGCCGCCCAGTAGTACCACGGCGGCTGTCGATGTTGTCATCACAAACGTCACTAGCGGCGTGAAGCGCGACTGGAGCACGACGGCGAGGCGGCTTGCTTGAAGGGCCTCCAGCGCACTTGCCCGGTAGCGTTCGACTTCCTCGCTCTCAGCGCCCGATGCCTGTACGACAGCCACGCCGACGAGCACGTGCTGGGCCGTCGAGCTGGATGCGCCTTCCGCTCGGCGCGCGGTCCGCTGAGCCTGCTTGATAGTCGACAGGTAGTGTCGAACCAGTGCCAGCAAGATCGGGAAAACGCACAGCGCGAGAATGCCGAATTGCCAGTCGACCACCATCATGATCACGAGCATGCCGAGCACCGTCAACGCGTTCTCCGCCACAACCGGCGCTACGTTGACGACGGCGCTCTGCATCGCTTGGGCGTCCCCGCCAAGGCGGGCTAGCAGGTCTCCGACCGGCCGGTTCGTGTAGAAACGCCGGGACTGGCGCACGAGGTGAGCGAAAAGTC
>JAKBBS010000279.1 GCA_021808425.1 Actinomycetes bacterium
GGCGCGTGATCGGATGTCACTGGCTGCGGGTAGGGTAGTCGAGATGGCAGACAGCAGGCAGTTCAGCTCCGATGCTATGGAGTACATGAGCTCGCTTTACGGTGCCGCGTTGCGCATGACGCGAAACCCTGCCGACGCCGAGGACCTCGTACAGGAAACGTATCTGAAGGCGTTCAGGGCCTACGGCTCCTTCCAGGAGGGGACGAACCTCAAGGCATGGCTGTACCGCATCCTCACGAACACTTTTATCAACACCTACAGGGCGCGACGTCGCCGACCCGAGCAGACCGAGCTGGACGAGGGCGAGGACCTGTACCTTTTCCGACGTCTCGGCGGACTTGAAGCTGTCGCGGCCAGCCGCAGCGCGGAGGAGGAAGTTCTCGAGCACTTCACCGAATCGGAGGTCAAGGAAGCGGTCGAGATGCTGCCCGAACAGTTTCGTATAGCGGTGCTCCTCGCAGATGTGGAGGGCTTCTCGTACAAGGAGATAGCCGAGATCTTGGACGTGCCGATCGGAACGGTGATGAGCCGTCTGCACCGGGGAAGAAAAGCCCTGGAGAAGACGTTGCACGAATTCGGAGTAGCAAGAGGTCTCGTGGCGAGTGCCTCGGAGGCTCCTGCGTAGTTGCAGAGTTGACGGCTGCAACCTCCGGGCTTTTCACATTCGTTCGAGTCACCATCGAGGCGGTCAGGCATCCACATGGACCAGGGAGAAAGTAACTTCAACGTGGAGGATCTTTTCAAGCCGTCCGACTGCGAAGATGCCCTGCACAGGCTGTACCACTTCCTCGACGGGGAGCTCACCAGCGAACGCAAGACCGCCATCTCGAAGCACCTTTCCGACTGCGGGCCCTGCCTCGCAGCATTCGACTTCGAAGCCGAGCTCAAAGCCGTCGTCGGTCGCTCCTGCCGGGAGCACGCCCCGACCAGTCTCAAGGACAGGATCGCCGCTGCGATCGCGGAGGCATCCGAATCGACCCCTGGGACCGTATAGGGATGGACCATTGAAACTGGCATCGATACCCGACACAGCCAAAGTTGGGAGGAAACTATGAGCGAGCGTTCTCTAAGTGGGCACACGATGAGCGGAAGCGAGCGACCGTCCCGTGCGTTCGCCAAGAACCGCACCTGCAGGGAACCCGGCTGTAACACCAAGCTGTCTATTTACAACAGCGGCAAGTTCTGTCACAGGCACGAGCCGATGGTCGTCCCTCGAACCCGAGGTCGAAAGATTGCCTGACGAGGTTGCCTGCCCTTTCGGTGCCCTAGGAAAAAGCAACTTTCGCTGTTCGTAGCGCCGAGGCGGGCAGACTTCTTCGTTTCGACGGGTACGATGCCTTATGGCGAGGAGTACTGAGTGCCGGAGCTGATTGGTTGGGACACCGCTCGCAGCGTAGCGAAAAGGCTTGCCGAGCGCGGAGAGCCCCTGAGCGATTACGAGAGGCGGTCTCTCGAGGCGGACTTCGAGGAGATGACCGAGCGAGCAGAGCGCTTGGTCGAGGCCGAAACGGGACTTTTGTCTCTCGCAGGTCCCGCAAGGGCGCGCGTCGCCGACCGCACCCAGTGGGTGGACGTGAATGTGGCTTCGTTCGAGAGGCTTCTTCGGCCGGTGGCCGCCAAGCTTGCGGTGCGAATGGAGAGCGGTGGACGTCGCCTGAGGCCGGTAGGTCTGACGCGCCAGATGTCGGGAGCGGAGCTCGGGATGATCCTCGGCTGGCTGTCCGGACGGGTGCTCGGCCAGTACGACCAGCTGCTCATCGAAGACGAATCGCCCGAAGATCAGGACATCGTGTACTACGTCGGAACGAACGTGGTCCAAGTCGAGCGGCGCTACGGGTTCGCCCCGAGCGAGTTCCGGTTGTGGCTGGCGCTGCACGAGGTCACGCATCGGGCGCAGTTCACCGGGGTGCCGTGGCTTCGCGACCACTTCTTGGCGATGGTCGACAAGACACTCGACGGGATAGACATCGATCCCCGACAGTTGGCCGCTTCGCTGCAACGCGCAGCGCAAAGCTTCAGGTCCGGCCGTAACCCCCTCGAGGAGGGGGGCCTCCTCACGCTGCTCGCAGGACCGGAGCAGTACGAGGCGATCCTCTCAGTCGGCGCATTGATGAGCCTTCTCGAAGGTCACGGTGACGTCACGATGGACCGTGCGGGAGCCGAGCTGATCCCGAGCGCACCCCTGTTCAGTTCGACGCTTCACGCCCGGCGCCGCCAGCGTGGACTCGGGAAGGTGCTGTCGGTCGTCATAGGCCTCGACGCGAAGATGCGTCAATATCAGCAAGGGGAGGAATTCATCGCTGCGATCGAGGCCGACGGGGGCCCTGCGCTTCTGTCGAAGGTCTGGGAGGGACCGGCCTGGCTTCCGGACTGGGAGGAAATTCGCAGCCCGGACCGTTGGATCACCCGGGTGCGAGCGGCGGAGCGCGCGGCTGTCGCCACTTGAGGGGAGCGGCGAGCAGGGGCTAGCCGCCGCCTTGCTGTCCCGGTGCCGTTTCCCTGAGCCGAGCGAGGGACCGGTCGCTCTAGCGGTGTCGGGAGGCCCCGACTCGACTGCCCTCATGATCCTTGCGCAACACAGGGGTCTTAGTGGGGTCGCAGTACATGTCGATCACGGTCTGCGGGACGGTTCGGGCGAGGAGGCCCAGGTTGTCGCTGCGTCTGCGGCAGCTCTCGGCTTCTCCTTCGAGTCGAAGCGGGTTCCTATTCCCGGTGGCCCTGACCTCGAAGCGCGAGCGAGGAAGGCGCGCTACGCGGTCCTCCCACCGTGCGTGCTCACCGGACACACCATGGACGACCAGGCGGAAACCGTCCTGCTAAATGTTCTTCGCGGCGCTGCGCTGGGCGGCCTCAGAGGCATGCGCTACGAGCTTCACCGAGAGGGAGGCGGGCGCGTGCTGCGGCCGCTGCTCGGCCTTCGTAGAAGCGAGACGGAGCAGCTCTGCGAAATCGCTGGACTCGACCTTGTCCGCGACCCGTCCAACTCGGATCCGAGGTTCCGTCGAAACCGTCTACGCGCCGAGGGCCTCCCGCTTCTCTGCGATATCGCGGGTCGGGACCTGACGCCCGTCCTTGCCCGGCAGGCAGCGATCATCGACGAGGAAGTCGCCCTGCTCGACGAATGGGCGGCGAAGCTAGACGCTACGTCGACGGCAGCGCTCATGCAGGCCCCTCCTGCGGTAGCGCGCCGGGCTTTGCGCCTGTGGTTGCGGGGAGCCGACGCAAGCGGGCAGGATCAAGAAGGTGAACAGCATCCGCCGTCGTCGGCCGAGCTCGAAAGGGTCATGGAAGTGGTGAGCGGACTTCGACGTGCATGTCAGATCTCCGGCGGGCGCAGCATTCGCCGTAGCCGAGGGCGTCTACACGTCGAGACCCTCGAAGGTACCCGGCTGTGACCGGGACCGAGTCGCTGTCGGCGGAACCCGGCGCCTTCGAAGCCGCTGTCTATTCGCGCAGCGAGGATCCGCATCTCGGGGCGGTTGTCGTTTCAGCGGAGGCGCTTCAAGGGCGCATTAGCGAGCTGGGGGCAGCGATCACGAGGGACTACGCGGGAAGGGTGCCGCTTCTGGTAGGGGTGCTCAAAGGAGCGTGTTTCTTCCTAGCCGACCTCGCCCGAGCTATAGAGCTGCCCGTCGAGATCGACTTCATGGCTGTGTCGTCTTACGGTAACTCGACACGGACGAGCGGCGTGGTGAGGATCGTCAAGGACCTCGACGCTGAACTGAGCGGCCGCCATGTCCTAATCGTGGAGGACATCGTCGACTCGGGCCTCACGCTTTCGTACCTGAAGCGGAATCTGGCTGCGCGCCACCCCGCCAGCTTGGACGTCGTCGCTCTTCTCGTGAAGAAGGGACTGCAGCCGGTGGACCTGCAACTTAAGTACGAGGGTTTCGAAATCCCCCCCGACTTCGTGATCGGCTACGGATTGGACGTCGCCGAGCGCTACCGCAATCTGCCTTACCTTGCTACGTATGTCGAGGACTGAGTCGAGTCCGGCTCTATTCGGCCGGCCCAAACCGCCGACCGTGGATTTCGCCCGCATCGAAGCGGCGGTCAGGGAGATACTGGAAGCTGTAGGGGAGGACCCCGACCGCGACGGGCTCATCGGGACGCCGGCCCGGGTCGCCCGAATGTACGCCGAAGTCTTCGCCGGAATCGACGAGGACCCGGGTGACCATCTGGAGGTCGTGTTCGATCTCGGCCACGACGAGATGGTCATGG
>JAKBBS010000280.1 GCA_021808425.1 Actinomycetes bacterium
CGAGGTCGACGACGCCCTACGGCTCCACCTTGACCTCTAATGCTTGGACGGTCGCTGCTGCCACCTCGAACCTCCCGCCGCCAGCCGGACGGTTAAGCTGCCCGCTGGACGGTTAAGCTGCCCGCTTGTGAATGCGGAGGCGAGCGCGATGGGCGGGCAGGGTCCAGTCCGGGTTGCGGTTATCGGTACAGGATATGTCGGGCTGACCACGGCGGTTTGCCTGGCACATCTCGGCAACACAGTCATCGGCGTGGACGTCGACGAGGCAAAAGTCGTCCGAATGTCAGCCGGCGACCCGCCCATACTCGAAGAGGGACTCGGGGACCTCCTCGCCGACGGGCTCGCGACAGGCAGGCTAACTTTCACCACTGACACTGCAGCGGCGGTACGTAACGCGAAGTTCGTGTTTCTGTGCGTCCCGACCCCCCAGGGAGCCGACGGCGCCGCCGATCTGCGTTACGTGGAGCAGGCGTCGGCGCAGATCGCCCCGCACCTCGACTCGGGCGCTGTGGTGGTCACCAAGTCGACTGTCCCGGTGGGATCCGCCGGAAAGGTCGTCGCTGCACTCGGGCGCCAAGACGTCGCGGTCGTGTCGAACCCGGAGTTCCTCCGCGAAGGACGGGCGGTCGCGGACTGGCTTCATCCCGACCGGGTTGTGATAGGAGCCGAACACGAATGGGCCGGCCAGGCGCTTTCCGCCCTCTACGAGCCTCTCGGCGCGCCGATCCTTGTGACCGACCCCGCCAGCTCGGAGACGATCAAGTACGCATGCAACGCGTTCCTTGCGGCCAAGGTAAGTTTCGTCAATTCGATTGCCAACCTCTGCGCTGCGGTCGGAGCGAACGCAACGGACGTGATCGCGGGGATGAGCTACGACCACCGCATCGGCTCCGACCATCTGGCCCCCGGCCCCGGTTGGGGCGGGTCGTGCTTCCCGAAGGACACGCACGCGCTTCTTCGAATAGCCGACGATCACGGGTACCGCTTCGAGCTGCTGGAGGCTTCGATCCGGGCGAACGACGCCCAGTTCGACACTGTCGCCGACATGGTGGCGGCAGCCGCGGGCGGCGACGTCTCGGGTGTGACCGTCGCTGCGTGGGGTTTGACGTTCAAAGCAGCGACGGATGACTTGCGCGATTCGCCGGCCGTGTCGGTGCTGTCGCGCCTCGCGGCGCGTGGCGCTCGGCTGCAGGCGTTCGACCCGAGCCAACCGGTGGGTTCCGACCCGCGCCTCGATGGCCTCGACGTCGAAGTTTTCGGCGACGCTTTGAGCGCCGCTCGGCACGCTTCGGTTCTCGTCGTGTTGACCGAGTGGCCCGAGTTCGCCGGCGCGGATTTGCGACACGTAGCGGAGGTCATGTCGGGGAGCGGTCTCGTAGACGCCCGCAACATGATCGACCCGGCCCGGGCGAAGGCTGCCGGTCTCACATACGTGGGGATGGGAAGGTCGTGATGCGCTTCTTGGTGGCCGGCGGTGCCGGGCTCATCGGATCGGCGATGTGCGAACATCTCGTCGGTCGCGGTGACGAAGTCGTCTGCTTGGACAACCTGGTTACGGGCTCGCGGTCAAACGTGGACGAGCTGTCGGGCCATGAACGCTTCAGCTTCGTCGAAGCCGACATCACCTCTGCTATCCACGTCGAGGGACCTTTCGACGCTGTGGTCAACCTGGCGTGCCCTGCGTCCCCGGTCGACTTCGGCCCGCTCGCTCTCGAGATCCTGTCGGTCGGCTCGATCGGAGTGAGGAACCTTTTGGAGGCGTCACGACGCTGGAATGCGACGTTCCTGCAGGCGTCTACCAGCGAGGTCTACGGGGAACCGCTGGTGCACCCTCAGCCCGAGTCTTACTGGGGGAACGTGAACCCGGTCGGACCCCGTTCGGTCTACGACGAGGCGAAGCGCTTCGGCGAGGCGCTCATCATGGCATACCACCGCAAATACGCTATGCCGGTTCGCATCGCCCGTATCTTCAACACCTACGGTCCGAGGATGCGCCCCGACGACGGTCGGGTGATCTCGAACTTGGTAACGCAGGCACTTGCCGGCGAGCCGCTCACCGTCTACGGTGACGGCGCCCAGACCCGAAGCTTCTGCTACGTCGACGACGAGGTGGCCGGCCTACTCGCGCTTGTCGACTCTGACGTGGTCGGGCCGGTCAACATCGGCAACGACACGGAGTACACCGTTCTGTCGGTCGCCCAATTGGTCATCGAGCTCACCGGCTCGGCGTCACCGATTGTGTTCGCGCCTCGCCCGACAGACGATCCGACCCAACGACGACCGGATCTGACGCTCGCTACGAGCACGCTCGGCTGGAAGCCGACCACGCCTTTGGCCGAGGGACTCAAAGCCACGATCGATTGGTTCGACAAGCACCTACCTAGGTAGCACTGTGTTTGTCACATCCAAGTAGCCGCCGGGGCCGGGGAGTTCGGAAGGAGTTCGCTCAAATCGGCCAGCTCGTCCTGCAGCTTCGCGATCTCCTGCGAAAGGGCGATTGCGTCATCTGCACGCGCTTGGACAAGCGCCCGCTTGCGCTGCTCGACTAACTCCTCGAGTTGGAGTTCGACTCCCATTGCACGTTCGCTGGGATCCATACCTGTATATATATCCGCTACTTGCCTGTTGTCAAAACAAACGACTTGCGCCGGGATCGCCTGTGCTCAAAGTTGGCGGGGGCCCTGCCCGTCACCTTGTCCCAAACGGGCGAGTACCGGACTATGCAGCGAAGCGCCTGGAACCCGTCTCGCCAGGTCTCCATGTCTGTGAGATTGAGATTGGTAAAAGCGTTAGACAGCGTCGTGAGGACCTTGTTGCCGACCGAGTACCAGAAGTACAGCACCCGGTGCGGGCGATTCGACATGAAACGCGAACCGTACACGACGTCCACTGGAACGCTTCGCTTCGGGCCACGTCGACGCCGCATTGCATTTCAACGCTCGCTTCTTGGACGGTCCCGGCATCGCCGCATCTTGCCTCTACCAGTCCACGCAAGGACTCCCTCAGCGGCGCGGGGGGAACTCCGCTGCTGACTGCCTTTCATTTCCCAAAAGTCTAACATTGCGCCATGTCAGCCCTCGCCGGAGCGCAACGTCTGGTCCAGCGCGCCCGTCTCGCCCCGTGGCGCGTCGAGCGGATCCTGGAGGAGACGGCCGCCTTGCGCGACGACGTGGGGCGCCTCAGCGTCGAGGTGGATACCGGAGGGCAGGTCCTGGGCGACAGTCTCATGGAGATCACCCGCGCGCTCGACGAACTCGCGGAGCGGATAGCGGCCATCGAAGACCGCATCGCAGGATCGGATAATTAAGGTCAAGGCTACGGGCTCGGTGACGGCGATGCCCCGTGCAGTCTTCGGCCTGCAGGGCCTTCAGCAGCAGGGCTCCCTGGCGGATGCCACCCTCGATGCGAGCCTCAGCTTCGTGAGGGCGATGGCCAAGCACAGGCGCGACATGGTGGCCGGGCTCAGCGTCGATCCGGCGGTGGATGCCTCCTGGCTGACCGAGCTTTTGCCATCTGGACTGCCGATACTGTCGACTGGGGAGGTCGAGGCGATCGATGACCCGCTCGTCTTTCACGCTCTGAGCCTGCTCGCCGGGCGCAGCGCGCAGCACCTTTTGCCGCTTTGGGCGCGAGCTGCCACGGTCGCCTTGGCGGTGAGCGTGCACGACGACCTGACACGTCAAGCGCTCGAATCCTCCTCGGATGATCCCGAGAGCCGTCTCAGCCAAAGCCGGCACCGCCTGATCCGGCGGGCGGATGCGGTGATCGCGACCTCGCACGCTGGAGCGCTCGACGCCATCGGGTGTGGTCGCGCCCACCCGGAGAAGGTGTTCGTCGCCCACGAAACCGTCAACAGCCCTTGCGCGACTGTGACCGAAGGCGTTCCTCCCCGCATCGCCGGCTTCAACACTGCCGGCGATTTCGTCGTCTCTCCGGCGTGCGCTTCTTCGTCGATGCACACGGAGAACATCGTCCGCGCGTTCACGGCGATTACCTCGCAGGTCCCCGGCGGCCCGCAACTGCTCCTCGTCGGGAAAAAGGGCAGATCTTTCGATCCGAAGTACCTCGCGGACCTCGACACCGGGACGCGCCGACGGGTGATCGTCGCGACCGGCCTGGCAGAGCGAGATGTGCGCTGGCTGTACCGATCCTGCCTCATAACCGTCATCGGCGGTGTCGAGGGCGGATCGGCGGCGGCGGCGATCGAAGCGGCTGCCTAC
>JAKBBS010000042.1 GCA_021808425.1 Actinomycetes bacterium
ATCGACATCGTAGCACTCCGTGCTACGATGTCGTCATGGCCAGAGACGTCACCCAACGGCAGCTTCGGAACGACAGCGGCGAGATCATGAGGGGATTGGACCAGGGCGAGAGCTTCGTCGTCACCCGAAACGGAGTACCCGTCGGTGAGCTGACTCCACTCCGGCGGCACCGGTTCGTGAGCGCCGACAGCGCCATCGCCCTGTTCCGTAGTGCGCCAAGCGTCGACCTGGCCCAACTTCGCTCCGACCTCGACGGCGTTGCATCCCAGGACCCCAGCCCTCGTGCCTGATCCCAAGCGCGTTCCCCGGGGGATCATCGATACCTCCGTCGTCATCGATCTCGAACAACTCGAGGCGGGACAACTCCCGATGGAACTGGCCGTCAGCGCCATCACCATGGCGGAGCTCGCGGCCGGTCCGCACGCGACCCAGGACGCCGAAGAGCGGGCCCGCCGACAGGACCGATTGCAGCGGGCAGAAGCGGCCTTCGATCCTCTTCCGTTCGACGGAGAGGCTGCCCGCGCCTACGGCCGGATCTACGCCGCAGAGATCGCGAGCGGACGAAAGGCCCGCGGGACGCGAGCCTTGGATCTTCTGATCGCAGCGACCGCCTGTGCAGCGAACCTTCCGGTCTTCACGCGCAACCCGGAAGACTTCCGCGGTCTGAAAGACCTCGTGGACGTGATCGAGGTCTGAACTGCCGACGCGAGGTAGTTCGTACAACCGAATTCGATGGTCTTGACTTGTCGTTCTGAAGAAGACCCCCCTGCCAAATGGGAGACCAGGTCACGACCGTCATCGACGGCAGAGCAATTTCGTCTGGGGTGGCGAACACCGGCCTGCGATCTGTAGGCGGTGACCGATAATTTCACGCGGAGTCCCGAAGGGCCAGAGCAAAGGGCGGCCCTGCTGGTCAGCCCCGTGAGCTTGCGGTGGCTGGCTTCTGAGGGAGTGCGAGGCTTTGTGGATGTGCTTCACGTATGCACCGCCGCCGCAGGCCGTGGTGAGCAAAGTGAGAGAGACCAGTGCGGTCAGGACGACAGCGGCCCGCCAGCGTTGAGCGCGCCTTTCTTCGGGGACGTCAGAGCGTGATGTGTTATTGGTGGGCGCTGAGGGACTCGAACCCCCGACCACCGCGTTGTAAGCGCGGCGCTCTACCAGCTGAGCTAAGCGCCCTGCACTCGGCTCATACTAGGCGCCGAGGCCCGCCCCTGAGAAACCGGCGATAACGTCAGCCTGTTGTGAGCTCGTCGCGGATCACCCGGCGGAGCAACTTGCCTGTTTCGTTGTAAGGCAACTCTGAACGAAAAGCAATGACGGCGGGGGACTTTGTCGAGCGAAGCCTTTCCCTGACCCACGCTTGGAGCTCCTCTGGCGTTGCCGACGCTCCGGCTTCCAAGACAATGACAGCCGCTACGGCTTCGCCCCACTCGCGATCAGGGACCCCTACTACAGCAGCTTCGGCGACCGCCGGGTGGGTCATCAAGGCACCCTCGATCTCTCCCGGCGACAAGTTCTCTCCACCCCGCACGATGACGTCGTCGAGGCGCCCGTCGAGGAACAGAAAGCCGCCCTCGTCGAGCCATCCCGCGTCGCGGGTCGCGAACCAGCCGTCCTCGTTTAAGGCGCTCCTGCCCGTGTATTCGCCGGCAACCTGCTCCCCCCGCACCCAAACCTCCCCTCTCTCCCCCGGGGCAACCTCGCCTCCATGGGCGTTTCTAATTGACACCTCGACTGACGGCAGGGGGCGTCCGACAGAGCCGAGACGGGCCCGCACCGCCGGATCGCCGCTCGCCAGGGAGTCGCGGTGGTCGCCGGGACTTAGAACTGCGACGGTCGACGAGGTCTCCGTCAGGCCGTAAGCGTTCACGAAGTCGACACCTGGGAGCATGCGCATAGCTCGTTCTATCGTTTCAGGCGGCATGCGGCCACCACCGTATGAAAGGTGTCGGAGCGACGAAGTGTCGACGTTCGATCTTTCGATCTCGTCGAGGATCCGTCCGAGCATCGTCGGTACGACCATCGCCTGCGTCACTTTTTCCGACTCCACGGTCGCAACCCATTTGGCAGGGTCGAATCCGGGCAGGTACACGATTCGCCTACCGCTGTAAAGCGACGAGAGCACTGACGATACGCCCGCAATGTGATACGGCGGGACGCTCACAAGCTGCGCTTCGCCGACTTCTGCCCCGAGGAACTCGACACTCGAAAGTATGTACGACACCAGGTGGCGGTGTCGTAGCACTGCAGCTTTCGGCTCGCCAGTCGTCCCACTGGTAAAAAGTAGGACTGCCACAGCCTCAGGATCCACCCACACGGGCTCGTCGGCCGCTCCGGGACCTACCTCGTCCGCTTCGACCCCTGCGAGGTCAAGGTGGCTATCTCTGCCTCGAGCTTGCGCCATGAAGGTGGCCGTGTCGACGACGGTGAGTCCTTCTATCCCGGCGACCCGGTTGGCCATGTCGGCAGCAACGACGGCTACGCAAGGAGTAACACGGCCGAGTATCGCCATTAGGGCCTCGTCACTCAGGCGGTAGTTGACCGGCACAAACGCGAGTCCGGCGAAAGCCGCCCCGAACAGCGCTACGGGCAACGCTTCAGAGTTGTAGTCGAGCCAGACGACGCTGCACGCACCGGACGTGACAAAAAGCCGCGACGCGCCGTGCGCCGCCTCCAAGAGCTCCCGAGCCGTGATCCCCCCAGACAGCCCGCCCAGCACCACACGGTCGCCTGCGGCTTCGGCGACCATCTCGAGCAACATAGGCACGTTCATTTTTCAGTCAAGCTCCCACACTCGAAGAATTGCGCGACGGACTCTACCCCCGCTCCCTGCCGGCCCGGCGGCGCAACTCGACGGCTTCGTCTAGAAGTTCCCGGCTGGCTGCTGCCACGAAGGTTCGCCGCTCGGCGCCGGACCTCACGACCAGATCGAGTCCGTCGGGTTCGCCAACACTCGCGCCTGCTTCCATACAGACGAGCATCCCGCCCAAATAGTCCCAAGGCGCCAGCGACTGGGCCGCAAAATCCACGAACACGTCGAGGCTTCCGGACGCTACTGCGCAGATGTCGAGCGCAGCGGCTCCGAGCGACCGGAACTGCGACCAGCCCAGGTGGAACTCAGGGTATCCCGAGACGGCGACGATCGCCTCTGACATCTCGCGACAGCCGCTAGGGAAGATCACCTTGTCGTCGCAGGTTGCGCCCCCACCGCGGATAGCTTCGAAGCGCTGGCCGGTCGCCTGGTTGACCACCACCGCTACATAGGGACCTTCCTCGTCGAGGGCGCAGAGGCTGGTAGCCCACCACGGCAAGCCGCGAGACGCGTTCGTCGAACCGTCCACCGGATCGAGCACCACCCTGATCGAGGCCTCCGGGCGGTGGAGCCCGGACTCTTCCGAAAAGGCTCCGAGACCAGCGGCAGTGAGCACCGACAACGCTGCTGCGTCAGCTACCAGGTCGCTTCGGTACTGGCCTTCGCGGGTGCCGGCGAGACCCCAGTCAGTCAGGTGGCTGAGAGCGTCCTTTACTGCGGAGGCGGCTTCTCGAAGCACCGCTAGCACCAAGTCGGCTGCATGGCCTTGGGGTTCGGTCGACACCTTCAGGCAAGTTAGCGGATGCGGTCGCTGAAAGTCCCTCTCCCCCGGTAACGTCGTATTCATGGCGGTCATCGATGTCGCTGGCTATGTAGCCGAACTCAAGGATCATGCCGTCGATCACGGATTCCACGTGCACGACGAGCGGCACTTCGTGGAAACCTACTCGTTGCGCCAGGCCTGGGAGGTTGACGTCCACCCCGAGGAAGCCTGCAACGGGCCGCTCGACCTGCATCTCGCATTGGAGGTCGATCCTCGGGTCCTTCTCGCGTTCGAGGACGCTGTCGTTGACCTGCCCGAAGGAGAGGATCCTGCGGATACGTTCCATTTTCCTCTCACGTTCACCTGGGGCCTGCCGCCCCTCCCGAAGGGACCCGACCTGCTTCGGCTCGCGATAGACCTCGCCGGGATCGGCGGTATCGAGCTCCCGCTCGAGTCGTCGGCTATCGACAGCTACGCGTCGGCTACCGACCCGGCTGAGCGGCGCATCACGATCGTGGCACGCCAGCAGGTATCCCTCGCACGGGTTCTCGCCGGGGAGGAGCTGCTCTGCGACACGTTCGACAAGGCGCTCGCCGTCAGCCAGTACCTTCTCGAGCGAGCGCCCGTTTGGCTCGAAAGTTGACCTAGGCCCTTGTGCCGGTTTGCAAGCCGTTGCTCTGACGGCTCGACCGGCGGTAGAGCACGAACGACATAAGCAGCACCGCAATCACAGCGGCCAGCAGTAGTGCGGCGGTGATCAAAACTACCGGGGTTGCGGAAAGAGTCGAAGCGGTGACGACATGGGCCGTAGATACGTGGGCCACCTAAAAGCACCCTTGGGATGATCCGGGGCTGGCCCCGGCGGTACTTGGAGGTTGGGCGGTACTTGGCGGCCGTTTTCTACGCATACTGATTCTTACTGTACCTGACAGTGCCATACATCTGCGATTGCAGTCACCGCGCCAACCCGACCAACTCAAGGCTCGTCTTCCCTCATCATTGCGTCGAGCGCGTTCAACCGGTCCGATCGGTTCTTTGCGTAGACGACAGTCGCCAGGGCCATCCCGAACACAAGCACTGCCGCCACCACCCCGAGGGTAGGGCTGAAAAGTGCGACTAGAGCGACAATGACCACCGGTCCGGCGACCAGAAACACCCGGATCCCGACGCTGAGGGCGCCCCATTGAGCGCGGACCGTCGGGACGGGATCGGTTGGTTGGCGAACAGGTCCTGCCGCTTCGTTCACAGCTGACATACTCGCATTCCCGACAGATCGGCGCCCGCCGCTGGGTCCCCGAGCGAAGCTCGTCGGAGTTTCACACTCGTCAACCCACGCTGCGCAACCAAGAGAAATTGCGCACGGCCGGCAATGCCGACATGATTCTCCGTGATGACCACAATTGACCTTAACGGAAAGACAGCCCTGGTTACCGGGGCCTCTAAAGGTATCGGCGCTGCGATCGCCAAGATTTTCGCCGAAAGCGGAGCAAACGTGATGCTCTCGTCACGCAAGATGGACGCCCTCGAGCAGGCCGCATCGACTATCGACGGGGAGACCGCCTGCTTCGCTGCGAACGCCGGACGCCCAGATGAGGCTCATGCCGCGGTCTCGGCCACGATCGAGCGTTTCGGAGGCGTCGACATCCTCGTCAACAACGCAGCCACCAATCCCTACTACGGGCGCTCCATCGACATCGACCTGCCACGTTTCGACAAAATCATGGAAGTAAACCTCCGAGGCCCACTCGTGTGGACTCAGGAAGCCTGGAAGCAGTCCATGGCAGAGCGGGGCGGGGTTGTCCTTAACATCTCGTCGGTCGGCGGCCTCAAATTCAGCGGTCCGATCGGTATATACGATACGAGCAAAGCTGCGCTGACCCACCTCACCAAGCACCTTGCGTCAGAGCTCGGACCCAAGGTGCGGGTCAACGCTATCGCTCCAGGCTTGGTGAAGACGGACTTCGCCCGCGCCTTGTGGGAGCCAACCGGGGAAGACGCAGAGCGCGCGTGGCCCCTTCGCCGCCTTGGGCAGCCGGTCGACATAGCCGAGGCGGCCCTGTTTCTCTGCAGCGACATGTCGTCGTGGATCACAGGCGAGCTGATCACCGTTGACGGGGGGAGCATGGTCGTCTAAGTAGCGGCAACTCCCGTGGACTGTGCAGTCCTTACCTACGACTCGTCCGACGCCACACTAACCGCGTTGCCCCCCTTGCGCTTTGAGCTGTAGAGCGCCACGTCGGCGAGCTTCATGAACGCCTCGGGATCTTTCGCGAGATTCGGGTACACGGCAAGACCGACCGAAGTGCGCTGCTCCCACCCCGGCGTCATGTCGCTGGCGCACGCCGCCACACATCGGGAAACGATCAACTCGCCCATCCTGATACCCTCCCGCTCGCTCATTCCCGGGCAGACGATCATGAACTCCTCCCCGCCCATTCGCACGACAGTATCCGAGTTGCGAACCGAATCGACGAGGAGCCGGGCGAAACGCTTGAGCACCTCGTCACCCGCTGCATGGCCATATGTGTCGTTCGCAACCTTGAACTTGTCCAGGTCGAAGTAGAGGAGGCTCACGTATTCGTTGGACAACTCCGCGAGCTTGAGGACCCGCGACAGGATCGCCACTCCGTGGCGACGGTTCGACACGCCGGTCAGCGGATCTGTCTGAGCTTCCGCCACCAATCGCTGTCGTTCGGCCGCACGGGTCATCGCGGCGGCGAGCAGGCCGATCATGTCACTTACCGTCTTCTCGTCTTCGGGTTGCGGGCGGACCGCCCATGCGACGCCGGCCTCGATCTTCCCACCAGGCAACTCGAACACAGGGAGGTGCTCCGACGCCTCGATCCCCGACGCCAGGGTGATCTGGCCGCCGACCGCAGCGTGCGTGATCCGCAGGTTGACCCCTGCGAGCTTCGGGAGAAACGACATCGCCTCGACGAGGTCGGTGAGGTCCGGTCCCGTCGGCTCGTCGCCGAGCCCGTGGATGAGCCTCGCGGCATCCGCCAAGGCGGCTTGTCGGCGGATCCGCTCGGACTCAGAAACTATGAGCAAACCTGAAGCTATCTGCTCGCCTACCGCATTCACCAGTTCCTCAGAACCGACCCCCGGGAACTCGAAAGCGCAAGCTAGGGACCCGGTACCTTGATCTGCCAGCACCAGCTCACATCGGGTCACGGCTCCCAGCGATGTGTCGGTGCCGTCAGCCCGCGCCACTGCCCTGCCCCGAGTGACGCAGATCGACGGAACACCGGCAATATCGCACGCAAGCTCGCACCAAAGTACCGGAAGGAACTGATCCACGATCGAGATCGCCGCCTCCGAGTAGGTCGACACGTCCGTGAGATGCGCAGACAGTCGCGATAGTTCGAGGAGGCACTCGGTATGCACGAGTCGTATCATGAGTTGCGCGCGATCAGACGCTCGGAACCCGGCCAGGTCAGCGGCTTCGCGCTCAGCAAGAGCCCGCAACGCGCTCACCTGCCTCCCCTCAACCGGACGCCAACCCGCTCGAAGGCTTTCTCGGTCGCCTTGGTCACCTGCGCCGGCTTCACCCAAAGGCGGCACTCATCGAGCACCTCGTCTAGTGGTCTCGCGCCCTCGTGGCTCGACAGACCGCCAGCCACGGCCGCCGCCGACTCGCCGATAGCGACGGCTTTCGTCAGCCGGCTCGCACCGAGAAGCGGCAGGTGATGGTCACGTACCGCCTCGACGAGGGCTTTCGGGAAACCCCACTTCGCAACCGCCTGGCTGCCCGCTGCCGGGTGGGCAACCCCGAACGCCTCATGCTCACGTTCGAGCAAGCGCTCAGGGCCCCCTTCGACCACCTCGGCGTACGCGTCGGCGTTACGCAAATGCAACAGGACAGCCCCGATGTCGTGGAGAAGGCCGGCCGTGAACGCGTCCCCGACCCCCACCTCTAGTTCGGGGGCGATCGTCGAGGCCGCCGCGCCTACCTCCATGGCATGCGCCCAGAACGAGTCGGGCCCCAAGTCGACTCCCTCAGACAGTAAAGGGAAGGCCGCCGCAGCGACAATCGCCTGCACAGCCGACGAGCCGAGCATCATCACCGCCCTCGTCGCTGAGGCCACCCCCCCTTGGGACCTGTAGGCGGCAGAGTTCGCCAGGCGAAGCATCCGGGCGGACAGCACGGGATCCAACTCGACTATCTCGGCGAACTGCGACAGCGAGGCTTCCGGATCGTCGATCAGGTCGAACAGCCGTGCCGCTGTGGACGGCCGCACGGGCAGCCGCCGAACAAGCTCATCTAGCTCCGCCGACGTCGTGACGACCACGACCGATAATGGTAATCACTTCTCGACTCTCGGTAGCGACTTTGACCGAATCGATGCCAGTCCCGGTCCTTCACGGTCAAGTCACGTCAAGCCCCGGACCAGTAAACCTCCCTGCTCTCGGCCGAGGCGTCGAGGGCCTCCAGTCTTGCCTCGGCTGCCGCCGGGTCCACCTCGCACATTGCGTCGAGAAGAAGGCTCAAAGCGACCAGAACCGCGGGGTGAGCGTCGAAGGTGAGCGCCGAGCCGATCGGAAGCGCCAAGTGCCACTCGGGCTCGACGTTTCGCAACGGGGGCATCGCCTGGTCGGAGATCAGAGCCACGCGCAGTCCGAGCCGGCATGCGCCTTCGATGACCTCAATCGCCTCCGACGGGTAACGCGGCATGCATAGAGCAACAAGTACTTCCGCGCCCGACGAGCGGGCACCGACGAGGGCATCAACAGCGATCGATCCGCCGCTGGTCACTGCCATTACGTCGGAGTGCATCTTGGTCGCGAGGTACGCGAAGTACAGCGCCAGATAAGCGGATGCGCGCACGCCGGCGACGACTAGCGGCGCGGATTGGACCGCTGCCTCTGCCAGCGAGGGGAGGCCCGCCCATCCGTCGACTATCATCGAGACCTCGGCCGTGTTCGCCGCCTCCTGCGATGCGACGGCTTCCACGTGTGACGCAGCACGCTTGTCGGGATTGCGAGGGTTGCTACTCAAACGTGACTGTCGAAGATGATCCCGCAGCGCAGAGTAGCCGTCGAATCCGAGCGACGCGGCCAGCCGGCTCACCGAGGGCTGGCTCACCCCAACCCTCTGAGCGAGCGCCTTCGCAGACAGCCACGCCAACTCGTCGGGGTGCTCCAGGAGTCGGGCTAGTATCCGCCTCGATGTCGGGCTGAGCCTCGTCCCAACCGCGAGCTGCCGGAGCTCCGCCCCTGCGTAGAGCCACGAAGCCGCGACATCGCCCGAAGTTTCGACCTGCTGCTTCATTGCGGCTGCGACGGCCACTCGCCGGCTATCAGCTGGCCGCCCCGCATCACCGCCGAAACCAAAGGTGCTCCCGGGCGGTATGCGATCCATGAAGCCGACGGGGCTTCCAAGACTATGGCGTCAGCTCGCTTTCCCACAACGAGCCTACCGATATCATCGCGACGTAGCGCGTCGGCCCCTCCCGACGTAGCTGCCGTCACTGCCTCTGCCACTGTCAAGCGTAGCTCACGGACTGCCAGGGCTATGACGAACGCCATCGACGTCGTGTAGGAACTGCCGGGGTTGCAGTCACTCGCCACAGCGATGCGAATCCCGGCGTCGATCAGTCGTCTGGCGTCGGGATAGGCCGAACGGGTGGAGAAGTCCGCTGCAGGTAGCAGTGTCACAACCGTAGACGACGAAGCGAGCGCGTCGACATCCGATTGAGTCAGGAAACTGCAGTGGTCCACAGACGCAGCCCGCAGTTCCGCTGCCAGTGCCGCCCCTGGTCCGTGACCGAGCTGGTTGGCGTGAAGTCGCAGACCGAGCCCCGCCTCGCGCCCGGCGACCAGGACAGCGCGTGCCTGGTCCGCGTCGAATGCGCCCCGCTCGCAAAAGACGTCGACCCATCGGGCCGAGGGTCGGCAAGCGTCCAGCATTCGACCGCATACAAGGTCCACGTAGTCGTCGCTTCTGCCCGCGAAATCGGGAGGAACCACGTGCGCTCCGAGAAATGTGACTTCGCTCGTGAGCGACGAGGCGATCTCCACGATGCGCCTCTCGTTGTCGACGTCGAGGCCGTAACCACTTTTAATCTCGATGGTGGTCGTCCCGCCGGCGACCGCCTCCCTAGCCAGCCTTTCAGCGTTCGTAGCGAGCTGCGCCGTGCTCGCCGCCCTGGTTGCATGGACCGTGTTGGCAATCCCCCCCGCCGCGTACGGTTGCCCGGCCATTCGATTCTCCCACTCGCCGGCGCGGTCACCGGCGAACACGAGATGGGTGTGACTGTCCACGAAACCTGGTATGACCGCGCGTCCGCCGATGTCGCGCCGTCGGGCTCCGCTCGCCTGCGGCAATCGGCTCTCGGGCCCCACCCAAACGACTGTCCCGCCCTCCACCACGAGTGCAGCGCCGCAAAGCGACGCCCCGCCGGTACCGTCGTGCAACTCGCCGATCCCGGTGAGCACAAGACTCTGCGCGCCCTCTCCGGGTTCGAGCGATGAGCCGCCGCCGCTCATCGGGGCGGCGGCGTCTACGTGGCGCTGGGTCATCGCCTATCGCCGTACACGAGCGCCTCCACGGAACGTCTGATCGCACCCGCAACGTCGGGAACGCCGACGTGCTCACCGTCGCGCACGGAGGTTCGGCCGGCGACTACGACATTGTCGACCGAGGCGGCCGAGCCCGCAAAGACAGCTGCGGCTACTGAGTTACGCCCGTCAGCGGCGAAGGTTCCCGCAAGTCCGACGCCGCTACAGTCAAGCGTACAGAAGTCGGCCTGGGCGCCAACTTCGAGGCGCCCCCCGCCCCATCCGAGTGAAGCGGAGCCATTCGAAGTCGCCGCATTGAGCAGTGACACCGGGTCATGGGAGCCGCGGCGTCCCGTAGCCAGGCGTTCGTCCAGCTCCACCGCGCGTGACTCTTCGAACAGGTCGATGACAGCATGCGAGTCACTTCCGAGGCAAAGGTACGCTCCCGCTTCACCGAGGTCCGCTGCCTTGCCGATCCCGTCGGCTAGATCGCGTTCGGTGGTGGGACACATGCACACAGCTGATCGTCCGGATCCGAGAAGCTCCACGTCGTTTGCGTTGAGATGGATGGCATGCACCGCCGTAAACGCAGCCCCAACGAGACCCTCGTCAAACAATAGCTGCGTCGGGGTCATAGAGTGCGCCGCAATGCACTCGTCGTTTTCTGCCGGCTGCTCGCTCACGTGCGCGTGCACCGGCAACTTCGAAGTCGATGCGAACGCGGCAAGCTGCCCCATAGCCGAGCGGGGAACCGCGCGAACTGAGTGGACGCCGGCGGCGAAACGAACCGTGGGGCCGGCGAGGCGTGCGGACGACGACGCCAGACGATCCGACCAGGCGTCGACGCTGCCGTCGCTGAAGCGTATCTGCGCACCTTGAAGGTCGCGTCCGAAACCCCCGGAGAGATAACACGTGTCGATCACAGTAAGGCGGATTCCTGCCCTCGCCGCCGCCTCGACTACCGCCGCCTCCATGGCGTGGTCCTTGTAGGGACGTCCGTTCCTGTCGTGGTGGAGGTAGTGGAACTCCCCCACGGTCGTTATGCCCGCGAGGACCATCTCGGCGTAGACCGCCGTGGCAAGCTCCAGGTAGGTGTCGGGATCGAGACGTCCGGCGACGCTGTACATGAGCTGCCGCCATGACCAGAAGTCGCCGCCGTGGGACTGCGTCCAGCCGCGCAGGGCACGGTGGAATGCGTGGGAATGGGAGTTGACAAGGCCCGGAAGCGTCAGCCCGCGAAGGACCTCGACGTCGGCGCGTTCAGGTCGCGCTGAACCGGGCTGGACCTTGACGATCGTGCCTTCGCTGTCAGCTTCTATGAGCACGCCGCCAGCGGCGTCGGGTCCTCCGAGCCAGGCGAGCTCGGCCCACCACTTGCGGATGAAGCTCACGCTCACCGGAGAGCTCCGGTCACCGTCTTGGCCGCATTTATCAACCGACCGGACACGAGCGCATCGACAGCTGCCTTGATCTCCGGAGCGACCCAGCGATCCGCCCCCGGTCCGGGAATGGTCTTGCGCAACTCAGCTCGCACGGCGGCGGTAGCCGGAGCCGGCGCGAGCGGAGCTCTCAGGTCGAGCGCTCGCGTCCCGATCATCAACTCGATAGCCAGGACCCGGCCGAGGCCGTCGATAGCCCGGCGGAGCTTCCGGGCGGCAGCCCATCCCATGGAGACGTGGTCTTCCTGCATTGCGGAGCTCGGAATCGAGTCGACGCTGGACGGCGCGGCCAGGCGTTTGAGCTCGTTGACGATACCTGCGGCTGAGTACTGGGCGATCATGTACCCCGAGTCGACGCCTGGCTCGTGGGCGAGGAACGGCGGGAGCCCGTGGGAGCGCGAAGGGTCGAGCATCCGGTCGGATCGTCGTTCACTTATTGACGCCAGGTCGGCGACGACGATCGCCAGGAAGTCTGCGATGTACGCGAGGGGGGCTCCGTGGAAGTTGCCGTTGGACTCGACACGCCCGTCGGCCAGGACCACCGGATTGTCGACGGTGGACGCTAGCTCTCGTCCGACCACGATCGAAGCGTGCGTGATCGTGTCCCTGACCGCGCCTGCGACCTGTGGTGCGCAGCGAAGCGAGTACGCATCCTGAACGCGGTTGTCGGCGACCTTGTGTGATTCCACGATGTCACTGCCGCGCAACATCTGCCAGATATTGGCTGCTGAATCAGCCTGCCCCGGGTGCGGCCTCAAAGGCTCGTGAAGGTCGGCGGCGAATACTCGGTCGGTCCCAAAGAGCGCTTCGACGCTCACTGCAGCTGCGACGTCAGCCGCCGTGCAGAGCGCTGAAAGGTCGCTCAGCCCGAGAATGAGCATCCCGAGCATTCCGTCCGTGCCGTTGACGAGCGCAAGGCCTTCTTTCTCGCTGAGCTCGAGCGGCTCGATCCCGCAAAGGTCTAGAAGGTCCGACGCTGCGCGCTGTTCGCCGTTTCGGTCACGGCCTTCTCCCTCGCCCATCATGAACAACGCGACGTGTGCTAGCGGCGCGAGGTCGCCGCTGCATCCGAGGGAACCGTACTCGAGCACTCGCGGCGTGATACCGGCATTGAGGGCCGACGCGTAAGCAAGGGCGACCGCCGGCCTCACCCCGGTGCGTCCTGACGCCAAGGTGGCGAGACGCAGAAGCATCATGGCCCGCACAACTTCGTCCTCGACGTCGTCGCCGGTGCCCGCAGCGTGGGAACGGATCAAGCTTCGCTGCAAGTCCTTGCGGCGCTCAGGGGGTATGTGTCGGGTGGCCAGGGCACCGAAGCCGGTCGACACCCCGTAGACGGGCGTATCTGAGCGTGCGAGCGCCTCGATTCGCGAGCGTGATCTTGCCATCGCTTCGCTCGCTTCGCCGCTGATCTCCACGAGTGCGCCGTCGCGCGCGACCGCCACCACCTCGTCGGGCTGTAGGCCCGAGGTTGATACCTGCACCTTCACAGCCGCGGCCCTGAAATCTCGGAGTCCTCCAGGAAGTCGGCTATGACAGCCGTTAGGGCGTCGACCCCGGCCAGGCAGTCCCCGATCGTCGCGCTCTCCCTCGGATCGTGGCTCGTCCCGCTCGGGTTGCGCACGAATAGCATCGCAGTCGGTACTCGGGCGGCAAGGATGGCCGCGTCGTGACCTGCCCCGGTCGCCAGTCGCGGCGCGTCGCCGAGCACGGCAGCCACGCAGCCGGCGATGCGTCCAAGCAACGGCACGGAGAACTCCGCACCGTCGCTCCATGACTCCTCCGCGCTCGTCAGCTCCACCCGGTGGCGGTGACACTTCTCCGCTGCCGTCGACGTGACTGCGTCGAGCACCTTGCGCACGGTGCCCGCCGACGGCGCGCGAGCGTCCAGCCATGCGCTCGCCCGGCCGGCGATCGCGTTCGTTGCCCCGGGATGCACCTCGACCCGACCGACAGTTGCGAGGGCGTCCGCAGCCTCAGCCTCGCGTCGGGTCGCAAGGATCATCTCCGCCAAGGGAATGAGGGGGTCATGGCGGTCAGCCAGCCGGGTGGTCCCGGCATGATCGCCTTGGCCTTCGAAGTCGTAACGCCACCGACCGTGCGGCCACACGGCGCTAGCGACGCCGACGGGTGCGCCGACGTCGGCCAGGCAACGTCCCTGCTCGATGTGCAACTCGACGAACACCGAGATGTCCGCCACCCGCTGCGGGTCCTCGCCGCAACGATCGGGGTCGAACCCTGAGGATCGCATAGCGTCCGCCATCGTCACATTGCCGGCGTCGGTTCGCCGGAGCAACTTCTCGGGTGCGGCCTGGCCGGTCATGAGCCTGCTGCCTGCGCACGCAACGCCGAAACGGCCGCCCTCCTCGTCGGAGAAGCTGACGACGGCTACCGGGCGTGGCGGAATCGTGTACGAGTTCGCAAGGCGGTCGAGCGCGGCGAACCCGGCAATAACACCTAGCGGTCCGTCGTATGCCCCACCGCCGGGCACGCTGTCAAGGTGGCTGCCGGTGACAATGGCGTTCGGTCCGGGCCCGCCCCACCAAGCCCAAAGGTTCCCGTTGACGTCTTCGTCTAAGACCATCCCCCTGCTATAGGCTTGTCGGCGGAACCACTCACGGCAGGCCAGGTCGGCTTCGCCCCACGCCAAGCGGTAGTAGCCTCCGTCCCCGGCGCGTCCGATCGGCGCAAGGCTCGCCCACATGGCTTCGAAATCCTCGACCGCTACCTTCCCGCTCATGCCGGCGACCCAACGGGCGGTATCCGCACGCCGCGACTCGAAGCGACCTCCCGTGCGCTGTCGTAGCCGGCGTCGGCGTGGCGCAGAACGCCCATCGCAGGATCGTTTGTGAGGACGCGGCGGATCTTCTCGCCGGCGAGCTCGCTGCCGTCGGCTACACAAACCTGGCCAGCATGGATGGATCGGCCCATGCCGACTCCTCCGCCGTGGTGTATCGACACCCACGACGCGCCGGACGCGACGTTGACCATCGCGTTCAGCAACGGCCAGTCGGCGACCGCGTCGGACCCGTCGAGCATCGCCTCGGTCTCCCGATATGGCGACGCCACCGAGCCACAATCGAGATGGTCCCGACCGATCACTATCGGCCCCGCGAGCTGACCGCTCGCGACGAGCTCGTTGAAGCGCACGCCAGCCCGGTCCCGCTCCCCGTATCCGAGCCAGCAGATCCGAGCGGGCAGACCCTGGAACGCAACCTTCTCCCTGGCGCTGTGGATCCAGCGGGCAAGGGGGTCGTTGTCCGGGAAGAGGTCCAACACCGCCCGGTCGGTGACCGCGATGTCGTGAGGGTCACCGCTCAGCGCCGCCCAACGGAAAGGGCCTTTTCCCTCGCAGAACAGCGGCCGGATATAAGCAGGGACGAAGCCCGGGAAGTCGAACGCCCGCCCATAACCGGCGAGTCGCGCTTCGGCCCTGATGGAGTTCCCGTAGTCGAACACCTCCGCCCCTGCGTCGGCGAAACCGACCATCGCCTCAACGTGGCGGGCCATGGCTTCGCGCGCAGCTTTCGTGAACCCCGCAGGGTCCGAACTTCGGGCGTCTGCCATGTCGGAGAACGCCATTCCGACCGGCAGATAGCTGAGCGGGTCATGGGCCGAAGTCTGGTCGGTCACGACGTCGATCGGGACTCCCCGTCGAAGCAGTTCGGGAACGACTTCTGCGCAATTCCCCTCCACCCCGATCGACAGCGGGTGTCGGCTCCTAGACGCTGTTAGGGCGCTCTCCACCGCCTCGTCGAGTGAACCCGCCTGCTCGTCGAGGTAGCGGGTCTCGACCCTACGAGCGATCCGGCTCGGATCACAGTCGACTGCGATTACCACTCCCCCGTTCATCGTCACAGCCAGAGGCTGGGCACCTCCCATCCCGCCGAGCCCGCCGGTCAAAGTGATCGTCCCGGCCAGCGAACCGCCGAAACGCTTCTCTGCGACAGCTGCGAAAGTCTCGTAGGTGCCCTGAAGTATCCCTTGAGAACCGATGTAGATCCACGAGCCCGCCGTCATTTGGCCGTACATCGTCAAGCCGAGCGCATCAAGACGGCGGAACTCCTCCCAGTTGGCCCACTCCGGGACGAGGTTGGAGTTTGCGATGAGGACCCGGGGAGCCCACTCCCATGTGCGCAGAACACCGACAGGCTTGCCCGACTGGATCAGCAAGGTCTCGTCGGGCGCCAGGCGACGTAACGCAGAAACGATCCCTTCGAAGCACGCCCAGTTCCTCGCAGCTTTGCCGTTCCCACCGTAGACGATCAGGTCGTCTGGATGCTCGGCAACGTCGGGGTCAAGGTTGTTGTGCAACATCCGAAGCGCCCCCTCCGCCTCCCAACTGCGACACGACATCTCCGTTCCGGTCGGGCTGTGCAACGTCCTCGATTGTCTATTCGCGCTCACACATCGTAGTGAATCAGTTCATTCAGTGTTTGTCAACTGGTTGTCACAACTTCATTCAGCTCTGCCATGTCGGAGATTCGCTCGTCCCGCATGCACCCGGCATCCGAGCGAGCACCACCGGCTTCGGCCGACCTCGGGATGGCATCCACGACTAGCATTGCCCCGACAACCATGACGCCCCCGACGAGCACGGGCAGGCCAATGCTCTGGCCGACGATCCAAGCGGTTAGAGCGGCGAACACCGGTTCCATGGTCAATACGAGTGCCGTCCGCCCAGGGCTCAGCTGTGCCTGGGCCCAGCTTTGGACGACGAAGGCGAACGCAGTCGCAATCAACGCCGTGAGCACTATCGCCCACCACTGCGACGGCGAAGACGGAACGCTAAGCCCTTGGAATCCGCCGAGAAGCAGATTCATCGCTGCGACTGTAAGCAGTTGCACCGTGGCGAGCCCGTAAGCCTTATCTTTCGAAGACCACCGGCTCAGACCGACAATCTGGCCCGCGAACATCACGGCGCTGCCCAAGGTCAGCATTGCCCCGAGGCCAAAAGTGATGCCGCTCGACGACATCACCCCGAGTCCGCACGTCGCCACGACGGCGCCGACCAGGATGCGTCTCGTCGGGCGCTGGCTGAACAAGATCCATGCAAGAAAAGGTGTGAAAATAACCGCGAGCCCCGTGAGAAGCCCTGACACTGCAGCACTGGTGTAGCGCAGGCCGGCGGTCTGTAAGAGGTATCCACCGCCGAGGGCCAGCCCGATGACGACCCCTTCCAGCCACCCTTGCCGGCCGAGCTGCTTCAGCGCGCGGGGACGGGCAAATCCGAGGACTGCTCCAGCGAGCAGGAACCGCCAGGCGAGAAAGCTCGTTACCGCCAGATGTGCAACGGCATCCTGGACTACGACGAATGTCGATCCCCAGGCCGCTGTGACGACAAGTAGCGCCACGATCGCTTTGGCGGAGCGCTCCTGGATCAATATTGAAGCGCGTTCCTCGTTCACGATGAGTGCAGTATATTACACTTTCGGGGGTCGGCGGGAAAGAGTTCTGCCGGATGGGCAAAGATGTCAGGGTGGCGTCAACGGGCAATCGGCATTCGGCGCTGCTGGAGGAGGTCGGCCGGCGGGCTCGCCATCTCCGCCTGGACAAACATCTCACCTTGGACGAGCTCAGCCAACTCTCCGAGGTGAGCCGACGCACGATCATCTCGCTGGAGGCGGGGGAGGCCAACGTGAGCCTCGGCACGCTAGACAAGCTCGCGCGGGCGCTCGGCACGAACTTCGGATCCCTCGTCTCCGAGCGCAGGCCTGAAGCCCTCGTGTCGGAGCCGTTCGGGGACGTGTCGCCTATCTGGCAGGACGTCGACGGCAGCAGCGCCCGGCTGCTCGTCGCATACACGTCGATTGCGGGGGCGGAAATGTGGAGCTGGGAGCTCGCCGGCGGTGCGCGCTACGACGCCGACCCTGACCCACCTGGAAGCGAGGAGCTGATCCTCGTCTCGGCTGGCCTCCTACACATAGAGGTCGACGGCGAGCTGCTGGCGATGTCAGCTGGGAGCTACCTCCGCCTGCCTTCGGATCGCAGCTATTCCTATATCAACGCCGGACCCGACACCGTTTCGTTTACACGCCTTGTCACAACGAGTGCCAGAGGCCGCCGCGGCGAACGATCATGACGAGGCCGCGACCCTCGATCCTGACGGCTCCGCCGATCACCTATCCCGAGGACCTACCTGTAGCCGCTCGACGCGACGAGATCAAAGCCGCGATCGAGGGCAACCAGGTGGTTGTGATAGCTGGCGAGACCGGCTCGGGGAAGACGACTCAGCTTCCGAAGATGTGCCTGGAGCTCGGCCGGGGCCGCACTGCGATGATCGGCCACACCCAGCCACGGCGCATCGCAGCACGAGCCGTTGCGGAGCGGCTCGCCAGCGAGCTGGGCGTCCCTGTGGGCGATGCTGTCGGCTTCGCAGTGCGCTTCGATGACCATGTCGGAGCGACGACGATGGTAAAAGTGATGACCGACGGTGTTCTCCTCGCCGAGATCCGCCGAGATCGTCACCTTCGCGCCTACGACACGATAATCGTCGACGAGGCACACGAGCGGAGCCTCAACATCGATTTCCTTCTCGGCTACCTGGCGCGGATCCTGCCGCGCCGGGCGGACTTGAAGCTCGTCATCACCTCCGCCACTATCGACACCGCCCGGATCGCCACCCACTTCGGCGCCACGGTCGTCGAGGTTTCCGGCCGGAGCTTTCCGATCGAAGTTCGCTACCGCGACCCCTCAGAAGTCGCACTCCTCGACGCAGCGGGTGACGCTCGGCCCGAAACCACCGACATCAACGAGGCGATCTGTGACGCCGTAGCCGAAGTCTGTGCCGAAGGCCCCGGAGACGTATTGGTGTTCGTCCCCGGCGAACGTGACATTCGAGACGCCGCTCAGGCGCTACAGCAATCCGGGCCGGCCGATGTCGAGATCCTGCCGCTGTATTCGCGCCTGTCCGCAGCCGAATCGCACAAAGTCTTCCGCCCGCACCGCGCTCGTCGGGTGGTCGTCGCAACGAACGTCGCTGAGACGTCCCTGACTGTACCCGGCGTCCGCTACGTCGTCGACACCGGCCTTGCGAGAATCTCGCGGTTCAGCCATCGCAGCAAAGTTCAGCGCCTTCCGATCGAAGCCGTGTCGCGCGCTTCCGCCGACCAGCGAGCGGGCCGCTGCGGGCGCGAAGCGCCAGGGATATGCATCCGGCTGTACTCCGAGGCCGACTACCTGGCGCGTCGGGAGTTCACCGATCCGGAGATCCTGCGCACGAACCTCGCCTCGGTCCTTCTCACGATGGCCTCGACGGGTCTGGGCGAGATGGAGGACTTCCCTTTCATCCAGGCACCGGACCGTCGCTCGATCACCGACGCTCGGACGATCCTCGTCGAGCTCGGAGCGATGGAGTTCGACCGCAATCGATGGAAATGCACCCCTCTAGGTCGGCGGATGGCCCGCCTTCCACTCGACCCTCGACTGGCGCGTATCGTCGTCGAAGGATACGAGCGCGGATGTCTTCGCGAGGTGACGCTCATCGCCGCAGCGCTGTCGATACAGGATCCGAGGGAAAGACCGCGCGAGACCCCGGAAGCGGATGCGTTACACCTCCGCTTCGACGTAGACGACTCGGACTTCATGGGGCTGCTGCGTTTGTGGGACTACGTTTCTGACTTGGCACAGGATCTGTCAGGAAATGCTTTCCGGCGACGCTGCAGGGCGGAGTTCCTGAACGCCATGAGGTTGCGTGAATGGCAGGACATAGCCGGCCAGATCCGCCAGGCTTACCGCTCGGAAGGCTGGCACGCAAACAGCGCAGAAGCCCTGCCCGATGCCATCCATCAGGCCATGTTGAGCGGTCTCCTCTCAAATGTCGGACGGCGCGACCGGATCCGCAGGGACTACCAAGGCACACGCCAAACAAGGTGGAGGATCGCGCGAACTTCGGCGACTTCTCGGCGCTCCCCTGAATGGGTAATGGCAGGAACGCTGATCGAGACGGAGGGTATCTGGGCACACAGCGCCGCTGCCGTGCAGGCGAAGTGGATCGAACAGGCAGGTGCGCACCTTGCGCAGCATTCCTACGGCGAAGCCTTCTGGGACTCCGAACGGGGCGAAGCGGTCACCATCGAGAGTGTGACAGTACTGGGCCTTCGCGTCGTCGACAACAGACGGGTCGCTCTCGCCCGCGTCGACCCGCAGGAGTCCAGGCGGATGGTAATCCACCACGCCCTCGTGAAGGGCGAATCCCCCCTCCGGATACCCACGCTCGCGGCGACACGAGAGCGAGTCGACGCACTCGGCGCCCTCGAGGACAGGATGCGCCGCCACGATCTGTTCGCGGGCGATGACGCTCTGGAACGGTTCTATGACAGGGTCGTTCCGAGTGACGCTACGGGTACCCGCCGCCTCGAGCGCTGGTGGCGTCACGCGGCGAGCGGGGGCGACGATCCCCTCCACGTGCCGCTATCTGTGCTTGTAGATCCTAACGCTCAACCTCTTCGCCTCTCCGACTACCCCGACTGGTGGGATCATGCGGGCCTTCGTTTGCGCCTTCGTTACCGCTACACACCGGGTGAACCAGACGACGGGGTGACAGTCCAACTGCCACTTCTTGCTATCAACCGCTTGAATGCTAGGGCATTCGAAGGCCACATACCCGCTCGACGCATCGACCTCATCGCTGCGTTGATCAGGATCGCCCCGAAGGCGGTGCGGCGCTTCATTGCGAGCACCGAGGAGGTCGCAGCCGAGATCGCAAACGGAACAGACACCGAGATCCCCGGGGCGCCGCCCTCTCAAAAGTCCGGTACGCGGCCCGGCTTCCTCGATTCTGTGGCCATCGCCCTAGCTCGAATCAGCGGCGAACCAATGACGGCGGCGTCATGGGACCTCGACCGACTCCCGGGGCATCTCCGGGTAGGTTTCGAGGTGATCGGCACCGCCAACACGACGATAGCCCGGAGTAAGAACCTTTCCACCCTGCAGTCGTCGCTCCGCGGGGCATTCCTTGATGCCGCCCGGACCGCGCTTGAAGGGTTCGAGCGCAGCGGGATCACCTGTTGGGACTTCGAGGACATACCCGAGCTCCTCGCGCAAGGCGACCTTCGCGTCTATCCCGCCCTCGTCGACGAGGACGTGAGCGTCGCACTGCGGATCTTTGAGTCACCTAACGCGCAGGCCTTGAACATGTGGCAAGGAAGCCGCCGCTTGCTAAGCCTAGGCGCACAATATTCCTGGGAACATCACCACCGACGCATGACCAAGCGGACCGACGCTGCACTTCGAAGCACGGGTGTATCGATGAGCGCCGTGGTCGACGACTGCGCGACGGCCCTGATCGACGACGTCCTGATAGGAAACGGCGGCCCCTCTTTCACCAGAGCCGGATTCGAGCAACTGACGACTCTCGTCGAGACCGAGCTCTCCGATCGCCTCGAGGCGCTCGTAGGTCTGGCCGGAAAGATCTACGAGGCTGCCGCTACGCAGCGCTCGGCGGTCACCCGGATGGACTCGACAGACCTAAGCGGGCGTCTCTCCCGAAGCGCCGAGGACATCCGCGCCCAGATCGACGCGCTCGTGTACCCCGGATTCGTCACCGTCACCGGCACCGCTCGAATCGAGCAGATACCTCGCTACCTGGACGCCGTCGGCCGGCGCCTGGAGCAACTTCCGAGAGACCTTCAACGTGACCAGTCCCGCCAGGCTGTCATCGACAAGTTGTCGCTTCGCTACAACAGGCTGGTCGACAGTCGCGTTCGTAGATCTCCGGCGTCGTTGGCTGAAGTCCGCTGGTTGATCGAGGA
>JAKBBS010000281.1 GCA_021808425.1 Actinomycetes bacterium
CCACGGCCGGTGGAGGGGACCTCGCAGGCGGGACCGTCTACGGCGGCGGGCATGTGCCGATGATCGTCGTGTCCCGTCGAGGAGTGAAGGGAGCGGTCGACTCGATACCGTCGAATCACTACTCGCTGCTGCGCACCATCGAGTCCAACTGGAACTTGGGGTTCCTCGCTAGCGCCGGAGATTTCGTCCAAGTCCACTCGCTCGCTCCTCTACTGGTACCTGCAGGAGGCCAGGAAAGCTAGAGACAAGGTCTTGAAGGCGGGAACCGCAAACTGTCCCGCGATTCTCGCCTCGGATCGTGGCAGTTGTGGCATTTAAGGGCACTGGCTTCGAAGTGGGTAAGACTCTCAAGTGTGAACCCTATTGAGAAAGCCGTCCGCAAAGTTGACAGGTTCCAGCAGCGTCATCCGATCGTAGCGTTTCCTTATGCTGTCATACAGAAGTACGGCAACGACCAAGCCGGAGGTAAAGCGGTGGTGGTCGCCTACTACGCCCTGTTCTCGCTGTTCCCGCTGCTGCTGTTGCTCACCACGATCCTCGGATTCGTCCTTCAAGGCCATCCAGGGTTGCAGTCCAAAGTCCTGAACTCGGCACTAGGAAACTTCCCGGTCATCGGAACACAACTGCGCAGTGCGGCGCATCCCCTGACGGGGAGTGCTGTGGCGCTCATCGTCGGAGTTCTCGGAACCCTCTACGGAGTACAGGGTGTCGGCCAGGCGGCGCTAAATGCCATGCAGACCGTGTGGAACGTCCCTTACCGGAGATGGCCGAACTTCTGGCTGCGCCGCCTCCGAGGGTTCCTACTTCTGGCCGCCCTCGGGTTCGGAACCTTGGTGTCCACAGCCCTCACCAGTGTAATACCAGTTGTCGTGCACGGGGCGCCTGCGGCCGCTGGCGCTGTAGTAGCAGGGGCGGTCGTCAATTTCGCCGTGTTTAGTTCTGCTTTCGTCGTCCTCACGTCGGAGCGCCTCGGTTGGCATGACGTAGTCGTCGGAGCCGGGCTTGCCACGGTCTTCTGGGAGGGGCTGCAGGCGCTCGGAGGCTGGTACGTTCGTCGGGAGTTAGCGCACGCGACACCGGTCTACGGAACTTTTGCGTTGGTGATCGCGTTGATGTCGTTCCTCTTTCTCGCGGCGCAGCTGACGCTTCTTGCGGTGGAAGTAGATGTGGTTCGCCGTTACCGCCTTTGGCCTCGGACCATCACTCAGCCGCCGCTCAGTGATGGCGACAGGCGAACGTTTCTGCGTTTGGCGGCGATGGAGGAGCGTCGCCCGGAGATCTTCGTGAACGCCGGGTTTACCTCCGAGGCCGATCGGGATCCGCTCGAGGGATAAGGCCGTCTACGTGACGTCGACCGCTGCAGACGCGAACTGTGCGTTGAAGAGGTTGTAGTAGGCGCCCCGGGCCGCCAGGAGGTCCTCGTGGTTTCCCTGTTCGACAATCCGGCCTGATTCCATCACCAAGATGATGTCGGCGTCGCGGATCGTCGACAGGCGATGCGCGATGACAAAACTAGTCCGGTTCGATCGCAGGGCGGCCATCGCCCTTTGTATTAGAACCTCAGTCCTTGTGTCCACGGAGCTGGTCGCCTCGTCGAGGATTAGGATCGCCGGATCGGCGAGGAACGCCCTCGCGATCGTGAGTAGCTGCTTCTCGCCGGCGCTGACAGTCGTTCCTTCGTCGTCTAGGACTGTGTCGTAGCCGTCGGGCAACGAGTGAACGAAGCGGTCCACGTAGGTCGCTCGGGCTGCAGCCATGATGTGCTCGTCGTCGGCGCCGAGGTTTCCGAACGCGATATTCTCCTTGATGGTCCCATGGAAGAGCCAGGTGTCCTGTAGGACCATCCCCATGTTGGAGCGCAGGTTCCGGCGGCGCATTTCTGATATGTCGTTGCCGTCAAGGGTTATCACGCCGGAGTCGATGTCGTAGAAACGCATTATCAGGTTGACGAGCGTCGTCTTTCCGGCCCCGGTAGGCCCGACGATCGCGACCGTCTGGCCCGGTTCGGCCACAAGCGACAGGTCCTCGATCAGCGGCCTCGACGGGTCATAGGAGAATGAGACGTGATCGAACTCGACGCGGCCGCGCGGTTCGCCGGTGGCTTGGGGGAAGGCCCGGTCGTCGCTCTCCTCGGGGGCGTCGAGAAGCTGGAAGATCCTTTCCGCAGAGGCGATCCCCGACTGAAGGACGTTTGCCATCGACGCCAGCTGCGTTATCGGTTGGGTGAACTGGCGCGAATACTGGATGAAAGCTTGGATGTCTCCGAGGTTCATGGCTCCGGAGGAGACTTGCAGGCCGCCGACTACGGCTATCGCGACGAAGTTGAGGTTGCCGAGGAACATCATGGCCGGCTGGATGGTCCCCGAAATGAACTGCGCGCCGAAGCTCGCAGAGTACAGTTCCTCGTTCTTCGCGTCGAAGCGCGCCTCTACGTCGCGCTGGCGCCCGAAGACCTTTACCAGCCCGTGTCCGGTGAAGGTCTCTTCGACGAGCGAGTTCAGGGTGCCGGTGTGGGTCCACTGGGCGACGAATCTGGTTTTGGAGCGCTTCGCAATCACTTTGATTATCAGGAGTGACGCCGGAATCGTGACGATGGCGACCAAGGCGAGCAGCGGTGATATGAGCAGCATCATGATTACGACGCCGCCTACTGTCAGAAGCGATGTCAGCGCCTGGCTGAGGGTTTGCTGCAGGCTCTGGGCGAGATTGTCGATGTCGTTGGTGACACGGCTGAGCAGATCGCCGCGGGGTTGGTTGTCGATGTAGCGCAGGGGGAACCGGTTTATCTTCGCTTCGACGTCGGACCGGATCCGCTGCATCGTCCGCTGAACGATCCCGGCGAGCAGATACGACTGAAGGTATGAGAGCGCCGAGGAGACAACGTACGCGCCGACAGCTTCGAAGATCACCCGGTGCAAGGCCGCGAAGTCGATAGCGTGGCGTCTCACTCCCCCGATGATCACGTTCGTTGCGTCGCCGAGAAGCTTCGGTCCGATGACCGAAAGGCCGACGCTGACCACGGCGAGCGCCGCTACGGCCATAAGACCCAAGCTTTCGGAGCGGAGGCGTCCGGCCAGTCGGCGGCTTGAATTTTTCAGGTCCTTGGCCTTTTCGACGGGCATGCCGGCCGCACCCATACGTCCTGCCAGACCATTGCGGGCTGCCACCGGCTGCTTCACGGGTTCGCCGTCCACGTCGCCGGCGGGACTGTCGGTGCGCACGACGCTGGTCATCGAGCCCCAGCCCCCGCCATCTGAGATGCCACTATCTCTGCATAAGTGGCACAGCTCACGGTCAGATCTTCGTGAGTTCCGAGACCGACGGGTCGACCGTCTTCGAGCACGAGGATCTGGTCGGCTTCGATGATCGTCGAAACCCGTTGAGCGACGATCACGACGGCGGCGTCAGTCGTTACCGGTCCCAGAGCGGCGCGAAGTCGGGCGTCGGTAGCGAGGTCGAGGGCCGAGAAAGAGTCGTCGAAGAGGTAGATGTCAGGTTTGCGTACGATCGCACGAGCGATGGCGAGCCGCTGGCGTTGGCCGCCCGAAACATTCGAACCTCCCTGAGCGATCCTGGCCTGCAGGCCGCCCGGCATCGCCGACACGAAGTCACGAGCCTGGGCGACCTCCAACGCGTCCCAAAGTTCGTCGTCGGTTGCGTCGGGATCCGCGTATCGCAGGTTGCTGGCCACGGTCCCCGAGAAGAGGTACGGCTTTTGCGGCACGAGACCGATGCGGCCCCACAGCAGCTCCAGGTCCAGGTCCTTCACGTTGACGCCGTCGACGACGACACTCCCGTCAGTCGCATCAATCAGTCGCGGGACGAGATTGATGAGCGTCGTCTTGCCCGACCCGGTACTTCCGATGATCGCAGTTGTCTGGCCGGCCGTGCACCGGAAAGAAACGCCGGACAGCACCGGTGACTCCGCTCCGGGATAGCAGAACGTCACGTCGTTCAACTCGAGCGTGGCGCGCGAGCGGACTTCGCTTACCGGCGACGTCGGAGCACTTATCGATGAGGCTGTGCCTAGAACGGCTTGGATGCGTTCAGCGCACACAGCTGCGCGTGGCCACATCATCGCAACGAAGGTGGCCATCATCACCGAAGTCAGGATCTGCACGAGGTAGGTGAGGAACGCGATCAGGGCGCCTATCTGCATGTGTCCGGCGCCGATGCGGT
>JAKBBS010000043.1 GCA_021808425.1 Actinomycetes bacterium
GGGCCAAGACCAGGACTCTACGGGCTCTGTCAGTAAAACGTTCGAACATTCCGGTCCTCCGTTTGCTTAGTCTACCCGGACCCTGGCGAGTTAGTTCGTTCGGCGGCCACCTCTCTCACGATGTCCTCCGAGATGCATCGGAACGTTCCGGGTTCCTGTTTAGCTCGGGCGTAGCGTACCCTCGTAGCAGATGAACGCCGCAGAGACGCTCCGCCTTCCCGGAATCGAGTCCGCGTTGGACAAGGTCGAGGTGTCCCTTGCCAAGGCGACGTCCGGCGAGGACCCATTTTTGGCGGAGGTCGCTTCGCACCTCGTGAACGCGGGGGGCAAACGGCTGCGCCCGGCCCTCGTGCTCGCTGCGGCTCAAGCCTGTGGCTCGGGGATTGATCCTCCCGGCGACGTCGTGGAAGGTGCCGTGGCGGTCGAGCTGGTGCACCTCGGCTCCCTCTACCACGACGACGTGATGGACGAGGCGACGTCGCGGCGGGGGGTGATGAGCGCGAACGCCAAGTGGGGGAACCTGGTGGCGATCCTCGCCGGCGACTTCCTGCTTGCGCGAGCGTCGGAGATCGCCGCGTCCCTCGGGACGGAAATCGCTGCGCTGCTGGCTCGTACCATCGGGAAATTGTGCGAGGGCGAGGTCGGTCAGATGCGCTTCGCCTACGACGTGACCCGGAGCGAGGAATCCTACGTGGCGTCCATCGCCGGCAAGACCGCGTCGCTCATGGCCACCGCGGCCCGTGTCGGCGGGGTCACTTTCGGTGCGTCACCAGTCGAGGTGGAGGCCTTGACCGACTATGGGTACGCGCTCGGGATGACATTCCAGATATGGGACGACGTCAAAGATCTGATCTCGACCGACGACGACCTCGGTAAACCGGCCGGCCACGACATGGTCGAAGGCACGTACACCCTCCCGGTGCTTCGGGCTCTGGCGATACCGGGCGTCGGCGATGACCTGAGGGCGATCCTCGGGACACGGCTCGACACGGTTTCGCGGGACAAGGCCCGCGATCTGGTGCTGTCCACGACCGCAATCGACTCCTCGATCGCCACCGCTCGCCATTGGGCCGGCAGCGCCGAGGCCGCGCTTGAACCACTGCGACGTGGCGAGCCTTTCATGTCCGGCGCTACCCGCGACACCATCGCAATCCTCGGGCTCGTCGGGCACGGGCTGGTGGACGAGTTGGAGGACGCCCGCTAAGGACCGGTCAGTCCGACTTGATGAGCGAGGGGACGTCGACCGATAGTCGGTCACCGACGGCACTCTCATGAGCGGTTCACGGTCTGTTCATGATCGGCTACTAGCTTTCGACCTTCGGCGAATAGGGATCGGTTCGTCGTAGCCACGCGTCCCTATGGAGGAACACATGACGACTGGTGTCGGAGCAACGCATCCCACCGTGGCGAACCGGCGGGTTGAGTATCGATGAGCGGCCCGACCGTGCTAGTCGTCGAGGACGAGACAAAGCTTCGGAATCTGATTCGGGCGTTCCTCGAACGCGAAGGGTTGACGGTGCTCAGCACGGGTTCCGGTTCTGAAGCCATCACCATCGCCTCGAGTGCCGAACCCGATGTCGTCGTACTGGACCTGGGTCTACCGGACATTCCCGGAGAGGAAGTGGGCCAAGAGTTGCGGGTCTCGACCAACGTGCGCCTACTGATGCTCACCGCGAAGGCAGGCGAGTCCGACCGGATCAGGGGATTCGAACTCGGGGCCGACGACTATCTGACCAAACCGTTCAGCCCGAGGGAAATGGTATTGCGGGTGCAAGCCCTCCTCCGAAGAGGTGTAGCACCCGGCGATCCGCTTGGTCCCGCCTCCTTCGGGGAAGGAGCCCTGCTAATTGACGAGGAGCGCCACGAGGTCCGCGAGAGCGGCCGTCTGGTCGCCCTTTCACCGACGGAGTGGGGGATACTCTGCGCCCTCGCTCGTGTCCCAGGCCGCGTCTACTCCCGCTATGAGCTGGTCAACCTTGTTCGGGGGTACGAGTGGGAAGGCTACGAACGCGTCGTCGATTCTCACGTCAAGAACCTCCGCCACAAGCTGCGCGACAGCCCAACCGGCTCGACCATCATCGAGACGGTCCTCGGGGTTGGGTACCGCCTGTGCCTGCGCAGGGACTAACAACGTGTCGTCATGGGGCCTGGCACGCCGCCTGGTGGCGGGCACGCTGGCGGTAGCTCTCGCGTCGATCGTCATGCTGGTCGTGGTCACCCTTGTCGTCACAAACGCCGACTTGGCCAACGCAGGACGTGAGAAGGAGCGGACTACCACCAACGAGCTGGTCGCTACCGTCGGCGCGGCATACCAGCCGGCGGGCGCCTGGGACCCTGCCACTCTGGCGGCGGTCGGTCAGCTTGCCCGCACCACCGGTTTCGGCATCCAAGTACGCTCCAACGGGCACAACGTTCTCGACGTGGCGGCGTCACAGGCGCAGGGCCAGTCACGCACCTTGCCGGTCGTGGTAGCCGGGCGCCCGATTGCCACCGCCACCATCCAGTTCCCAGCGTCGGGACTGTCGTTGGAGGAGATCTCGCTTCGTCACACCATCAGCACCACGGTCGCGAGCGCGTCCATACTTGCTGCGCTCGTGGCGCTCGCCGCGGCCGTGCTCATCTCCCGGCGCATTGTGGCGCCGATACGGTCACTTACACGCGCCGCCCGGCGGCTAGGGACAGGCGACCTCAAAAGCCGCGTCGGGAACATCACCGCCCCTGGGGAGATCAAAGAGCTGGCCAACGCCTTTGACGCCATGGCGGCACACCTTGAGCGCGAGGACACCCTACGTCGAGTGATCGTCGCCGACCTTGCCCACGAACTGCGAACCCCAGTGGCGGTCCTGCAAGCCGAGCTGGAAGCCATCACCGTCGGCCTCGAGGAGCTCTCGCCGACTGCCGTCAGGTCGCTCAGCGAGGAGGTTCATCGTCTCGGCCGGCTCGTCGAGGATCTAGGGGTGCTCGCCTCGGCGGAGGCGGCCACCCTGACGTTACTTCCGGTAACTGTCGACCTCGCCGATGTTGCCTGCAGTGCGGCCACAAGGCTGTCGGCAAGGTTCGCTGAACGTGGAGTCGAACTGTCCACTGATGCGATACCTACAGCCGTGATCGGAGACCCTGACCGTCTCGAACAGATCGTCGTCAACCTGCTGTCGAATGCAGCTAAGTTCACCCCGTTCGGCGGTCGGGTCCGGCTGACGGTCGATCAGCACGGGGCTGTCGGCCGCCTCGCCGTGGCCGACACAGGGCTAGGCATTCCCCCCGGCGAGCAGGCGATGGTCTTCGAGCGATTCTTCCGGGGGCAGGGTGCCGCCGGCACAGGGGGCTCTGGAGTAGGCCTTGCGGTGGTAACGGAACTGGTTGCCGCCCACGGAGGCCATGTCGAGCTCGAGAGCGCGCTCGGGAAAGGGACGACAGTCACCGTCTGCATCCCTCTGAGCCGATTGTGAGAGAGCTTCTCATCTAACTTCCATGCGATCTCCACACGGTCTCCACGTGCATGGCATCGCAGGCGTCGAGAGTAGTCATGACGCCGTGCGAGCTACTCCTACGGCGTGCACACAACAGGAAGGAAGACCAATGGCAACGAGTACGACGAGTTCATCTAATTCGACTGGCCGCTCCCGGCTAACGACGTCGAAGCGATCGAAGCGTAGCCACCTAGGCCGTATCACGAAGTCAGCCGTCGGCGTGGCCGCAGTCGCCGCCGCAGGAGGTGGCATGCTTGGCGCTGCCCCGTCGGCCTTCGCTGCGAGCAGTGCGCCAACCCACGGAGTGACAACGTGCGCTGTCGCTGGCGACGAGTGCACAAATGCGGTCGCTTACGCCAACGCTCACGACGGCGGCGGCGCCAAGGTCCTCGCAGTCGAAGCCGACACGGAGGCCCACGGTGGCAGCGTCACTCACAAGGTGTTCGACATTCGGGTTCAGACGAACACCGGCATAGACGTGGTCCATGTCTATCGAAACGACACGTCGCCCTACAGCGATGGGGTTTGGTGGCAGAGTCGGGCCGAGAATCAGAACCCCGCCGGCAGCAGCTCGGGCGGTTCTACGACCGGGTCCGCTTCGAGTTCGGCCGACACCTCTCCCGACACCTCGAACAGTAATGACGCCTCGTCAGCCGACACCAGCCCCGACCAGCCGGCGAGCACCGGCTCGTCGAGCACAGGCTCTGGTTCGGCCGGCGCAACCACCACCGACACTCCGCGAATCAGCGCGTCGCAAGCCGCAAGTGACGCGACGAGCTTCGTGAGCGGGCAAGGCCACCAAGTGCTCGGCGTCAAGAACAGCCAGCTCAAGTCGAGTGGGCAGAAGGACTATTTCCAAGTGAAGCTGCAACTCGGCGCTAACGGGCGCAAGCAGGGCACCGTCAACGTGTGGGTTGATGCAACATCGGCCCCCGGGACTGTCACTGCGGCGTCAGGCAGCGGGATCAGCTACCGCTACGCAAACGACGTCTCGTCGGCGACAGCCCAGTCCAAGGCAGTCGCTGCCGTCGGAGGCGGCAACGCCTACAAGTCGAACATTAACGGCGGGAAATGGCGCTGGTACTGGGTTTTCGTCCGCAACGGCAGCACCAAGTACAAAGTGGGAGTGGCTGCAGCCACTGGCATGGTCACCCAAATAAAAGCCAACTGAGCGAACTTCAGCGTTTGTGATGGCCTGGCCCGTCTCGCGGGCCAGGCCATCACAGGGTTTGCGCTCGTTCTCGCATCCCTGAGCAGGCCATCCGCCGATAGGATCGCCACCAGAGCCGTGTCCTCCTTCTCGTATCCGTTCGCCCTAGGGTTACTGGCGGCAGTCAACCCGTGCGGGTTCCCGATGCTGCCCGCGTACTTGTCGTACTTCGTACGTGACGAACAAGCGCCGGCAATTGCCGCACCAATCGGTGCGGCGGTGCGATCGGCAGCCGCCGTGTCCGCCGGGTTCGTGGCGCTATTCGCTGCCCTTGGCGCCTTGTTCGAGGCGGGGATCTCTGCATTCATGGCGTGGGTGCCGTGGGTGATGATCCTGCTCGCAGTCGGTCTCGGGGTACTCGGGCTGGCCGGGCTCGCTGGACGGAGGATTCGGCTGCACATACCGCACTCGAACCTCGGAGGTCCGAGCCGGAGCCTGCGCTCGATGTTCGGCTTCGGACTGTCCTACGCCGCGGGGTCCCTCACCTGCTCGTTGCCTCTGTTCCTCGCTGGGGTGGCCGGCGCGTTCACGAGATCCGGAGTTCTGAACGGAATAGCCACTTTCGTCGCCTACTCCTTGGGCATGGCTGCAGTGCTCACCGTTGCAACGGTTGCGGTTGCGACCGCTCGGCGGTCGGTGATCGCCACCTTGCGCCGTGGAGGTCGTCACCTGGACCGTATCGGCTCTGTCCTGCTGATCGCAGTGGCCGCTTACCTCGCTGACTACTGGATTAGCTACTTGGAGGATCCGACAGGCACGTCGCGCGCGATGGCGACCGTGTCCAGCATCCAGTCACAGCTGACCTCCTGGCTTGATGCAGGTTGGCTGCAGTCGACTATCGCAGTGATCGCCGCCGTGCTTGCAGCCGCCGCCGTGCTTCGCTGGTGGGGCGGTCGCCGTCAACCTGCGAAATCGCCCAGCTGACGCGGATAGCCGATCGACGGCTCCGTCAGATCGCATCCTCCACCAGATCGCATGGTCACCAAATCGCGTGCTCTCGGGCGAAGTGTGGCATCTACTTGTCGGGGGTATGCTCGCTTCAGTGTTCGAAGCCCCGACAGCTGCAGCGCCTGAGGCTTCTCCGATCGGGATGCGACCGGTGGGTCACAGGCGATTCGTGCGGCACCCGTGGCGCCTGGGAGCGCTGGCAACGGCAGCCGCGTTCGCCACGACGGCAGTGGTGGTGCACCACCTTCGCGCCGAGTCAGCGGCGGCGGTTGCGACTGCTTCAGCACCGATGGACGGCTTTCCCCTGCCGGGCATTGCGGCGCCGGGGTTCACGCTTACCGACCAGTTCGGGAAACAGATCAGCTTGAGCCAGTTCAGGGGCAAGGAGGTGGTGTGGGCTTTGATCGACGACAAGTGCACGACGATCTGCCCGTTTACGGCGCAAGTGCTCACCCGTGCGCTGGATTCGTTAAGTGTGACGCAGCGAAGCCGGGTGGAGCTCGTGGCAGTAAATGCCAACCCGACCGCGACCTCTGTGTCCACTGTGCGCCAGTGGTCGAGTGCTCACGGCATGCTTCACCGCTGGGTGTTCGTCACCGGCCCCGCCTCCCAACTGCAGCAGCTCTACAGCGCCTACCGGCTGACCGACCAGGTGGTAAACCAGGGGGGCCACACGACTATCGTCCACGATTCGGCGGTACTCGTCATCGACAGCTCCGGCAAGGAGCGCTACTACTACAACATCGTGTCTCAAAGCTCCAGCGCAACCCTCACCGCTGAAGTTTCTGGCCTCCGAGACGGCATGATGCAGTGGCTACCATCAGCTAAGACGACGAGCAGCAGCGGTTGACAAGACCTTCGTCCGGTAGCCCGGCGGGGCTACCACCAAGGGCCACCCCGTTCCCGACGAGCCGTCACCGAGGCTTCATCTCTCCCCAACAGGCGAAACAATCCCGCTATCGGGGCCCGAAGCCTTGGTATCGGCGGCGGCGGTGGCAGCTCGCTGCGGTATCACTCGTTGTCGTCGCGGCTATCCTCACGGACCGCTATGACCATTACACCCCTCCGCAACGAGCAGCGACCTTCCGTTCTTACTACAACCAGCTCGTCACGGACCTGTCGACCTGCAACGATGGGGTCACGCTTGCCGGGCAGGACCTTCGCCTGATCCAATCTGGCGGCGCCACAGTCAGCCCGGCATCTGTAGTAGCCCTGGCGCGATCGGCAGAAGCCAACTGCACGCCGACGAGCGCCGACATCTACACCCTTGAGTCGGCTCAGGTCCCAGGGGCGCTTTCCGGCTACACACAGCTAACTCTGGCCACTTATCAGCTCGGACAGTGGGCCTACCCAAACGCCGCAGAGGCTTTGCTCGCAGTCGAGACCCTCGCGACCTCCCCGGCTGACGCGACGGCTACCGCCAAACTCGACGCAGCACGCGCCGCGATGACCGCTATCGCGGGGCAGGCGGCAAGTACATTCAACTCCGTATCCTCCCAACTGCACACCAGCATCCCTCCACTTGGGCTTGCCTCGCCCTGAACCCTGAGGCGGCTTCGCCCTAACGGCCACCAAACGGGCGCTCGATGAAGACGGTGCCCTCGTTCGACCGATCAGCGACCGACTGGCGCGCTTCGGGGGTCATGGCCGCCAGAATTTTGAGGTCGGTGGTGTGCTGGGGTAGGCCCGACGTCGGAAACAGGGAACGGCCGCCCCGGCGAGCTACAGGCTTACGCTGGTGGAATCCGATTGCCACCGCCAGCAGCAGGGTCCCGATAGGGATCGCGAAGGTCAGGATCGCGCCCATCGAATAGTTACCGACGACCGCCACAAGTACACCCATTCCATTAGTCACCTGTCGTACCTCCTCCTATAAACGCTACCGGACGAACTACCACCTTCGGTGGCGAGGCGCGAGTTGCAGGCGCCAGCGGGCAGGCGCCGCCCGATCGACACTACCGGTTCTCCCGCTGCTCGATGCCACCAGCGCCGTGAACTCGTCGTCGAGGTTCATGACGGCACCGGTACCGTCGTCGCCGGGTCGCAGCGCCACGAAGCGGCTCGCCAACGCCGCGACCGTGATTGCTACGGGAATCATCCCCGGGATCCACATGATTCCTCCACCGATCTGCTGATCTTCTAGGGCACTGAGCCCGCCGGGTCGCGACGCGAGATTCGCGTATCCCGAGTACCACGGTCCCGACGCGAAAGCGAGGGACATGCCGAGAATCCAGTTCTGCAAGGCAAACGCCACCAGATATCCGACCCGCCCGGCGTAGGAAAGCCGGCACCGTAGAGGGTAGGAGTCTATGACCTGGACCCAGAAAAGAAGAGCGCAGCCAAAGAACACACCGTGTTCGAGATAGTGGATGCTCGTGCTGCGCAGCGTCGCGTCATACAGCGGCGGGGTGTGCCAAAGCCAGACACTGGCTACGAGCGCGACCCATCCCACGACAGGACGATTCGCGCTGCGCCCGAGAGATCGCAGCGGTCCCGTCCAACTGGCGTGCAGAGCCACTCGGCTCGCGTAGCGTCGAACGCCTATCGGGAGGCCCCGCAACAGGACGAGCCATGGAGCTGACACTGCGATGAGGGGTGCTGCCACCACGATGAGCAGAAGGTGCTGGATCATGTGCACCCAGAAAAGCGATGCGGAGTAGTAGTCGATCGGTGACTCGAAGGCGACAATCAGCACGGCTATTGCCGCTACGAAGCTGAACATACGCCAGCGGCGGTCCCTGTAGGACCGTTTAGAGCGGTCTGCAACAACGCGCTGGCGACGTACGTAGCCAACCTGGTGAACCGCCAGCACAACAAGAAGCAGCCAACCGATCGTTCCGAAGTACCAGTGGTCAACAATCAGTGACATCGGAGGCGGTTCCTCCTCAGAGGATGTAGAAGAGGATCCAGATCAAGATGCTGGCCACGCTCATGAACAGCGTGAAGGCGATAAACCCTTCCACTTTGGCTCCGAAGTGCGGGACGAGCAGCTGATCGTCCTCATTCCAAACCGTGACCGTGTGCGGACGCGCGATGCTCTGCGCCACCAGTGTCTCCAACCAGTAGAAAGTTCCGAGGATGTAGAGGATGTAGACCGGCATCCAAGCCACGAACACGCTCGTGTAACCCGACGACGCCGGGAAGAAAGGCAGCCGCGTGAGATCCCATATCTGCAGTGCCGCACCGACTACGAGGAGAACGAGCGACACCAATGACGCGACAAACCAGTCGAACTGGGCGCCGTACTGGAGGCGTCGCGCTCCGCTGTAGTGGACGACGCTAGCGAGGACAACGCAAAGAACTACCGCTGTGCCGATGAGTGTTGAAGGATGCTGGTTTCCAACGCGCCAGTCGCCGTGACTGTTGAGTGCCCGCAAGTAGAAGTACGCGAACGCGAACGTTCCGTAGAGGAACACGCTCGCGAGCACGATCAGACGCGAGCCCGTCCAGAAGCTGGCGATCTCGCATTGCTCCTCGTATACGGCGTCGTCAAAGTGCGCCACTCTTGCGGTGTCTTGGGTCACGGGTACCTCGATCAGGGATAGGACGGGTCGCTGAGGACGTCCGGGTGCGGCACCCCTGCGAGATCAGCAACAGGGATATCCTCCGGGTTACCGTACTCGTAGGGGTGAGAGAGGATCAGCGGGATCCGCGCGAAGTTGTCCACCGGGGGCGGCGACGACACCTGCCACTCGAGACCCCGCGAGTGCCACGGGTTCTCTTCGGCCGGAATACGCACGATGATGGTCGAATAAACGAGGTTGACGACGAATACCAGCATTGACACACCGAGCACGTAGGCACCTATCGACGAAATGTCATTCAGCGTCTGCCACTTCGGCGAATACTCGAAGTACCGGCGGGGCATTCCGAGCCATCCGACGATGAAAAGCGGAATGAATGTCACCTGGAATGCCACGAACATCATCCAGAAGTGGACTTTTCCGAGCGTCCGGTTCAACTCGTACCCGGTCATCTTCGGCATGAAGTAATAGATGCCGCCGAAGAAACCGAAGATCAGGCCCCCCATGATCGTGTAGTGGAAGTGCGCCTGCACGAAGAAGCTCCCGTGCAATGTCACGTCGGCCGGCACGTCGGAGATGAACACCCCCGAGATTCCCCCCAGCAGGAAGTTCAAGTACAAGGCGATGGTAAAGAGCATCGGTACTGTGAGGCGTATCTTTGCTCGCCACAGGGTTCCCATTGCCACGAGGAAGATGAAGCCTGTAGGCAGTGAGATGAGCTCAGTCGTGAGCATGAACAGCGGTCGCATGTCGGCATTGATCCCACTCATGAAAAGGTGGTGCTGCCAGACGAAGAACGACAAGAACGCGACGCCGATCATCCCCGCCGCCGACATGTTGTAGCCGAACAACCGACGGCGACAGAAGACGGCGAGCATCTCGGCCGCCAACCCGAACCCGGGGAGGGCCAGGATATACACCTCGGGATGACCGAAGAACCAGAAGACGTTCTCCCAAAGGTAGGAGCTTCCGCCGTGGGCATCGACGAAAAGAGCCGTGCCCACCGTTCGGTCCATTCCTAGGAAATACACGCCCCCGATCAGCACCGGCGGGGCGAGGGCGGTGAGGACCGATGTGGTTAGAGTTCCCCACACGAACATCGGGAGCCGGCTCCAGCGCATGCCAGGGGCCCGGTAGTCGATGATGGTCGCGAGGATGTTGATCGACCCGACGATGAGTGACAGACCCATGATGCCGAACGCCACCAGGTAGCCGTCCATCCCAAGCACAGCCTCGTTGGACAATGGGGCATAACCCGTCCACCCTGTCGGAAAGCCACCCATCAGCATCGACGATAAGAGGATGACATAGGCCGGCGGCGTCAGCCAGAACGACACGGCTTCCAACCTCGGGAACGCCATACGACGCGACCCGATCATCAGCGGAACGAAGTAGTTGCCGAATGGGCCGACGATGACTGACGTCATCATCATCATCATCATCGTGCCGTGGATCCCCACAATTGATATGTAGGTGTCGGGGCCGAACACGTGCGTTGTCGGGTTGAGCAACTCTGTGCGGATAGCGAGGGCGAACAGGCCGCCCGTGAAGAAATACAGCAACATTCCGAAGAGGTACTGGACGCCGACGACCTTGTGGTCCGGCGTGTAGCGGAAGTAGCGGGCTAGTCCCCGGCCCTCCTCCTTCACCAAAATAGGGTCGCGCCCGACCATCTTGGCAAGCGGATAATTGAAGATGCCGAGGCCGGCGAGAAAGCCGACGGTACCCGCGAGATAACCGAGAACGACGGCGGTGTCATTCATGCTGCTGTTTTGAACTCGGCTCCAATCTGATGCGATCAGGTTCCCGAGCCAGTGGCCGATCAGGTACCCGATAACCGCCCCGACCAAACCAGTGAGGAAGTTGGGACGCAGCCGGCGCCCCATTCGCGGTGGTGAGGCGGGAACTCCAGCGCCTCCGCTGCTCGGATCGGCGATAGGCCGTACGTCGATTGTCACGTAAGCGACCTCTTATTTCTCGCTCGGTGGCTTGGGCAGGTCGTTGCCGGAGTAATAGCTACCACCCGCACCTCCTACCGAAGGGCTGTAGGTGAGGCTGTACTTGGGAAGTTCCTTGGTGAGCGCGGCATTTGCCGATTCTCGGCTGGTGACCCAACTGTAGAAGGTCGCTTGCGAAACGACTGCTCCCTTGTCGACCATGGCGCCGTGCCAGAGGCCACACAGTTCGTCGCAACGCACAGTGAAGGGGCCCAACTGTGTCGCCGTCGTGTAGGCGACGTTGTTGACTCCCGGGTTGGCGTCGGCTTTCACGCCGAGACGGTAGGGCCAGAAGCTGTGGATCACATCCAAAGACGTCACGTTGAACTGGATCGGCGTGTTGACGGGGAGGTCAAGGCCCGTCGTTTCCATGCCTCCGAACTGCGGCCAGCGGTATGTGAACTTCCACTGCTGGGCGATGACCTGCACCTGCAGTTCGGTGTGGTTGGTGCCACTTGTCGGCGACCAGGTCGCCGCAGTACGTGCTCCGGCCGGCGTCCAGATGGGATTCGGGCCTTCGCCGCCGCCTGCACCGGCGGGGGCGATAAGCTCGTAAGTCCCGAACGTGAACAGCGACAGGACCAGCGCGCCAGTCGTAAACAGCCAGGTCATCTGGATAGCCACGCTGTCACGCTTGATCCACACGCCGTTCTCGAGCGGGACACCCTTCGGTTGGCGAAAGAAGATCAGGGCGTAACCGAACCATACATACACGGCCAGCACCACCGGGGTCGACAGCGTCAGGAGCACGGTGAGATCGAACTGCTGCGACGCTGCGCTCGTCGTCTGGGTGCCCGGCGCCAGGTGAGGTCCGAGCACGAAATACACCAGGGGCGTTCCAACACCGGCGAGAAGCACCCATACAGCGAGGATCTTCCTGAAGTGATTTCCCTGGCGAGCGATTAGCGGGTGGGCGCCTTCCGTCGCGATGGTGGTCATCTGATCAAACGACCTTCAAGAAGCCCATCATGTAGCCGACCGTTTGCATAGGTCCGCCATTCCCATTCACGAAGCCCAGGCCGCACGGGATGAAGCACTGCCAGTGATACACGTGCGGTGCTCCTGTCTTGAAAGTGAAGGTAATAGTGTCGTGAGTCGAGCTCGTAGTACATGGTGCTGCATTGCACACGTTCTTTGCATCGGACGAGATCCCGGCGAGGGGAACATTGATCCCGAGTGCAGGGACCGCAAAGGTATGGGCAGCGGCGGACGCTCCGACCAATGACAGAGCGGTGGGGTTCGAATAGGTCTTCGATCCGACCACACCGGTATAGTTGGCGGACCCACCAATAGTGCCTTTGACTTGCGCCCACTCGGGATTACGCAGAAGGCCGGCACTGTCGTACTGGTCCACCGTGACGTGAACGGTGGCGTGCGCCGGCAACTGGACGATCGTCGAGTGGACCCAATGGCCTTGGGCGTCTTGCACCATGTAGCTCACCCACGACGGGCGCGGGCCGGACCCATAGGTCCCCATGGTCTGCATGTGCAGATACACCTGAGGGCCGGCTGACGTGGACACCACTCTCGGTGTCACGGTCGCAGGGCCGGTGCGCAGGAAGCCGACAACCCAAAAGCCGACCAACCCGCACACGACTAGAAAACCCACAATGACCAACGAAAGACGTGCAGCGACCGGCATTTCCGATCTGCTTTCGGTCATGCTCATCTCTTACCCCCCGGAAGGCACACAAAACAAACATTTGGGCGGCATACGCCGTCCGCCATAACCACCACGAACATCGACGATAGGTTATCGGGGTGGTGCAAGTCAAACGCCGTCGTCTGCGCATTGCGGCCGTGGTGGCCGTCTCTTTGGCGGCGACACTGGCTGGCTGCGGGAATTCCGCAGGGCATCCGGTGACGGTCGCGCCACCTGAAGGCACGGTGGCCGCAGTACGCATCGGCCATTTGCCCGGCCTCGGTACCGTCTTGGTGGACCAACTCGGCTTCACTGTGTACCGTGATTCCAGCGACTTGACTGGCGGGATCGGTACGTTCGCATGTGTCGGCGCTTGCCTGCAGGTGTGGTCGCCGCTGTCAGTCCCACCAGGTGATCTCGCCCCGGTGCCCGGCCCTGGAGTCCCTCACGGCGTCGGCGTTGTGAGCCGTCCCGACGGCGCATCGCAAGTGACCTACAACGGGTCGCCTCTTTACACCTACAGGGGTGACGCGGCTCCAGGTCAGGATCACGGACAAGGCATCGACGCCACATGGTCTGTCGTGAAAGTGCATCCCACCAGCACTCCCGTCCCGGTCTCCGCCAATGGGTGACCGGCCGTCGCGAGTCGAAGTGGTCGGTCGCGCCTTAGCGCGCCGGCCCCGGCGGCTGGCATTTAGCCTCGCTGCGGCGCTCGTGCTCATCGCGTTCGGCGTGTGGGCATTGCTTCCGGTTCCGGTGCCGGCACCGGCAAACATCGGTACTGCGAACAGTTCGGGGTTGGCGCCCCCAGCGGCGCTCAAGCCCGGGCTTGTGCCCCCCGCCTTTAGCGTCGCCGGCCTTCGGCCGGGCCAGGGCCCAGTCGCGCTCGCCGCTCTGCGCGGCCGCCCTGTGGTGGTCAACTTCTTCGCGTCATGGTGCCATCCCTGCCGCGCCGAGATGCCCCTGCTCGAGCAGGCTTACCGGCGCTGGGGATCGACAGTGAGCTTTGTAGGCATTGACGTCAGCGACAGCTCGGCCTCAGCGCTCGCTTTCGCCGCCTTGGCCGGTGTCACTTACCCGCTCGGGGCCGACCCGAGCGGAGCCGTAGCCGTTCGCTACCAGCTGCTCGGGCTTCCCGACACGGTGTTCGTCGCGTCTAATGGGCGAATCGCAGCCACTCAGGTCGGGCAGCTGCACACCGCGACCTTGACGGCTGACATGCTCCGCTTGACCGGTAAGGCTTGAACGCTTTCGGGCGCACTTCAGCGTGTCCCGGTGACTAGTACGTTTATACCCATGGCGACGAACAGAAGCGTCAAATAGCTGATCGAGTAGTGAAACATGGCCATTGCCATGGCTGAAGTCTGCGCGCGCAAGAACGCTACTGCGAAGCCGACGAAGCCCACACCGAGGACGACCGCCGACACCAGGTACACGTTCCCCAAGCCGGCCACCCAGCTGAACACCACAGCAGTGACACTGACCGCCACTGTGTAGGCGAGGATGTGCCAGGCGACAGCACGCGATGAGCGCATCGAGGGCAGCATGGGCACATTGGCCGCCGTGTAGTCGCTGCGGTAGCGCACCGCAAGTGCCCAGAAGTGCGGCGGAGTCCAGAGGAACACGATCGCGAACAAGACGAACGGGGCGACCGCCAATCGCCCGGTCACGGCCGACCAGCCCACTAGCACGGGTACAGCTCCCGCGGCACCCCCAATGACGATGTTCTGCGACGAGGTCCGTTTCAGCCAGAGGGTGTACACGAAGACATAGAAAGCAGTGGCAGCCAGAGCCAGAACGGCGCTCAATAGATTTACCGCCAACCACAACTCGACGAAAGCCGCCAACTCCAAGCCGCCCGCAAAGCAAAGCGCTCCCACCGGACTAACGACGCCGGTCACAAGCGGCCTTCTCACAGTGCGCTGCATGAGAGCGTCGATGTCACGGTCCGCGACCATGTTCGTCGCGTTGGCACCGCCCGCTGCGAGCGCTCCTCCACCTACAGTAGCGAGTATCAACCACCCTGATGGGACATGGCGTGCTGCCACAAACATCGTCGGCACAGTCGTAACGAGCAAAAGCTCTATTATTCGGGGTTTGGTCAAAGCCACGTACCCGGCCACCGTGCGCCGGGCCGCGACCACAGCGCTACCGCCGCTAAACATCACACAAACGATGATAGGCAGTTCAGCGCGCATGAGACGTACGATTGATTTGTGACATCACGTTGGTTGACCGGTCGGGCCTTCCTGTTTCACCTCACGCTCCTAGTCGTGGTGCCCGGCTGCCTGATCGCCTGCTGGTGGCAGATCACCCGGGCCGCGTCAGGAAACGTCCTCAGCTATGCCTACGCTGTCGAATGGCCGATCTTCGCCGTGATCGCCACGGTCGCGTGGTGGAACCTCGTTCAGCACCCTGCCCGAGCCGTCATTGGGGGCACCGAGACAGGCGAGGAAGTGCCCAAAGTACCTACCCTCGGCAACCGCCCCTCCCCGGCAGTCGACCGCGGTGCCGCTTTCAAGGCGGCGTCAGCGGAGGCGTACCGAATTTACAACGCCAATCTGATCGACAGTCGAGATACCGCTTTCGACTGAGTCAGCATCCGCTGACCGCTCCCCGAGCGATCGGTCGGACTCCTCCTCCGCAGGCCGTAACGTGTTCGCTTTATCGCAAACGAAAGCAGCGCCAGTGCAAGGAGTGACAGTTGGCTGATCCAATCGGTGCCGGAGCTTCCGCATCAGATGAGCGACTGGCCGGCATTTCTGATCAAACCGTGGGAGCTGAGCACTCTCCCCTCTCGCAGCCCAGCCACGGCCCTGGGTCCTCTGATGACTCAAAGTGGAACGCTCTGAACGTAGGGGTGCAGTTACTACAAGCAGCAGTAGCCGTGGCGTTGTTCGTCGTTGGAGGAGTCGTCCTTGTGCGGACCTTGATCGACTTCTTGGACAGCCCGGGCAACTACCCAGCTTCGATCGTGAGCGCCCTTGACGGCATCTTGGTAGTCGTTATCGTCGTCGATATCCTTCACACTGTCCTCACACATCTGAGAAGCGCAACCTTTCCGGTTCGCCCCTTCTTGATCATCGGGATGCTCGCCGGCGTGAGGGACATTCTTTCTGCTTCCGCCAGGCTCACACTCACCGGTCGCGAGGGAAACACTTCCTTCTCCCAATCAATAATCGAGTTGGGGATCGGAGTCGGCGTCGTTGTAGCGCTACTGGTGGGATTGCTGTTGCTCCGCGCGGCGGCCGAACCCGGAAGCAACGATATCCAGGTCTGAGCGGACAGCGTCGAAGAGTCAGAAAGTCTCTGGGCGTAGCGTCGGAAACGCGATCACGTCGCGGATCGCGTCCGCGTCTGCTAGCAGCATCACTAGTCGGTCGACTCCGATCCCGAGTCCGCCAGTCGGGGGAAGTCCGAAGTCGAGGGCTCGCAGGTAGTCCTCGTCTATCGACATGGCTTCGTCGTCGCCGGCGGCTTTCGCCGCGGCTTGCGCCTCGAATCTCAAGCGCTGCTCGCCCGGATCGTTGAGCTCGCTGAACGCATTGCACAGTTCACGCCCGGCGACTATCCCTTCGAAGCGCTCGACATACCCGGCGCGGGAGCGATGATCCCGCGCTAGAGGCGACACCTCCTTCGGGTAGTCGGTGACGAATACGGGACCCCAAAGGCTCGCTTCGGTCGTCTTCTCGTAGATCTCGAGCAGTACCTTGCCGGGACCCCACCCAGGCTCCGGCGTAACCCCCACCGAGCGGGCGGCGCTTCGCATCTCATCGTCGGGCATATCGAGGTCCACGCGGAGCCCCGCGTGCTCGGCGATCAGGTCGGTCAGAGTCGCCCGCCGCCAAGGTACCGAAAGCGACAGGGGCCGGCCGCCGTAGCTGATCTCGGTCGTGCCGAGAATCTGCATCGCGGCGCCTGCGACGAGGTTCTCGGTGATGGCCATCATGTCGGTGTAATCAGCGTACGCCTGGTAGAGCTCGAGCATCGTGAACTCGGGGTTGTGCCGGGGTGACAGACCTTCGTTTCTGAAGACTCTCGCAACTTCGAAGACCCGCTCGAAACCGCCGACCACAAGCCTCTTCAGGTACAGCTCCGGGGCGATGCGCAGATAGAGGTCGACGTCCAAGGCGTTGTGGTGCGTCGTGAAGGGCCGGGCCGTAGCGCCGCCCGGCGTGGGGTGGAAGATCGGCGTCTCCACTTCCACGAAGTCCTGACCCTCCAGCCAGCGTCGGATCCACGAGACGAGCTTGCTGCGCAGGAGCAGCACGCGCCGCGAACCGTCGTTCGCCCACAGATCCGCGTAGCGCTGGCGGTAGCGGGTGTCGACATCGGAGATGCCGTGCCACTTGTCGCCGAATCCTCTTCGGGCTCGGGCAAGAAGCTGCCAGCTCGCGACTTTGACCGACAACTCCCCTGTCTTGGTTGTCACGACCTCGCCGGTTGCGGCTATCCAGTCGCCGAGGGAAAGCCTGGTGAACTCGGCGAAGCCGTCTGTCCACGCACGCCCGGCGAAAAGCTGGATGGAGCCGCTCGAGTCGTGAAGGCTGGCGAACGCGACGCGCCCCATTTCACGTCGGAGCATGAGCCGCCCCGCCACGGTGACGGTGACCCCGGTCTCGGACTGCTCGGGCAGGTCGTGGAACCGCTCGGCCAGAGCAGCGGCTTTTGCGTCTGGTTCGACTCGGTAGGGGACAGAATCCGTCTGCGACAACGGCTGTGGATCGCTCACTGCTGGTTACGTCCGAAGATGATGCGAAGTCCCTCCAAAGTTAGCCAAGGGTCGTGGTAGTCGATGGCTTCCGAGTGCGGCGCTATCAAACCTGCCAGGCCCCCCGTCGCCACGACCGTCGAAGCCCCTACCTCGTCTTCGAGGCGCCTGCAAAGCCCGTCGACTTGAGCCGCGAAGCCGTATATGACGCCCGACTGGATCGACTCGACCGTGTTCTTCGCCAGGACGCGGCGCGGTTCGACGAGTTCGACCCTGGAAAGTAGCGCTGCCCTGCTGAAGAGTGCTTCCAAAGATATTTCGATTCCTGGGATGATCACGCCGCCGAGATACTCACCGGCTTCGGAGACAACTTCGAACGTCGTGGCCGTTCCGAAGTCGATGACGATCGTCGGTCCACCGTACCGCTCGAATGCCGCGACCGCGTCGGCGATCCGATCGGCTCCGACCTCCTTGGGGTTGTCGTAGTGGATCGGCATTCCAGTGCGCACGCCGGGCTCCACTACGAGCGTCTCGGCGTTGAACCATTTCGCGGCCATCTCCCGCAGAGCTGAACGCTGCCGGGGAACGACGGACCCGACGACTATTCCTGTGATCGCATCGGTCGACTCGAATCCCTGCATCCGGAACAGCTGTTCGACCATGAGTGCGAGTTCGTCAGCGGTACGCGACGCCACCGTCGCTACACGCCAGTGGCATGCGAGCTGAGGCCCGCTGCGCCCCGGACCGTCTCCTGCCTCGAAGACTCCGACGACCGTTTGCGTGTTTCCTACGTCGATGGCAACCAGCACCGGCTCACCTCCCCGGGTCCAGGTCCAACCCGATGTCGAGGATCGGAGCTGAGTGCGTGATCGCCCCGACGGATATCAGGTCTGCCCCCGCGGAGGCGTAGTCTCCGACGGTATCCAGCGTCACACCACCAGACACCTCGACTTTGACCCGGCCGGCGACCACACCGACGGCTACGGCGACCTCGGGGGGAGTCATGTTGTCGAGTAGGATCATGTCGGCGCCGGCCGCCAACGCCGTCCTTACCTGGTCGAGGGTGTCGCACTCCACTTCGCAGGTGACGCCGGGCCATCGCTCGTGAGCCAGGGCTACCGCGCGTTCGATACCGATCCCCGCAAGGTGGTTGTCCTTGACGAGTATCGCGTCCGAAAGCGACGCCCGGTGATTGACGCCGCCCCCCGCTCGAACAGCGGCTTTCTCGAGCGCCCGCAGCCCGGGGGTCGTCTTGCGGGTGTCGCGGATCTTCGACGCCGCTCCCGCCGCCTCGACATACCGCCGGGTCGACGTCGCTATCCCAGAGAGATGGCAGAGGAGGTTGAGCGCGGTCCGCTCGGCGCTCAACACCGACGACAAGCGGCCTTGCACCCGGCCTATCACTGTTCCCCTTGTGAGTGCGTCACCGTCCGACAAGCTCCACGAGACCAGCACTCCGGGATCCACGGCGAGGAACGCCTCGTGGGCCGCGAGCCGCCCGGCGAGGACGCCATCCTTGCGCGCGACCAGGACCGCTTCGACGGTGGCGTCGTCGCCTACCAGCCCAGCGGTGAGGTCACCTTGGACTCCGAAGTCCTCGGCTAGCGCCCTGGCCACCACTTCTCGGACGGCGACGAGCGGCGGGTCGACCCACGTGCGTTTCACTGCACGAACCTACACGACATCGCGTCGAGGGTCGAGGGAAAGTCGCTTCGTCGGTGCCCTCCCCGGCTCTCAGTCCGCGCCCGCGCACCCGCGATGACTGCCGATGCCACCTCGGCCAGGTTCCGGGTCTCGAGCGATGCCACACCGCTTGGGTCGTCCCTGGGTCCACAGCCGTATCGGTGGCGGATCACGTCAACAACTCCGGCTGCGTCAGACAGAGAACCCGCGTCTCGCAGGACACCGACACCGTCGGCCATCGCCTTTTGGAGTCGCCGTCGATCATCGCTGACCGTGCCGGAAGGCCGCTCGCGCGGCGCCTTCGACGATTGCGGCCCTACGTGTCCAGGCGGTGCTTCGACGTTGCGATGGAGGCGCTCCACCCCGATTGCGCCGCAGTCGTTCGGCGCCGGTGAGTTAAGGGCGCGAAGGACTCCTGTGGGATCCGGCGAACTTTTTCCTGCAAGGATCGCTTCGACGGCGCGCGCGGCGAACACCATCCCTTCGAGCAGCGAGTTAGATGCGAGACGATTCGCGCCGTGGACCCCGCTGCAGGCGGTCTCTCCTGCGACCCAAAGCCCAGGAAGAGTTGTGGCGCCGTCCAGGTCGGCCATCACCCCACCGCACATGTAGTGCGCGGCGGGAGCGACCGGCAACCACTCCCGATCGGGGTCCACTCCCGCCTGCCTTACCCGCTCCGCCAGCGAAGGGAACCGGCTCGAGAAGCCCGGGACGCCGGAAACGTCGAGCCACACGTAGCCGCGCGCCGACGACCGTATACGCTCAGCGACGCTCGCAGCGACGATGTCTCGCGGTGCCATCTCGTCGACGAAGCGCTCGCCGGCCTCGTCGCGAAGGATCGCCCCCTCGCCGCGAAGCGCCTCGCTCAACAAGACTCGCGGCCCGTCGGGGCTGCCTGCGTGCAGGGCTGTCGGGTGGAACTGCACGAACTCGACGTCGCCTACTGCCGCCCCCGCGCGCAGCGCCATCGCGATACCGTCGCCGGTCGACTGCAGCGGGTTCGTGGTAACTGGGTAGAGCTGGCCCGCCCCGCCGGTGCCGAGGAGGACGTGGCGGGCTTCGACGTCGACGGTCGTCCCGTCAGGAGCAAGGAACGTCACCCCCGCGCAACGCCCGGCTCGCACGATGAGGTCTACAGCGAACCAGTTCTCGACGAGAGTGACACCGAGCGCAACAGCTGCCGCGACGAGCGTTCTCTCGACCTCCGCTCCTGTCGCCGCACCACCGGAGTGGACCACACGCGCCACCGAGTGCCCACCCTCCCTGGCGAGCAGCCACCGGCCGCTCGGACCCCGGTCGAAGTTCGCGCCGTGGGACGCCAACTCGCGGACGCGCTGCGGCCCTTCCCCGACAAGTACCTGCACTGCCTCGCCGTCGCAGAGACCCGCGCCAGCCTTCAAGGTATCTGTTAGGTGCGACTCGACCGAATCTGTGAAACTCGGGCGCTCCACCTCGCCCTCGGCGAGGACGGCAGCGACGCCGCCCTGCGCCCACCAGGTGGCGCTGTAATCAGCTGCAGCCTTCGCTACGACGGCGGTTCGGAGGCCCGGTTCGGCTGCGGCAGCCCTCACCGCCGCCGACAGCCCGGCCACACCCCCGCCGACGACGAGGAGATCGATGTTCGACAAGGCGTCCGCTGGTTGCATTTCAGGCCGAGGCTACCGAGCCGCCGAGGCTACTGAGCTGCCGAAGCGGGAGTCGCGGACATGTTGTCGATAAGGCGGGCGCGACCTAGGCGTGCTGCTACGAGGAGCCTGACCTCCCCGGCTCCGACG
>JAKBBS010000282.1 GCA_021808425.1 Actinomycetes bacterium
CAGACGGAGCGGGATGGCCGATCGGGTCAGCTGGGCTGTCGGCGACATCGTCGGATCGTCCTCTTCGGACGAGAGGGCAATAGAGGCACCTGCTCGTACCGTAGATTGTCACTGCAAAGACCCGGCGTCGGCGTCTGGACTGGAAGATCGAGGTCAGTCAGGTCGGTGGCGTGAGAGTCACCGGACACAAACGCCACGAGGCCGCCGGTGCTGGCCAGGGCAACGAGGACCTCGTCGTTGGGTCACCGACAGTGTCACCGTCACCGACAGTGTCACCGTCTCGGGAGGCTCCGACATTGGCGAAACCGACAACCTCGCCGCCGCTTTCGATCACGACCACGGCATGTCGGTCGGGAGCCCCCTGCTCGATGTGGCGCCGCCAACCCTCGCCACGCTGAGCGGCGTCGGGGCTATCGAGATAATCCTGCGGGAAGTGTCCTCGATAGGTGGCCTGCCAAGATCGGACATGGATCAGCCCGATGGCCGTCGCGTCGCTCGCCCGGCCAAGCCGGACAGTCCAGGCCCCGCGGTCCATGCCTATGACTATGACTATTGCGAACGGTAAACGCCATAGCAACCGACAGGGACACTTGCGTGCAAGTAGTAGCTTTCGGATCGACCGGGGCAGATCGCATAATGTCCGGCCGCCGCTCATGCGAATAGTCGCCGCCGCCAACCGGGCTGCCTCACGAACGGAGAATGGACTGGCCGCCGACTACATCGTGTCATCCCCAACCTTGAGCCGGCAATCGCCAGCTACGGGTTGCGGTGCTTGCGGACAAGTAAAGGCAATAGCTCAAGCGGCTAGCGACTTCGAGTTCCCCTGACATCGAATAGCAGGCGGCTATCGAAATGGGATGCCCGACCGCTCGTTCCCGAGCCTCCCCCAGGCGTCCAGCGATGCTCGACCGCCGAAACCAGCTGAAGGATTCTCGGTACGGCGTTGCGAGGTCCCAAACGATTAGTTGGGCCTCGACGGAAACGCTGCCGCTGATCGTAATAGAATCCTCGTTCGTCGGAGCGAGTGCTTCGTTCAGCACCCGATGTTGATCCATCCCGTGATTGCCTCGTCACTGGAGCCTCGTGCTTTGCTGGTTGACCCTTGACGTTGCGACCGCACCGTCTCCTGGGCCGTAGCCGGTTTGCCGTTGACTGTGGTGCAGCGAGGAGAGGAACGGTAGAATAAAATATGTCTCGCTATCCCGTCTACCTGCCGCCAGGCTCGACTGTGATGGTCACCAATCCCGACGAGGACTGCTCCCCCGAGGCATTTCGCGCGTTCCTCGACGACCTTCTCTCCGGTCCCGAGCCCGAGCTAGACAGCCTTGACGCCGCTCAGGCGGTGCGCGAACTGCGCGACGCCTCCATCGCGTGATAGCCGTCGTCATCGACGCGTCCGCAGGAGTTCAGATCGTCGCGGGACACCCGCCGAGGGCAGGCCTTGGCTAGGCTTATACCCGCCGGATCGGATAGATGGGTTCCCGAGCACTTCTACACTAATGCCCTTGCCGTGTCCGGCGGCTCTGGCTCGTCGAAGGTAAGCTCACCGAATCACAAGCCACCGCGGCGGTGGGCCGGCTCGCCTCGTGGCGCCTCCACCGGGCGTCAATAGTCCCCCTTGCTTTGCCTGCATGGCGCTATCGCCACAACCTCACTGCAGCTGATGCTCTCTCATCGCGCTGGCCGAAGACCCCCTAGTCCTAACGAAAGCGGAGTCCGGTAGCACCGTTACAGCGGCGACCGCCGCGCTTGGATCAGATGCCGGGTCGAGTACGCGACGAAAGGTTCGCCCCGGCGAAGGTCCGAGTCTAGTTCGAGCAGCGTCCGGCGGTATTTCTCGACAGTGAAGTCCGGCACCCACCACACGCACTTACGCAGGATCCACACGACCGCACCAACATCGTGAAACTCCATGCGGCAGCGCGCCCTGCGAAGGTCAGTCACGACCAGACCAGCCTCCCGCGCTGCTTCGCACTCCCCGACCGGGTCGCGTCTCTCACGCTCACTTACCAGGCGACCCACGAATCGCTCTATCAGCTCAAACGCCGAGGCCGGCCCTACATGCTGCGCGAAATATGTTCCACCCGGTTTCAGGACACGACAGATCTCAGCCCAGTCGGGGCGAACAGGATGCCTGGACGTCACCAACTCAAACGACCCGTCCGCGAACGGCAGCAGACCGCCCCCCACGGCCTCGACGACATGCACACCCCGAGAGGCGAGCAGCGCTCCCGCCCGGCGGGCGTTCGGTCGCCACGCCTCCGTAGCTACCATCAGCGGCGGGAACCTTCCAACCTCCCCAAGCACCTCCCCGCCCCCAGTATCAACGTCCAATGCCGAGCCGACCCGCCCGAGCCTGCCGGCGAGTAACTTCGCGTAACCCCACGGCGGGCGCTCCTCGCCCGGCCGTCCAGCCAACCAAAACCCCACCCCGCCACGTCCGCCGACGCAGCCTCCGCCACCAAGTCCTCAAACGCACGCACCACAACATCATCCCATCCCCCCAACGCTCCCGCGCACCCACGACGACGGAACGCCCCTTCAGCCACATTCGGTGACAAAACCACCACGGCGACCGCCACCATTCACGCCTCGGCGCCCCATGCCCGTAGAAAGCAGCGACTGGGGTTGCGGGCTCGAAATGACTGAGCCAAACTTCAGAAGTGACGCCGAGCACGCCAGCACGCGATCCGCGCTGGCACCACGACTCGCCTGAAGAGATCCCGGGTCTGTTCGGTCTTGAACGCGCTCGACTGCTCGACTTGCTGGGCAGCCTGACCAGCGGCGACTGGGCACGCCCGACGCCGTGTCCCGGTTGGAGCATCCTCGACCTATGCGGCCATCTCCTCGGCGACGACCTCGGCTGGCTCGCCCGCCACCGCGACCAACACCGCCCCACTGTGAACGCCCCCACGACCGACGACGCCAGCTTCGCGCGCTGGCTCGACGACCTCCAAGACAAATGGGTGCAAGCCGCCCGGCGACTCAGCCCCAGGCTCGTCACCGACCTTCTCGCCTGGAGCGGCCCGCAGATCGTCGCCGGTCTCGCCAACCAAGACCCCGCCGCAGTGAAAGGTTCCGTGTCGTGGGCGGGACCCGGGCCAGTTCCGGTCTGGCTCGACCAGCTCCGGGAGGTCTCAGAGCAGTGGATACACCGCCAACAACTCCTCCAAGCGCTCGGACAGGATAGCGACCTGCGACCCGATCTCGCCGTCCCCGTCCTCGAGGGAATGCGCTGGGCGTACCCCTACCGCCTCGCCGACATCCCCGCCGCCTCGGGCGACACCGCCACCATTCGCCTCACCGGCCCGCCATCCTTCGAATGGCACCTCGTCGCTGGCGCCGACGGATGGCGATACCGGCCCCGGCCCGGCACCCGACTACGCGCGACAATGAACGTCGCCACAGAACAGGCCTGGCGGCTACTAACCAACAACCTTCCCGTCGGCGAACAACACCAACTACACCTCACGGGCGACGACACCGTCGTCGACGTGCTCCGCAAGACACGAGCAATCATCGGAACACCCAACTGGCCGCCTCGCCAGGTCAACTCCCAGGAACGCATTGAACGCCCGACAGGATTGTAAAAACGCTCACTCATGGCACCAGCCGCCTAGAACTCCGACGCTAGATAGGCGGAGGTACCAGACCTGAAAGATGACCCCAGTTGGGTTGGCTTCCGGCAGGCGTGATCCTTCTGGGACACCCTGTCGAGGCATGCCTCGAAAGAGGCGAGAACACGTTTTCACTGGGGGTCACCGGCGCGCTTCAACTCCTCTAGTCGAAAGGCGCATACGCGAGGTTGCAGCCTCCCCAAGCGGGTCCCAATGCAGCTAGGCCGAGTACGAACGGCGGTGTTCAAAGTCCTCAAGGCCCGCAAGCTGAATTTCGCCAACCCCACCATGGACATACCCAGCCTCGGCGCCTGGCTCGACTACCGCAACCGGACCCGGTCGGCAAGCAGTTCCCCTCAGGGTCGGAGTTGATGTCGAGCCCGGAGTGTAGAGGAACAGGGCTCCGCCCCCAAGCCCTGAGGGAGGACCGCATCCTCGCCGAGATTCACGCAACCGGCGGCGACGTGCGACCTATCTGCGACCTATTCGACATCATCGTCGGAACCGAGAT
>JAKBBS010000283.1 GCA_021808425.1 Actinomycetes bacterium
GGGCAAAGGTACCGGCAGAACGTTCGACGTTCGAACACGAGGAAGACTGCGACGGCGCTCGCCACGATGCCGATGACCATGAGGCCTGTGTCGGCAGGGTTTCCGGGACCGGCGATGTTGAACCGCTCCTCGATCCACGTCAGGACAACGAACGTTGCTACAGAAAGCAGCAGACCGTAACGTGCGATCGGCTCGGGCAGTTTCCGGCCGAGGCCGAGGGTCTTCTGGGTGCGTTGCCAAAAGGTGCGTCGCTGAAGCCATTCGGCGAAGCCACCGAACGGGCACATCGCGCACCAGCCGCGTCCGACGACGACCATAAGCACGAAGACGAGGCAGAACCAGATGTACCAGGTGATCGCAGTCGCGAAGTTGAGTCCGGGTACGACCGTTCCGAGGATGCCGAGGAAGATGACGGTCCAGAAGATGATCTGATTGGGGAGTATCAGGAAAAATTGGAACTTGCGGTTCCTCACCAGTTTCGCCACCCGAGGATTTCGCGTCAGGTCCCAGGCCGGCGGCGGGTCCGACGGGGCGAAGTGCTCAGCTAGACCTTCCCGGCTCGGCGCTCGGAGTCGGACACTGACCGGTGCCGGCCGTGCAAGCGGGGGAGTATCACCGTGTTGGGGAGGCAGGTCCGGAGGGGCCACGATTGTCATCTTTTTACCTTTCGTTGATGACTATTCCTGCTGTACAAAACTTTACGTATAGTTCAGCCTACCTATGTGCTTGGCAAATGTCAAGTCTTCAACTACACTTAAGGTTGTGAATATGACGTTGTCGAAAAGAGGGGACTACGTCGTTCGTTCCGCCCTTGCGTTGGCACGGGCGTATCCGAGCGGCGAAGCACGCAAGATCCGCGAGGTCGTCGCCGAGATGGGCGTCCCCCAGACGTTCGCCTCCCAGATACTCGCCGATCTCGTCCGGGCGGGCATAGCGACATCGAAGGCCGGTAAGGACGGTGGCTATAGGTTGGCGTCGCCACCGGGCGAGGTGAGCCTCGTGGACGTCGTCGAAGCAGGGGAGGGGCCTCTTCGAGCGGACCGTTGCGCCCTGGGGGACGGTCCGTGCCGCTGGGACAGCGTCTGCCCGCTGCACGAGACTTGGCGCTCGGCTACCGAGGCGCTCCGAGACGTTCTTAGAACGACCACTTTGGCCGATGTGGTCAAACGCGACGAGGACATCGAAGCAGGACGTGGCGGCGCGCCGGCAGACGCGCATCGGCCCGGCGGATCCAGCATTCGGGTTGCAGACTCGATACAACTGGAGGCACCGTGCGCCGTCTTCAAGTCGGCAGCACGCCAGGAGCAGATAGTCGTGGACGCCTTGACGGCGGCATTCGGCGAGGTGGAGGAGTTGAGGTCGCGCATTTCGGGTGCCGCTCAGCCTTGGACACCGGTCCAGGTCTACTCCAAGGTGTCACTGCGGCCGGCGACGCAGCGCAGAGGCCGGAACGGCTCCGGAGCGACCAATGGATTGGCTTCGGCGGATGGAGTCGCAATCGGGGTTTCCTTCGAAGGCTCCATGCCGGGGGGTAGGTCCGCTCACGGAGAGCTCACCATCACGTCAGTCGCCTTGGATCCGCAGCGCTGCGAACTGCAAACCGAAGGAATGATCCGCCTACCCAGCATCGGCGCAAACGCTATGAAGTCACCTCCGGAGGATCCCGCGGTAGGTGACAAACTCGCCCAGATCCTGCTTCGCACTATGCTTCGACGAATAGCCAAGAGCGTCGAGGACGCACCGCCGAAGAGGACATAGACAGAGGAGATAGCGATGCTCGATTCCAGCTCGCTGCTAGGCGCAGTTGTCAACCTCAACAGCCCAGGGACGTATCTGCATTGGTCGATTTTCAGCGTGTCGGTCTCGAACCTGGTGCTCGTCGCAGTCATGGTCGTCATTTTCGGTGCAGCTTTGCTCCTGCCGTTCCCCCACCGCGACGATCAGCTGCGAGACCACGATGCGACAAAGACCTCGGAAGCTTCCGCCGTCGAGGGGAAGCTTAGAGAAACCGCGGTTGTCGACCCCTCGCCCGGCGACCCGACGATGTGGACGGCGCGCCTGAGGCGCCGGGCCCTGTCGCTTCTTCCGCCCGGCAAACTTCTGCCCGACACGCAGCCCGCCTATGTGGCCTCATGGATTTACGTCTTCGGTGTTGCGACGCTCGCTTGTCTAGGGCTTGCAGTCGTGTCAGGCTTTGCTCTTGCCCTGGGAGGTCCGGACTGGTGGCACTACGATGCCATCGGCCACTTCTTCAACAGCCTCCACCTTTGGTCGGTGGAGCTCTTCATGGCGTTCATGGTCATCCACCTATGGGGAAAGTTCTGGATGGCGGCGTGGCGGGGTAGGCGCACGCTCACTTGGATTACCGGGGTCGTCGCGTTCGTAGCATCGGTCGTCGAGTGCTTCACCGGGTACCTGTCGCAGCAGAACTTCGACTCGCAGTGGATCTCGACCAACGGCAAGGACGCAGTTAACGCCACCGGCCTCGGAAGCTTCTTCAACCTCATGAACTTCGGCCAGATGCTGATGTGGCATATCGTGCTCATCCCGATAGTCCTCGTCGCTGTCGTAGGTGCGCACGTGCTTCTGGTGCGCGTGCGCGGAGTGTCGCATCCGCTTCCGACACAGCGTGTGCGTGGACGGGCCGCGGCACGCGCTGCCGCCCGAGACGACGCTGCCGAATGGCACGGCCCGACCCGGCGCTACGACATCTTGAAAGAAGCCACCGTCGCGTCGCTCGTCGCGCTCGTCCTGGTGGTCGTGTTGGCAGTCGTGCTGTCATCTCCTGATACTCCTCCGGTGACTATCGCGAGCTGGGCGCGGGTCGCGCCTGCCGACTTCATGGCGACGGCTGCCTCCGAGCTGGCCGGTACTTCCGAGACTGCCAACTATGGTCCGCCGTACAGTAACGGCTCGTCGAACGTGCAGCGGATCGGGGTCTCCTGGCAGCTTCTGAGCGGGGTACGCGAACCTATCGACACCGCCACCACGTTCGTGCTGTCGCCCCTCGCAAAGGCTGCCCCCGTCGAACCGTCGCTAGCAGCCGCCCTTAGACAGTACCGCGCAGCCACCTCGGCGAGCCAGCAGGCGTGGACCGTGGCCTACTTGAAGGCGGTCACCAAGGTCCGCTTCGCCAACGGCGTCCCGCAGATGCCCGCCGCAGCCGACGGTCCCGTGCAGACCCTGATCACGTCAGAGCTGACCCTCGCTCGCTCGGGTGCGATCGACGCCGACCTTCTGGCACAACAGCCCTTCTACGGAACCAACTACACCAAGCCGCTTCTTTTCTTGGAGGACGGCAACTACTTCTCCTCTCTTGCCAAAGCCGACCACCTTGTCGGAACGCAGTGGGGGGTGATGAACGAGACCGGCAGTTATCCGGGCCAGCCGTGGCTGTGGCTTTACACCCTGTGGTACCAGGTTCCCGGCTTCTCGAGCTCCTCCAACGTAGACCTCATCGCCATCTACCTCACAGGGGCGGCAACACTTCTGCTGCTCGCGGTGCCGTTTCTCCCCGGACTGCGGGACATCCCGAGACTTCTGCCTGTCCACCGGCTCGTCTGGCGCGACTGGAACCGGAGCAGCCTTGCACACCCCGATCCGTCGGGCCCCGCTGACGACTAGACGGCTACCCGGCGGAGGCGCCCGGAGACGGCGCGACGAGGCGATAGCCGACACCGCGTACGGTCTGGATCAGCGGTTCCATTCCCGCTAAGTCGATCTTGCGTCGAAGGTAACCGACGTAGACGTCGACCACGTTCGAGCCCGGCTCGAAGCTGTAGCTCCACACGTTGTTCAGAATCTGCGATCTCGACAGAACTTGGCCGGGGTGCCTCATGAACAGCTCCAAAAGCACCCACTCCCGGGGTGCGAGTTCGATGCTGCGGCCTTTGCGGTTCGCGACCTTGGTAAGCAGGTCGAGACTGAGGTCGCCAACCCTCAGTTCGGTGGTTGTCGACTCTCCCGGCTTGCGGCAGGCCGCCCTGATGCGCGCGAGGAGCTCGTCGAAGGCGAAAGGCTTGGTGACGTAGTCGTTTGCGCCCGAGTCGAGGCCGGTGATCTTGTCCTCCAACTCGTCGCGCGCGGTAAGGACGATCACCGGTGCAGCGAACCCTCGGG
>JAKBBS010000284.1 GCA_021808425.1 Actinomycetes bacterium
GCTTCTTGGGAAGTCAGCTAACCGATGGCGAGACGATGTCACAGGGCGACTATTTGCAGTCGCCGGATAGCGTCTACGAACTGATCTTGCAAGGCGACGGTAACCTGGTGCTTTATGATGGCGGCACCGCGTTATGGGCGTCTTCGACCTACGCCCCGAACTCTGATTATGCGATTCTCCAGAGTGACGGCAACTTTGTTATCTACGGGTCTGGTGGGCCGATCTGGTCAAGCCACACGGGTGGCCTGTCAGGAGATACGCTGAATCTTCAGACCGATGGGAACGCCGTCATCTACTCGGGCGCTACTCCGTAGTGGAGTAGCGGGACTGCAACTAATCAAAGGCAATGTTGGACAGACAATAGCTGTAACCGGGGGAACTTTGGGCTTCCACTTATTGGAATACCGCCTCAAGCACCTAACGGAAGTGTCAACGCCGTGCTCACGATAAATAATGGTTACTCGACTACAGCGTGGGCACAGGCTGAAAACACTGGTGCAGCGTGTAATCCGCTCGCGATTACGCAGATCGAGCCAGGCTCGTATACATACAATTATGCTGGTGTCCAAAGCTACCTAAATTCGTCCGGCTATTCTTGCTGGTATTGGGGTCTTACTGCCGAAGATCAGACCCTTACAAATGGAAACTATTCAGGCATCCTGAATGCCCTACGTTCTGCGAATGCAAACGGTGGTACGTATCAGCAATGCGTGTACCTTGCCCAGGCCGTTGGAAACTCGCCGTGGGGTACTGGAGACTTTCAGGCGGACTGCTAAACGCCGTATCAGTAGTTGAGAGGGCTCGGGCTCAGTTTTGAGAGCGAAGCCCGCGTATTACGATGAGAGGAGGACGATCATGATTGGTATACGGGGGTCAAGGTGGGGCCGTTGGGTGGCTTTCAGCCTGCTGGGGTGCATGGCGCTGGTTGGCGTGGAAGTCGCAGCCATCAATCAGGGGTCTGCTCCATCGAAGGCGGTGGTCGTTGCAGGGGGCCTGGCAGGCCGCTCAGCAGTCGGCGCGAGCACGACGACGGCAGCCGCGACGACCCAGCCGCCGCAGTCGACTACGACGACGGCAGCCGCGACGACCCAGCCGCCGCAGTCGACTACGACTCCGCCGGCGAGCACGACAGTGGCCCCTCAGTCGGCAGATGCCGTGACTGCCGGCTATTGGAGTGATGGAGTGGTGGGTGTTCCGCGCTATGTGCTTAGCGTCTCCGGCTCTGGAGCCGCGAAGAGCGGTTGGCTGTACTTCGTCTACCAGGACGGACGGACAAGCCCGGTTTCGCACTACCACCTTTCGGGCTCGGGCACCTATATGACCCTCGTGACTGATCAAGCCCCTGCGCGTTTCGCCGTGGGCTCACCGCCGGCGTTCCCGCAGGCGGGTTCAACTCCGATGGCGGCGGGGCGGTCGTTGCCCGCTAGCCTCTCCGGCGGGACCCTCAGCCTGACCGGCTGCGGGGGATATCTCTACTGGGTAGCTCATGCAGTTGCCACTTGCGTGTTCCATTACGTTGGGGCAACCTATGGTTGAGATCCTACCTGCAGAGCCCTGAGCCGACTTGACCAGTAACAGCCCTATAGCCGGGTCGAAGGCGAACGGATAGCGTGAAAGTCCCCGACCACAAGATGCGTCGCGTGCGATGGCAGCGAGTGACTGAGGCTACGCGAGAATCGCAGCACAGTACGAGGTTGTATCTCGAAGCCTTGGCCGATCAGATTCTCGTCAAGCTTGGTCGACGAACCTCGACGTCCAACGTAACTTCGACATCGGATTGCCCGCGCCTTGAAATTGACCGGGTCAGCGACGCCTGGGATGGTCGAGGAAAGGATAGCGGTAAATCCACGTTATGGGAGTAGCTCAAACGCTGCTACGTGGACTGGGCGGACGACGTTGAAGTGGCGCCGGTCGAGTGTGGCGATCTGGGTCGCGCCGAGTCTTTCGGCGACCGCTACCACTGCCGCGTCGATCAGGCCGAGAGGAAGGTCGGCGTAAGTTCGGATGAGGTCAGCAGCTCGGGTCCACTCGACGGGGCTGAGGTCGACCATCTTGAACATGGCACCGGCACCGAATGAGTCGAGGAAGTCAGCTTCGACCTCGGCTCCGCTGTCTCGCTCGATGAAGTAGCACGTCTCGGTCACCACCGGGACGGGCACGGCCAGCGGTTCCTGATTGGATTCCAGCCAGACACGGCACCGCTCGTGATGGCGGTCGTCCGCGTCCAGCAGCGCAACGAGAGGTCCGGTGTCGACGACGATCACCAGGTGTGGCCGAGTTCGCTCTTCAAGATCTCCTCGTGACGCTCTGACAAGTAATCCCGGCCGGAGCGGACCGCCCCAACCCAGGCTGGCAGCGAACGAGTCTTCGACCCTGACGGCACATGGAACATCAGCACCTCGGCGGCCACCTGTTCCGTCGAGAACCCCCGCTCGGCGGCCTCCGAAGCGAGGCGCTCGGCGATCTCGTCGGGGATCACGACTCGCAACTCGGTCATGCCCCAAATGATACCCGGACGCCGGCCATACGCCGTTCGCCGTGGGTTCACCGCCGGCGCTCGCGCAGGCAGGGTCTGCACCAATGGCGGCGGGGCGATACTTGCCCGCACACCCTCTTGAACGGTACAAGGTCACCCGGTGAGGTTTCGATCTCGGCAGGACTCGGCGACGATTCCTATCTGCTTAGATGCATCCGAGAGCGACGCGTAAGGTTCGACACGCGGCCGCCATCTTCTGGTCGCTCAGGGTGGTCACCTTTCTGCGGAAGGTCTCACGTGGCAGTGTGCGCAGATTGTCGAAGCTCACAACAGATTCGACCGGCATTCCATCTTCGGGACCAAGCGGCAACTCTGATATCAGGTTCCGGCGAGTACGGGTTAGGACGGCTACGACAAGATGGCCGATTCGATCGGCGACAGGATCACGGGTAAGGATCAAGACCGGTCTATCTCCGCCGCCGGGGACAGCCGCGAACCAAACCTCACCCCTTTGCATCGCGCTCGTCCAACCAGGCGGCTAGGTCCGACCAGTCCTCGGCCGGTCCCCAGTCTCCTCGGCCGGTCCCCAGTCCTCCGCTGCAGCGAAGGCCAGTTCCTCCTCGCTGAACGGCTGACGCTGGTATGCCGCTGCATCGTGCTCGCCGGCGAGGCGGGCGATGTACGCCATTAGGGCGTCTCGAAGAAGCGTGGTGCGGTCAACGCAAAGGAGGTTCGCCCACTCGTCGACGCGGCGAACATCGTCATCGGCCACCCGGAAGCTCACCATGGTTGTAATACGGGCTATGCTACTACGTAATACAGAACTATGGGTGACTAAAGATTTCTAAGTCACCGTGACTCAAGTTTGGTCTACACTGGTCGTCGAACCATCAACTAGAACTCTCGGAGGCACGAATGCCCAAGGCCGTCGGTATCGATCTTGGTACCACTAACTCAGTCGTCAGCGTGTTGGAGGCGGGCGAACCGGTGGTTATACCCAACGCGGAAGGCGCGCGTACCACCCCGTCTGTGGTCGGCTTCTCGAAGTCCGATGAGGTGCTGGTCGGCGAGGTCGCCAAGCGACAGGCGATAACGAACCCCGATCGGACGATCCGCTCGGTCAAGCGCCACATGGGCGACAACTCGTGGAAGATCGCGATCGGCTCGAAGAGCTACAACGCCCAGGAGATCTCGGCGCGTATCCTCCAGAAGCTCAAGCGGGACGCGGAAAGCTACCTCGGCGACACCGTCACCCAGGCGGTCATCACCGTTCCCGCGTACTTCGACGATGCGCAGCGCACCGCCACCAAGGAGGCCGGCCAGGTGGCAGGCCTCGAGGTCCTGCGTATCATCAACGAGCCGACCGCCGCTGCGCTCGCGTACGGCCTCGACAAGGAGGAAGAGCAGACCGTCCTCGTATTCGACCTGGGCGGCGGTACTTTCGACGTGTCGGTTCTCGACATCTCGGAGGGCATTTTCCAGGTCAAGTCGACTAGCGGGAACACGCATTTGGGGGGCGACGACTGGGACCAGAGGGTCATCGACTGGCTGGTCAAGTCGTTCAAGGACACCGACGGTGTCGACCTGTCCGTGGACAAGATGGCCATCCAACGCCTGAAGGAGGCGGCGGAGAAGGCGAAGA
>JAKBBS010000285.1 GCA_021808425.1 Actinomycetes bacterium
GCGGGTGCTTTGCGCGCCTCGACAGTGGGCCACCACGCGGGTCCCGAGATCGTGGGCGGTGTCGCAGACCGTCTTCAGCTCCTCGAAGGTCCAGACCGGGAGCTCGCCGGTTTTGGTCGGGATGGCGCCGGTCGCATGGATCTTTATGACATCCGCGCCCTGTTTGATCTGTCGACGGGTCGCGAGGACCATCTCGTCGCGGTTGCGCACCACCTCGGCGTATCCCGCGGTTCCCTCGTCGGGGATCATCCTTCCCGCGGTGCCACCGACTGCGGTCATCAGAGCGTAACCGCCGCTGCGCATGGTGGGACCTTGTACCATTCCGGACTCGATCGCATCGCGCAAGGCGGGGCCGATGTTGTAGAGGCCGTCCGCGTCGAGAAAGCTCGTGACACCGGCGAGCAAAAGCTTCTTCACGTTGAACGCGGCGAGCATCGCAGCGAACGCCGGCTCCCGGTGGAAGAACAGCTCGTCGTTGGAGGCGGGCTCACCGAGCGTTATGTGACAGTGCGAGTCGATGAGCCCTGGCATCACCGTGAGCCCGGTCACGTCGAGAACTTCGACGTCGTTGTCCCCACCGCCAACATGTTTCCCCGCGTCGCTCACTGCGTCGCCGACGCCGACTATCCGGTCGCCGTCGATCAGTAGTGCTGTGTCAGGGCGTGGCGGCGATCCCGTCCCGTCGATCACGGTCCCACCCCGGAGCAAAGTCAAGGTCACAATCCTCTTCTCCGGTCTCGTATCACAAGGCAGTTGATTGGATTCCTTACTATAGTCCAAGAGCTCGTGACGACAACCGTTCTCGATGTCCACTCCCACATCCTCCTTCCGGGGGTTATGGGCTGCTGCGGGCCTGCTGGACCGGAGATGGGGCTACGCAAGGACGGGACGCCTTTTTTCCGATCCGGATCCTATGTACTGGAGGACGTCAAATTCGCGGGGAGCCCGTTCAGCGACGTCGCCCTTCGCCTCGAACGCATGGGCGAGCTTGGGATCGACGAGCAGCTCGTCTCACCAAACCCGATCACCTACTTCTACCGCCAGCCCCTCGACGTGGCGACCAGGTTCGTTCGGCGCCACAACGACCTTGTAGCCGAGATCGCCCGTGGCGAGCCCCGCCTGCACGGAGCTGCCGCCCTTCCGATGCAGGACCCCGACTCGGCGTGCACCGAGTTGCGACGCGCTGCTCGCGACCTTGGACTTGTCGCCTCCTATATCGGCAGCGAGATCGACGGGATGGCGCTCTCGGATAGTCGCTTCGACGAACTTTGGTCGGCTCATGAGGAGCTCGGCGTTCCCGTGGTGGTCCACCCGGCGCCGCGAAGCAGCGAAGGCGCCTCCGACGCGATGCTCGCACCCTGGGACCTGGAGATCCTGTACGGGTTCCTGGTAGACGAGGCGATCGCCGTAGCGCACTTACTGCTCGGCGGGGTACTCGATCGCCATCCGCGGCTCAGAGTTCACGTGCCTCACGGCGGCGGGTTTGCTCCGTATCAGAAGGGTCGCCTCGAAGCCGGGTTGGCCAAACGACCATGGGGACCGGGCCTGCTTTCACGCAGCTTCGAAGACCAGTGGGCTCAGCTGAGCTTCGACACCGCGGTGCACCGAGACGATGCCCTCGCCTACCTGGTAGCGACGGAAGGCGCCGAGCGGGTCCTGCTAGGCACCAACTTCGCCGGCTGGGACCAAGAGGTCCGCAGCGTGGCGATGGTCGAAGGACTCGACCTGAGAGACGACGAGAAAGCGGCAGTGCTCGGCGGTAACGCCCGGCGGATCTTCAACATCACCTGACGCTCAGCCGAGCCGGATCGGGTAGCGACCGAAGTGCGGCCGGGTCGACTCGGCATCAAGCGACGGTGGGTTATCGGGGTCCGGTGTAGCGCCGTGGCGTAGAAGCTCCCTGGCCACTACCGCGATTGCTCCGTAGAGGGGGCTTTTATGGTTCCCTCCGTCTGGGGCCACGCCGCCCGCAAGCTCCTGGCCGAGGCAGGAATGGAAGCCGGTGCCGAACGAAAGCCCCCAGAGTGGCACTCCCTCGGGTAGGTCCCGGTGAGGATCGAACTCCGAAGCGGCCGGCCCGAAGACGTCCGGGTCGCGATTGGCTGCCGACACGTCGATGACGACGGTCTCTCCTGCCGGCACGTGCACCCCACTGGCGAGGCGGACGTCGACAACGGCCCGGCGTAAGGCGACAGGGCTCGGCGGGTGCAGGCGTAGCGATTCGTGCACGAAACGCTGCGTCAGCTCTGGATCGCCGCCAAGCAAGTTTCGCTCTGCGGGCCGCTTCACTAGCCAGTCGAAGATTCGGTCCATTGCGTGCGCCAAAGCATTGGACGTCGAGTGGGATCCGACCCACGGGAAGTAGGCCACCTCCCTGCGCAGCACTTCAGGGGGTAGGTCAAGCGCGTCCCGGTTCTCTAGAAGCGTCGAGAGCACGTCGGCCGGCGTCTGCTCGGAGCCCGATTCGATAATCGACATTCGGCGGCGTATCGAGGGTTGCAAGAAGCGCTCGTCGAACTCGTCGAGCGCCCGCAAGCCGGTTTCAATAATGGCAGCCTTGCTGCCAGTTGCGTGAGCGACCGTCGAGGCCCGGCTCAACCGGCTCATGATCTCGAAGAGGTCATCGAACTCGCTGTCGCTGCCATCTTGAAGGTCCACACCAGCGATGCGGACGGCGAGAGTCAGCATCGCCCGTCGAGCCAACGCGACGAGATCGCCCGTCCCGGCCTCGACAGCGGGCGCAAGGACGCGTTCGACTACCTCAGGTATGACCTCGCGCTCCCAATACATGAACACGTCGCGGCGAAAGAGTCGGTTCTCCAAGCGACGCCGGTCCCGGTGCGCCTCGCCGTGCAGGTTGACGATGACGTCGCCCATCAACGCCGCGCCTTCGTCGTACAACGCTTGGCGCAGGTCCCGGTGACGATACGCGTCCCGGCAGTCCCGGTAGCTCGAGACCGTCAGCAATGCCGCTCCATCAATTGGGATACTCCATCAAACGACGAACGTCCCTCGCCACCTCGTCAAAGACCCAGAATCTCCCCGCCGTCGACCACGATCGTAGTCGCCGAAATGTAGCGTGCCGGTCCTGAGCAAAGGAAAGCGACGACCTTGCCGAAGTCAGCTGGATCGCCCGCCGATCCCGACATCCCTAGTGCAGCCAGGCGCTCGGTGTTGTGCTTACCGGGGCAGACCAAGTTGAGCGTGACGCCCTCAGCGAAGAGCTCCTTCGCCGCCGTCTTCGCCCATCCCCACAGCCCTGCCCTTGCGAGGTTTGAGAGCGAGAGGCTGGGTATCGGCTGCAGAACGGAGTGGCTCGTGATAGCACAGACACGGCCCTCGCCGGCCTCCCGAAGGTGCGGGCGCGCTTGTTGCACCAGGCGGACAGTCGTCGCGAGGTTCGCGTTGACCGCGGCGTCGATATCCTCTGTCGTGACCTCCAGCGCCCTTTTGGGCGGTGGACCCCCGGCGTTCGCTACCAGGATGTCCAACCGACCGAAGCGTTCCGCGGTCGCCTGAACTGCCCGGGCGGGTTCGTTCGGATCGGTTATGTCGCCTAGGAGCGCTAACACATCGCGCCCCGTCTCCGACTTGATCCGTTCAGCGGCCCGGGAGAGCCGTTCGGCGTCGCGGCCGGTGATCGCCACGTCCGCACCTTCCGCCGCCAATGCCAAGGCCGACGCGAAGCCGAGGCCTTGGGAAGCGCCCGTCACCAACGCCGCACGACCTGCTATCTCTAGATCCACCAGTCCTCCTTCGAACGCCCGTATCGACGGCCGACCTGATCCTAGGGCCGTTACCATTCGGGGATGCTGTCGTATCAGTGTCACGACTGCGCTCAGACGCACGGACTACACGAAGGCGTCTGGAGATGCCCGTGCGGCGGCGCCTTCGACCTGGCCGGAGCACCGTCCTTCGCATCGTTCGAGGGCGTCGACTCAAGTCAGTGGTCGCTCTGGCGCTACCGTCATGCGCTGCCCTCGGTCGGTGAAGGCGATCACGGGTCGCAGGTCACGCTCGGAGAGGGGTGCACCCCCGTGGTTCGGACCGGAGAGGGCGTGCTGGTCAAGCTGGACTTCGCGATGCCGACATTGTCGTTCAAGGACCGGGGCTCG
>JAKBBS010000286.1 GCA_021808425.1 Actinomycetes bacterium
GCTCTTCCCGATCTAACAGGTTGCGAATCATCACAGCGAACGCCATGGTCGTCGACACGGCACGCGAGCCTGATCCGCTGTCGAACTCGGCTAGCGCCTTGGCGTCAGGGGCCGGCAGGGGATTGGACCTGACGGTGCGGTGCGGTAGCGACCCGCTGAGGGCCTGGCGGCGCTCGACCATGTAGCGGTACTCGACCGAGTCCGCCGACGGACGGAAGAACGGCGGCTCGCCGCCTTCGAGCGCCGAGTCGGGTATCTCCTCCTGCAGGTACAGCCGGTCGCGGAGCAGCTTCAGTTGCGCTGCGTTCATCTTCTTGATCTGATGGGTCGAGTTGCGTGCCTCGATCTCGGGGCCGAGAGTCCAGCCTTTGATCGTCTTTGCGAGGATCACCGTCGGCTGACCGGTGGTCTCCGTCGCAGCCTTGTAGGCGGCGTAGAGCTTTCGGTAGTCGTGGCCGCCGCGCGGCAGGTTCAGCAGGTCCTCGTCTGAGAGGTGCTCGACGAGGGCTCGAAGCCGCGGGTCCGGGCCGAAGAAATGCTCGCGGATGTAGGCCCCGTCCTCGGTGGCGTACTTTTGGAACTCACCGTCGACGGTCGTGTTCATCTTGTTGAGCAGCGCCCCGTCGACGTCGCGAGCGAGCAGGTCGTCCCACTTGGAACCCCACACGACCTTGAGCACGTTCCAGCCTGCGCCCCTGAACGTCGCCTCGAGCTCCTGGATGATCTTGCCGTTACCGCGCACAGGGCCGTCGAGGCGCTGCAGGTTGCAGTTGACGACGAAAATCAAGTTGTCGAGCTGCTCCCTGCCCGCCAGCGACAGCGCGCCGAGGGTCTCGGGTTCGTCGCATTCACCGTCGCCCAGGTAACACCAAACCCGGCTCGCTGAAGTGTCTACGATGCGGCGGTTGTGCAGGTATCGGTTGAAGTGGGCCTGGTAGATGGCGTTGAGCGGGCCGATACCCATCGAGACGGTGGGGAACTCCCAGAAGTCGGGCATCAGGCGCGGATGCGGGTAAGACGACAGGCCGCCCGGACCTGGTTCACCTTTTGACGTCGGACGGCGCCCTTGCAGCTCCATCCGAAAATGCTCCAGCTGACCTTCGCTCAGGCGGCCCTCCAGGAAAGCCCTCGCGTAGATGCCGGGAGCTGCATGGCCCTGGAAGTAGACCTGGTCGCCGGCCTGCCCGTTGGCCTTGCCACGGAAGAAATGGTTGAAGCCGACCTCGTAAAGGCTGGCCGAGGAGGCGAACGTGGCGAGGTGGCCGCCGATACCCTCCGCCAGGTGGTTCGCCCGCACCACCATGATCGCCGCGTTCCAGCGGATATACGCCCGGATGCGCCTCTCGATGTGCTCGTCGCCGGGGAACCACGGTTCCTGGTCGGGGGGGATCGTGTTGACGTACGGGGTCGAGACCGTCGCAGGGAAGCCGACCTGGTTCGCGCGAGCCCGCTCTAGGAGCTTCATGAGCAGAAAACGGGCCCGGTTCTTTCCCCGTGCGTCGACGATGGCGTCGAAGGAGTCAATCCACTCGGACGTCTCCACGGGATCGATGTCGGGAAGCTGGTGTGAGAAACCGTCGAAGATCACACTCCATACTCGCGCTGGCGCGAGCGTGACGGTTACCAAGGTGCCGATCGGACAGTGTCGGGGTCCGCCTTTCGCAGCGAGCCAGCTAGAGCGGGCAAGCTGTAGCGATGCCTGACACGTCTGCTTCGGATGCCACCGTCGTCTACACGGACGGGGCCTGCTCGGGTAATCCTGGCCCGGGAGGGTGGGCGTGGGCGGTCGGATCGACGCGGTATCGAAGCGGGGCGGACTCTCACACGACGAACCAGCGGATGGAGCTGACGGCGGTCGTCGACGCGGTCACATTTCTTTCCGGATCCCTCGTCGTGGTGAGCGACTCGACGTATGTGGTCAATTGTTTTCGCGACAGGTGGTGGCAGGGCTGGATCGCCCGGGGATGGCTGAACAGCCAGAAGAAGCCCGTCGCGAACCGTGACCTCTGGGAGCCGCTCGTCGCGGCGTATCTGGCCGCACCGGGCAGGGTGCGCTTCCGTTGGGTGAAAGGACACTCGGGGGACCCGATGAACGACATGGTCGACCGTCTCGCCGTCGAGGCGGCAGCAAGCCAGGCGGGTCGATCAGCGCTGGGGGAGCGCGAACCCCGGCAGGCCTAGACGGCGCAGGGGGCGTGTGATGAGCGCCAGCTCGCGCACGTGCAGCTTGGAACCGACATAGGTGAAGATCCCGACAGCGACGAGCACCTGCGCTGCGACGCGCACAGCGAGGAGCGGGTCGCTTTGGTTGCCGGCGAAGGCGAGGCCGACCGCGAAAGCTCCGCCGCCCGCGACGGCTGACGCGATTGCGATCCGGACAAGAGCGCGCACCGTGAGCCATCCGCCGAAGGTCCCTGCCCGCCGTTTCAGATCCACGACCGCCCACACGGCGGCGACGCTGTAGGGGGCCACCCAAGCTAGGGCCAGCCCTGGCACGCCGAGCACGACGTTGAGCCCGAAAGCGGCAATCACCGTCAGCACGTTCTCGATGACGTAGATGCGGAACATTCCTCGTGCGTCTTGCATGGCCTGATAAACCCTCATCAACAAGAAGAAGGCGGCGAAGCCTGGAAGGCCGACCACGAACGCTACGAGCGTCGAGGTGACCAGGCGAGTACCGGATCCGGTCACGGCCCCGTGGTGGATCGCCAGCGAGACGAGCGGCTGGGCTACCACCAGATAGACGATGCACAGCGGGATCAAGATGGCGAGAGTTACCCGCAGCCCTTTCACGAATTGGCGCTCGAATCCGACGGTCGCCCCTGAGCTCCACCGCTGCGCCAAGTCGGGCATGATCGCGGACGCCACCGACACGGCGACCAGCGCGTTCGGCAGCTGGAAGAACTGGTACGCGAACTGGTACGCGGTGACCCCTCCCTTCGTGCGGCCGGCGAGAATAAGCACCAACGCGAGAGACGCCTGGTTGGCGAGGACGACACCGAGGATCCATCCCGACAGCGCTGCGACACGCCGCACGGCAGGGTGGCGTGGATCCCACACCGGCCGCAGTTTGAGTCCGAGACGGTGCATGCTCGGAAGCTGCAACAAAAGTTGCACGGCGTAGCCGAGAGTGGTCCCGACGCCGAGGATTGTTATCGCCTTCGAGTCGGCAGTGAACGCGTCGAGAGACGATGTCGAGCCGATGGCTGCGGGGGCGAGAATCGAGCCGGCGACGATCTTCGTTGCGATCAGCGCGGCGATCGCAACCACGTTGTTGACTACGGGGGAGAAGGCGGCAGCGGCGAAGCGTCGCCGCGTATTGAGGACAGCTGTGCTGGCTACGGTTGCGCCTAGGAAAAAGACCTGCGGAGCGAAATAGCGCAACAGCCGCGTCGCAAGGGCACGCTCGGCCCCCGCCGCCCTGCCGTGCTCAAGGACGAGGTAGAAGTCGATGATGTACGGCGCTAGCACCCACAAGGCTGCGCTGGCCGCGACGAGCCCAGCGGAGATCGCCGTTAGCACAGCCGAAACCGAGTGCGACGTCTCGCGGGCGTCATCCGCGGCGAGTTGATCGACGAAGACGGGGATCAGCGTCGCTGCCAGGATTCCTCCCAGGAGGAGATCGTAGATGATGTTCGGGATTCCGTTCGCGTAGTTGAACGCGTCGGAAAGCGGGCTGACGCCGAGCACGTACCCGATCGCGAGCACCCTCGCGAATCCAGTCAGGCGCGAGGCGAGCGTTCCTGCGGCGAGCACGGCGGTGGCCTTACCCGTCGACGACCGCCTGACTGGCCCGCTGCCCGAGCGCGCTTTGGCAGGTCTGGCGGCGGGATTGGCCGAAGGTGGGAGGGGTGGTGGGCCGACGCGTACTTGTTGCCTTTGCGGCGGCGATGCCATTGGAGGTTCGTTGGCCGCCGCCGGCGCGGCGGGCAGGGGCGCTGGGCGAGCTTGGCTGGTGATACGTATCGAGTTGCGGTTTCCGTCGGGCTCCCGCGCCGGCCTCGCTGCTGGTCGGGGTCGTTCCGCGACGCTCGGAGCCGCTGGCACTTCGGATTGGGAGTCTTGATCGAAGATTGCCTTCGCGGGTGGCTGGCGCTTCGACGT
>JAKBBS010000044.1 GCA_021808425.1 Actinomycetes bacterium
CCTCACTGACCCCTGAGCTGATCCAGTCTCAGTCTTTTACGTCTGCGTTCCGAGGTTTGGACCCAGGGGAGGTCCGCGCCTTTCTCGCTCGGGTAGCCACTGATGTGCGGGCGTGGAGGGAACGCGCAGAGCACCTCGAGTCGGTTTGGCGTTCCGCAGAGGAGCGGGCGGCGCGGCCGCCGGTGCTTGACGAGGAAGCTCTGATAGACGCAGTCGGCGACGAGACAGCGAGCGTGCTCCGCACGGCCAGGGCTGCTGCGGCAGAGCTTCGCGCAAAGGCGGCAGCTGACGCCGAACAGCGCATGTCCGATTCACGGGCCGAGGCCGAAGCGCTTCTTGCTGACGCGAAGGCTCAAGCCGAAAGCTTGATCGACAAAGCGGAACAAGATGTCGAAGCGATGAGAAATGATTGCGCCGCGTCGGTCGACGAGAAGCTGCGTGAGTCAGAGGAGTCTGCCTCCAAATTGCTCGAGAAAGCTCAAAGCGACGCCGCGGAGCTTTTGGAACGGTCCCGAAACGAAGCAGCGGCCATAGCTGCGAAAGCCGAACAGGACCGCCTGGTGCTTATCGAGGGCGCGAACGCCAACCGCGAACGGATCCTGGAGGACCTTGCGCGTCGCCGGCGGGTGGCTACTGTGCAGATCGAGCAGCTCCGAGCTGGGCGCGAGCGGCTGATCGACAGCTACGCCCTGGTTCGAAGGACCCTCGACGACGTGCAGTCGGAACTGGCACGAGCAGACGCTGAGGCCAGAGCGGCCGCAGATGCAGTCGGGAGGCGCCTTCGCGGCGAGGTCGGAGAGCCGGTGTCCATCGAGCCGCCCTCGATTGAGCCGGGCGCCGATGAGCCTGGCGGTAGCGTCGAGGCGGCGAGCGTTGGCGCTACTGGTAGTGCAGTCGACGAGCTCTTCGCTCGGATCAGAGCCAACCGCAGTGAAGCTCCGCCCGAAGCGGAGATGAAGACCGGGGCTGAACCTGCTTCAGATGAGACGGCCGTCGGCGACGACAAGAGTCTCGCTCTTAGCGATGAACCCGACGACGCTATATCCGACGAGGAAGAGTCGCTTCTCCAGAGACGCGAGTCGGCTGTCGGAGAGTTGGAGATGGTTCTGACGAGGTCGCTGAAGCGAGCGCTGCAAGACGAGCAGAACGATCTGCTCGACAAGCTTCGTCTCCTGAGCGGGGACCTGAACGCCGAGGCGCTTCTCGGAGTCGAGGAAGCCCAGGTGGCGAACTACGTCACTATCGTGGCGCCCCTACTTTCACAGGCTGCCGCCAAAGGGTCGGCGTTCGCCGCGCAATGCCTCGAGACGTCGGGCTCCGACGGGCCGGACCAAGGCGGGTCGACTCCCGTAGACGATCTCGCAGACACGTGCGCGAAGGGCCTCGCGACCACGCTTCGCCGCCGCCTCGAGCAAGCCATCGAGTCCGTCTCTGCCGACGGACCAGCTGGTCACGTGGAGGACCGCGAGGTACTCGTCGAGGCTATAGGGTCCGCCTATCGCGAGTGGAAATCGCAGCGCATCGAACGCCTCGGAGGAGATGCGCTTTGCGCGGCGTTCTCGAGAGGTACCTGGAGCACGGTACCGGGAGGGGTGGCTCTGCGGTGGATCGTCGACGACCCCGACGGTCCATGCCCGGACTGCGACGACGATGCACTGGCCGGCGAGCTGCTCAAGCCGGAGGAGTTTCCGACCGGTCAGCTTCACCCGCCCGCCCACAGCGGGTGCCGTTGTCTGTTAGTTCCGGTGGCGGTGGCTGCATCACAGCCGTGATGACCCTGTAGGCTCGGCGGCGCCGATGCGTACGCCCCCAGAATTCAGCCGTAGGATCCCTCGCGCTTCTAGAAAGTTGCGGATAGGCCTGATCGCCGCTGCCGTGGTGATCATCATCTTGATCCTTTCGCTGCGCAGTCTCGCAATCCTTTGGACCGACTACCTGTGGTTCGACTCGGTCCACTTCGCTGGCGTGTTCCGGACGATCATCGCGACCGAGATCGTCCTGTCCGTCGTGTTTATCGCCGTGTTCTTCGTGCTTCTCTTCGCGAGTCTCACAGTTGCGCACAAGCTCGCTCCCGGCGATTCGGAGGTCGGGCCGCTCAGCGAGTTCGTCATAAGGTACCGGTTGTTTGCGGCGCCGCGAGCCGGCCGTCTACGGCTCGTCGCCAGCCTCGTTTTCGCGGTCCTCGGGGGTATCGGGGCTGACAGGCAGTGGAAGAACTGGGACATGTTCCGCTACCAGGTCAGCTTCCACATCGTCGATCCCCAATTTCACAAGGACGTTTCCTTTTACGTCTTCTCACTTCCGTTCATAAGCTTCCTGATCAGCTGGGCCTTCGACGCGATCGTCGTAACTCTGATCGTCACAGCCGTCGCCTATTTCCTGAACGGCGGCATAGTTCCTCAGGCTCGCATCGGGCGGGTGCGTCCGTCGGTCAAAGCCCACCTGTCGGTCCTGCTCGGGATCCTGGCGTTGATCAAGGCGGTCGCCTACTACTACAACCGTCTGGCGCTCGTGCTTTCCCGATCCCACATCGTCAACGGCGCCACGGCCACGAGCGTTCATGCAAGCGCACCCGCAAAGTTCTTGCTGATGGTGATAGCCGTAATCGCAGCTTTGCTGTTCCTTGCAAACATACGCCAGCGCGGTTGGGTCCTCCCTGCGGTGGGCGTGGCGCTGTGGGCGTTGGTGTCGCTTCTGGCGGGCACCGTGTACCCGGCTCTATACCAGTCGCTCAACGTCAACCCGTCCGAGTTGACCAAGGAGTCGATCTACATCCAACGCAACATCGACGCGACGAGAGCGGCATACGGGATCAACAACGTCAACGTCGTCGGCGGCTACAACTACAGTCCGACGGTAACGACATCCGAGATCCAAGGGTCATCTGCTCAGGCTCAGGTCAATCGCCAGACGCTCTCGAATATTCGCCTCCTCGACCCCTCGGTCAATATCGTCAATACGATTGACAAGTTCCAGGCACTGCGATCCTATTACTCGTTCAACTCGCTTTATCTCGACCGCTACCAGCTCAACGTCAATGGAACAACCCAACAGACCGCCACTATCACTTCGGTAAGGGAGCTCAACAGCCAGGTTCCGTCCGGTTTCGTCAACCAGCACCTCGAGTACACGCACGGCTACGGAGCGGTCGCCGTTCCCGTCGGCCAGGCCGGTGTTACCTCGTCGGGCAACCCGAACTTCGTGCTTTCCGGTCTTCCCGCTAGCGCATCGGACCCTTCGCTTCAGCTCAGCGAGAAGGGCTCACAGATCTATTTCGACGACAACCCGGCTGACACCGGCTATGTCATAGCGAACTCCCAAACCCCCGAGTTGGACTACGAGAGCACCACTGGAGCTCAGATCACGAACCACTACTCCGGGTCGGGAGGCGTCAACGCCGGCAGCCTCGTGCGTCGGGCGGCGTTCGCCTTGCGCTTCGGGGACGCGAACTTCGTACTCTCGGGGCAGATCACGCCGTCGTCAAAGGTCATCTTCTACCGCAACGTCTCCCAACGGGTGGCGAAAGTGGCGCCGTTCCTGCAACTCGGCTCGAACCCGTATGCGGTGGTTCTCAACGGGAACACCTACTGGGTGCTGAACGCCTACACCACGTCCAACAACTACCCGTACTCCCAGGAGGCGAATCTCGACGGCCTCCCCCTCACAAGCGGGTTGCAATCGAACTTCAACTACGTACGTAACTCGGTGAAGGTCGTGGTCAACGCTTACAACGGGAGCATGTACTTCTTCGACATGGGAACCGGTGATCCGATCCTCCAGGTCTACGAGCGGATCTTCCCGGGTCTCTTCACGCCTGTGTCCCTTGCCGACAAGCTGGTGCCGGGTATAACCGCACACTGGCGCTACCCGGAGAACCTGTTCCAGGTCCAGACCAACATGTACGGCAAGTACCATCTTAACACCGCCGCTGCCTTCTACAGCCAGGCGCAGGCGTGGGCGGTGTCGCCGGACCCCGGCAGCGGTCCTCTCAACTCGACGCCCGTCGGCCAGACGATCATCGGAGCCAACGGCCAGTTGACGTCTGCCGTCGCTCGTCTCCAGCCTCAGTATGTAGAGGCGGCACTCCCAGATACTAAGCAGCCAGGCGTGAATTTCTCCTTGCTGACCCCGTTCGTGCCGATCTCCGCTTCCGGCTCTAGTCAGAACCTGACGGCCTTCATGATGGGCTCGTCCAACCAGGGAACCTACGGTCAGTTGACTCTCTACCAGCTTCCGGCGGGTGAAACCATCGACGGTCCTGGACTGATTTCAAATGCTATTAAGTCAAACGCCGCGATCTCGCGTGAGCTGACGCTCTACAATCAGAACGGCTCGGAGGTAGAGCTGGGCGAGGTCGACATCGTCCCAATCGACAACTCGTTGCTCTACGTGGAACCCATCTTCGTCGAATCGACGGCGGCCCATATTCCAACCCTCGATGACGTCGTGGTTGTCTACAACAACACGGCGTACCACAGCTCGAATGCTTCAGTCGACGCCGCTCTTTGCCAGATCACGAACCCGGACGGCAGCCAGCCATTCAGCAACTACTGCAATACGGCGGCCGCCCAGAACCCGACTATCACGCCGTCAAGCGGATCGGGGTCTTCGGCCTCTACCTCGCCGACCACGCTGTCCCCGACACCGACCACGGTGCCGATACCTGCAGCCGGTTCCACCGTCTCTTCGCTTCTTGCACAGGCAAACGCCGACCTGGACAACGCACAAGCTGCCCTCCAAGCAGGTGATCTCGGTACCTACCAGGCCGACGTTAACGCTGCGAGGATCGCAATCCAGCAGGCGAACAAGCTCCCTGCAAGTGCGGCCGGTTCCTCCTCGACAACGGTTGCTCCGTCGACGACGGTTGCTCCCACCACGACGACGACAGCTCCGTCGGGATAGCTTTAGGGCGGATCGCTCAGCGCCCGCTCAGCACCCGGTCGGCTATGTAGCGGCCGATGGCCAGCGCCGACGTAGCAGCGGGGGAGGGGGCGTTGATCACCGAGACGACGTTGCCTCCTTCCCCAAAGCGCTCCACGACGAAGTCGTCGATTAGCGCGCCGTTTGGCCCGATCGCCTGGGCCCGCACTCCGGCAGGGCCTCGGATCACGTCGCCGACAGTCAGTTCGGGTAAAAGTTGCGCCGCGCGGTCGACGAAGAGGCGTTTGGATAAGGATCCCGCCAGCTCGTGCAAGCCGGCCCTCCAATTGGCCGCCGCCATGCGAAGGAACGCTGGCGAAGCGTAGGTCCGGGCAAGGTAACGCGGGTCAACGTCGCTCCAGCGGTACCCTTCCCTCGCTAACGCCAGTACCGCGTTCGGCCCTATGTCGACGGCGCCGCCCACGCGCTTGGTGAAATGAACCCCGAGAAATGGGTAGCGGGGGTCTGGGACAGGGTAGATGAGCCCGCGCACGAGATGCGATCTGTCGGGATTCAGACGCCAGTACTCGCCGCGGAAGGCTACAATTGTCTCCGCCGGGCGATAGCCAGCAGATTCGGACAACCGGTCGGCGTCAAGGCCCCCACAGATGATAACCCGGTCGGCGCATATCGGCTCCGGGGTGTCAGCGCCCTCGCCTGCTCCGGCGCCCCCTACCGCCCTGGCACCGACGACCAGCTCTGATCGAAGCCGACGGATCGAGGCGACGTCGAAGCCGAGACGCACGTCGACAAGGCCCGACCCGGCGATTGCACGTGCGACAGCGCCGTAGTCGACGATCGCAGTCGAGGGCGAGTGAAGTGCGGCTATTCCTCCGGCGTGCGGCTCGATGTCCTCCAAGCCCGCACGATCGACCCGGCGTAAGTCGGGCACCATGTTCGCCCTTGCGCGTCGTTCGATCTCGTCGAGCGCCAGTAGTTCGTGTGGGTCGGTAGCCACGACTACCTTCCCGCAGCGCTCGAAGGCGATCCTGTGCTCGTCGCAGAACTCTTCGAGAAGCCTGCGCCCTGCGACGCACAGCTGCGCCTTGAGCGACCCTGGCTGGTAGTAGACGCCGGCGTGTACGACCCCGCTGTTGTGCGAGCTTTGATGGGCGGCGACCGCCGGCTCCTTGTCGAGCACGGTCACTCGTGCGGAAGTGTCGCGAGCCGCGAGTTCCCTCGCGGTGGCGAGGCCGACGATACCGGCGCCGATCACGACGGTGTGGCGTACTTTCACTACTTCAGCATGACATCCCGACATACTGGGGAGCGTGGTTCCTGCTGCGATCGAAGGCCGCATCGGTTCATTCCTGAAGACTCTAGAGGCGAACCTCGGATCTCACCTGAGCGCCATGTACCTGGTAGGGGGCTTGGCGCTGGGCGATTTCAGCGAACGCTTCTCGAACGTGGATCTCGTCGTCGTAACTGACGGCCCGCTCGAAGCGGTCCCCCTCGAACGCCTACGCCGCGGCGAACGGGTCCTCGCTCGTGCGAAGCGGGACGGGTCCGTGTGGTACACCACCTGGGCGGAGATCGCCGACGAGGAGGCGACGCATGCGGACAAAGGACTCGACACTCCTCTCACCAGAGCCTTGCTTCGCGACGAGGCAGTCCCAGTCGTCGGGCCTGACTGGCCCGTGGTGGCCTACCGGGAAGCGGACCTGCGCTCGTGGTGCTCCTCCGAGTTCGCGGGGCTCGTAGCCGGCACCTCCGGAAAAACTATGGTGATGCGCAGCGACGTGACCCCGTTCGTCCTGCAGGCAGCAAGGCTCGCCGTGGGCGTCCTTCAAGGCAACGTGGTCTCCAAGTCAGAGGCGGCGGCCGCAGCAGCCAGACTCGTCCCGCATCATTTCAGGCGGATTCTCGCCGACTGCGGCGGCTTTCGAAAGGGCGCGTCGACTTCGATGTACTGGGGACCTTTCGAGCGTAAATACGATGTCCGGGAGCTGATCAAGCACCTTCAGGGCGTTGTGGGCGTCTAGAGCTGCTCGTCCGTGTGCATGTGCCCGAGGCAGTGTCTCAGACATTCTTCCAGCCCAGGGTGTCTGAACGGATGCCCGACAGCGGTCAGCCGGGTGGGGAGAACCCTCTGGCTGGCTGCGGCGACCTCCTTGGCCCCATCGGCGCCTAGGAGCAAGCGCGGTCCGATCGGGGGCACCGCCAGGACCGCCGGACGGTGCAGCACCATGGCGAGCGTGGCGGTGTAGTCCGTGTTGCGAACCGGCTCCGGTGCTACGGCATTTATCGGTCCGTCGATCGCGTCGTCCATGAGGCTGTGCAGGTAGACGTCGAGCAGGTCGTCGAGGCCGATCCATGCCATCCACTGACGGCCGTTTCCGAGGCGACCGCCGAGTCCGGCGGCGAACAGGGGCCGCAGCAAGGCGAGCGCCCCGCCGCTCGGGGACTGGACGATTCCTGTGCGGACCTTGACTACCCGGGTGTTGCCGCCAGCAGCGGCGTCGGCTGCCGCTTCCCAAGCGTCGACCACGTCTGCAAGGAAGCCGTCCCCGCGCCCGGAGGTCTCGGTGAGCTCCTCGTCGCCGCGGTCAGCTCCGTAGATGCCGATCGCGGACGCCGATACGAAGGTCTTGACACCGCTCTTCGCTGCCAGCTGCGCCAAAAGACGCGTGGGCGTCACCCGACTGTCGTAGATCGCATCTTTGTGCGACTGGCTGAAGCGGCCCGCGATGGGCGCCCCGGCGAGATGCACCACCGTGTCCACACCTTCAAGTAGGTCCTCGGCCGGACCCTGCGGATCCCACCGACGGGCCGGAGGATGAGTGTCCCCCCGGACAAGCGACACGACGGTATGACCGCCGGTACTAAGCATGGCACTCAATGCCGAGCCGACCAACCCCGAGGATCCCGTCATCGCGACCGTGAGCCGCTTCTGCGTGGACGTACCCCATCGATTGTGGGCAGCGAGATCGCCGGCGACCTGTCTGGCCCTGTAGCCAAACATCTGCTTAAGGAAACGGTCCGGGAGCCTCGTGCGGACCTCGTCCGTGAGTTGAGTACGACCACCTGGCAACTCGGAGAAGCTGTGCACGTGTCGCCACGTGAGCACTTGCCCCAGAACCGCTGTGTCGAGCACATCGGTAAAGCGTCGGCCGGCGACGTAGCCTGCCGGCTCGTGGCGTGCCCGCCAGGAGAGTCCAGCGGGCATGGAAAGGACGGCGACGCCGTCTTCCAACGAGTCCGCTTCCCGTGCGACCGTGACCGGCTGCCACGGAGGCACGAGCCGGCGGATGGCCCCGCGACGGGCATGCCACGAGAAGACATCGTCTATGGGTGCGTCGAACGTCGCAACATGTTGGTAGACCACGCCTCCCACGATAAGCAACCTGTCGCCCTAACTATCGAGAGATTGTGATGCCCGCGGAATAGTTGCGATCGCAACTACGTTGAGGATCTCTGAGAGCAACTCATCCCGACAAAAGGAGAAACCCGATGGCAGACGCTTCCGAGCTCACTGGCAAGTACAACCTGGATCCGGCCCATTCGCGTATCGGCTTCGTGGCCCGCCACGCCATGGTGACAAAGGTGCGCGGGTCGTTCAACGAGGTCCAAGGTACCGGGTACTTGGATGTCGACAACCCCGCAGCGTCGACCATCGAGCTCGAAATCGAAGCCAAGAGCGTCGACACCCGGAACGCGGACCGCGACAACCATCTTCGCAGCAACGACTTCTTCGACATGGAGACCTATCCGAAGATCACTTTCAAGAGCACTGCGGTCTCCAAGGCCGGAGACGACACGTATACGGTCGTCGGTGACCTCACCATTAAAGGAGTCACGAAGTCGATCAGCTTCGAGGCCGAACTGAGCGGTCCCGCGAAAGACCCGTGGGGTAACTCCCGTGTAGGCCTCGAAGGCCGCGTGGAGGTCAACCGAAAGGACTGGGGTATCTCTTTCAACGCTCCCCTCGAGACCGGCGGCGTCCTGGTCAGCGAGAAGGTAACCCTCGAGTTCGAGGTTTCGGCCGTCAAAGTAGGCTGAAGTCTCTGGCAGGCTGGTGCTACCCGATGAGTGCGCTCACAGCGTGTAGCGCCAGCCCTGCGAGGCCGCCGATCACCGTGCCGTTGATGCGTATGTACTGAAGGTCGGGACCGAGAAGAAGCTCAAGCCGCTTGGATGCCTCTGCCCCGTCCCAGCGTTCGATCGTGCCGGCCACCAATCCGGCGAAGTCGTCGCCGAAGTGCTCCAGCGTGTAGCCGACAGCGGCTCTCAGAGTGCGCTGGGCGTCCCGGGCGACAGCAGCGTCGGTGGCGAGTCTTGCACCGGCATTCGAGACGGCGCGCGCAAGGCGTCTTCGCAGCGCCGAGCCCGGATCGGCGGTCTGTGAGCGCACCTCGCCGACTAGCTCGGACCAGATGGTGCGTGTCAGGACGCGCAACTCCGCGGCGCCCAGAAGTTCCGCTTTGAGTTCCTCTCCGCGCTCGATGAGTTGCGGATCGCTCTGGAGTCTCGAGGCAAGTGTTGCGATAGCCTCGTCGAGTTGGATGCGGGCGGGGTGCGAAGGGTCCGCCGACATATCCGAGAGGACCGAGGCCAGCCTGGACAGCATCCGAGCAACCAGACGCTGGTTGACCGGCCCGGGCAGCCACCAAGGTGATCGTGCGCCGAGCCGGGCATGAAGGGCCATGCCGTTCGAAGACAGCCAGCCTCCGAGCGCACCACAAGCGGTGCCGAGCACTGCCTCGTGGCGGCTGTCCCGTGTGAGCGCTTCGAGGGCGCGCCCGGCCAGGGGGGCGAGAGGCACGCTGTCCACCCGGGTCCGCACCGTAGCGCTGAGCAGGTCTGCGGTCTCTGCGTCGTCGAGGGCCCCGATTGCCCCGCCTAGCATCGCGGCGAGTTGGGAGGCAACGAGCGCCGAGTTCGCCGTATCCGAAAGCCATCGCGCCGCGCGTGGGATCGCCTCTGTCGAATCGATCCTGTTCATGACGGCGTCGGTATTGAAGAAGCTCTCCGCCACGAACGACCCAAGGGTCTGCGCAAAGCGGTCCTTCCTCTCCACGATGATCGCGGTGTGGGGGATGGGCAACCCGAGAGGACGGCGGAACAGGGCGGTGACCGCGAACCAGTCGGCCAGCCCTCCGACCATCGACGCAAGGGTCGCAGCCTGGACCCACGACAGCCAGGCGGCATCCCTTAGAAGCACGGTCGACGCTACGAACACGACGGTGACGACGCCGAGCAGGGCGCCGGCCCGGCGACGTGTCACGCGAAGCAGGCGTTCCCGTCCCTCCTCGGATCCGCGGAGGGTGACTTCGCTCATCTGGCCACGCTACCCACCGTGAGGTTCGATCCTGGCGAGTTAAGGTCTGTGGCATGGGACGTTTGGAATGCAAGACAGCGCTCATAACCGGCGCCGCCAGCGGCATCGGCGAAGGTATCGCCACCCGATTCGTCGCGGAGGGGGCTCGTGTCGTTGTCGCCGACATAGACGGCTCCCGTGGCGAGCAGGTCGCATCCCGGCTCGGGGCCAGGTTCGTCCGTTGTGACGTCGCAGTAGAGGGCGACATCGCCGCGGCGGTTCGGACCGCCGTCGAGACCTACGGCCGCCTCGACGTGTGCGTGGCAAACGCTGGCTTTGGGGGAGTGACTGGCCCTATCACAGACCTCGACGAGGAAGGCTTCGACCGCACCGTGGCGGTGCTTCTCAAAGGGGTCGCCTTTTCCATGAAGCACGCCTGCGCCGCGATGCAGGTAACGGGCGGCGGGTCGGTGATCTCCACGTCGTCGGTGGCGGGTCTGATGGGGGGTATGGGACCCCACGTGTACAGTGCGTGCAAGGCGGCAGTCATTGGACTGACACGGTCGGTCGCGCTGGAGCAGGGCCCGTTCGATATCCGGGTCAACTGCATCAATCCGGGCGGTATCGCCACGCCGATCTTCGCGAAGGGACTCGGTGTTGACTCGGATCCGGTGGCCGCCGAGGAGGTGCTCGCGTTGGTTGCTGCGGGCGTCTCCGCCGGGACGCCACTCGGGCGCATCGGCACTCCGGCCGACATCGCCGCCGCCGCCGTGTGGCTCGCCTCGGAGGACTCGTCGTACGTGACTGGCCAGACCATCGTTGTTGACGGGGGACTCACGTCGACGAAGCGCCTAGCCGAGTTCCCAAGCGTTACCACAGAGGGGACCACACCTTGAAACACAGTTGCGTAGACGCTCGCGGGACCCGAATCCATCTGGTCGAAGAGGGCACCGGACCGGTCGTGCTTCTCGTCCACGGCTTCCCCGAGTCGTGGTACTCGTGGCGCCACCAGATCCCGGCTATAGCTGCAGCGGGATTCAGGGCAGTAGCAATCGACGTGCGTGGCTACGGGCGCTCGTCGGCGCCGATCGACGTCGACGCCTACGGCATGCTGGCTCACGTCTCCGACAATCTGGGGGTTCTCGAGGCTCTGGGTGTCGAAGAAGCGGTCGTGGTCGGCCACGACTGGGGTTCGCCGATAGCGGCGAACTCGGCGATGCTTCGCCCCGATATCTTCCGTGCGGTCGCTCTTCTGAGCGTCCCCTACAGCCCTCCTGGTAACAGGCAGCCGACGAAAGTGTTCGCCGAGATGGGGGAGGCGTCGGGGGAGGAGTTCTACATCAGCTACTTCCAGGAGCCGGGCCGCGCGGAGGCGGAGGCGGAGCCGGACGTGAGGTCGTGGCTTCTCGGTTTCTATATGGGATCGTCCGGGGAAGCGACCCGGTCGCCCGATGGCGCAACGATAGCCACCATCCGTCCAGGCGGGCGCCTTCGTGACCGTTTCCAACCGGTCGACCGCTTGCCGTCCTGGCTGAGCGAAGCCGACCTCGACGTCTACGTCGAACAGTTCCAGTACAGCGGCTTTCGCGGGCCGTTGAACCGATACCGCAACGTAGATCGCGACTGGCGCGACCTGCAGGTATGGAAAGGGCAGCCGATAACCGTTCCGTCCCTCTTCATCGCGGGCGAGAAGGACGGCCCCGCGATATGGGGCGCCCGCGCAATCGAAAGGCACTCGCAGACACTTCCAGGTTTGCGGGGAAGCCACATCCTGCCCGGCTGCGGTCATTGGGTCCAGCAGGAGCGAGCCGAGGCCGTCAGCATGCTCCTCGTCGATTGGCTGGTGAGCCTTCCGTAGGTGGAGCCGATGTAGCTACCGCCCGGCCGGTAGAAGCGAAGTTCCCCGTTCGGATCCCCCTCCAACCGGTACCCGGCGTGGATCATCCTGTGATGGCGCCGGCACTGGTAACAGCCATTGGCAACGTCGGTGTCGCCACCTTGGTCCCACGGCTGAATGTGATGGATGTCCACATACGTATATTGGCAGCCTGGGAAGCGGCAGCGGCCCGCATCCCGGACCCTGATAGCCCTGCGCTGGGCAGTACTCCAGTTGCGCGTCTTGCGTCCGAGTGACAGCAGCTCACCGTGCTCGTCCACGTTGTGGTTCACACTGCTGGAGTCGCAATCGACAGCACCGGCGTCTTCGGGTACCACGGGCGTGCCGTCTGGAAGCGTGATTGTCTCACCGCCGTCTCGGGTGACGAAATGGACTAGGTAGCGGTCGGCTCCCACAACGTGGCCGCCGTCCGCAGCTCCGAGCCCGGCACTCACGAGGTCCATAAAGGCGTCTGCCATTCTCCCGGCTCGTCCGGCTTCCTCCAGCGGCGCCTCCCACGGTTCGGCGGCGTCAGTGTCTACTTGTGGAGACTCGTCCACAGGGCTGGCGGGCGCGGGTCCGGCGCCAGCGGGTGCCGGGCCGGCCGGGCGATAGCGAAGGTCGATAAACGCTTGGAGGGCGACGGCGAACTCTTCGATCTCCAAGTCGCTCAAAGTGATGGTCACCTGGCCGACGCCCTTCCCGTCGCAGCTGCGGCGGATACGGACCCCGCGTGCCTCGAGTGTCCTGTCGGCCGGGGGCCGCTCCTGGTTTGCATACTGCTCGTACGAGCGAACGACCTTTTCGATGTCCGCCACGTTCGCCCTGTCACTCGACGCGAGCTCTACGAGCGCCTGGTCGACGTCGGTGCTCGGGCGCTCCATACGGGTAATCACCCGGACCGCCGAATAGGACAGGGTGCCCTTGCGGAAGGCTTCGGCGATGATCGGCCGGCGGAACATCTCGTGTGCGACCCGAAGCTTCTCGAAGGCCGTCGAGCGAGCCATCTGCGTGCGCCACATCAACCACGAGCAGCAGCTGAACTGGCCGTCCAACGCCCACAGCTGCTCCCTGTCGAACTGGCTGAGGTTCTCGAGCCACTCCGCCTCGGCGTTGTCGATATCGAGACGGTGCTCCACGAGCCACTGGCCTACATTGGTGGCGCTCTCACCAGCAGTCGAAAACAGCCCCTTGTACTCCTGCCTGTCCCCCTCACCCAGCGCCGCCGCGTCACTCGACGTATCAACGAACATCCTCGAACCTCCTCAGAACATCGCATTCCTGAAGGAGGTCGAAAGGCCGACCTCGAGGCCCACACCAAGTCTACCAGAACATATGTTTGAGTAAGCGAAGATCGGACCGAAATCGGATCCGGGCGGATAGCGGCGGACAGGGTAAACCTTGGCGGGACAGGACTGTCAGTCGAAGATCGGTCCCAGCGTCCTGGAGCGCTTCAGCTCGTAGAACCCGTCGATCCCCGCGCAAAGCGTGACGCCGTCCCAGAGCCGCCCGGCGGCCTCACCCTTCGGAGCGGGGGTCACCACGGGCCCGAAGAACGCAACGCCCTTCACATGGATCACCGGAGTCCCGACGTCGTAGCCGACCGGGTCCATCCCTTCGTGGTGCGAGCGTCGCAACTCCTCGTCGAGGTCCGTGCTCGTCGCAGCGGCGGCGAGATCGGCCGGAAGGCCACACGCTTCCAACGCGTCCGAGATGATTGCGTCGTCCTCGCGCTTTTCAAGATGGATCCGCTGCCCCAGCGCACTGTAAAGAGGTAACAGCACCTCGTGCCCGTGACTCTGCGCGGCGGCGATGCAGACGCGGACCGGGCCGAAGGCCTTTTTCATAAGGTCCCTGTATCGCTCGGGTAGATCCTCGCGGCCCTCGTTGAGCACGGCCAGCGACATCACATGCCAGCGGGTGTCCACCGGACGGACCTTCTCCACTTCGAGCATCCACCTAGAGGTCATCCAGGCCCACGGGCATAGCGGGTCGAACCAGAAGTCGGCCTGCTCCCTATCGGTTTTGTTATCCAGATTTTGCACCCTGACAAGCTACCCGGAGATGACGCCGTCACGGTTCTGACGGATAGGGTGACCGCACAATCAATCGGCTCGAACGAAACGAGGAAGTAGTGCGCTACCGCAACTTGGGCACCACCGGGATCTCCGTCAGCAATTTCTGCCTCGGGGCGATGATGTTCGGGGCCTGGGGTAACACCGATCACGGCGACTCCGTGCGGATCATCCACGCCGCACTCGATGCGGGGATCAACTTTGTCGACACGGCGGACGTCTACTCTGCTGGCGAATCCGAGGAGATCGTCGCGAAGGCGCTTGTCGGAAGACGCGACGACGTCATTCTTGCCACGAAGGTTCATGGAAAAATGGGACGGGATCGCAACAGCGGCGGTAACTCCCGGCGCTGGATCATCGCGGAGTGCGAGAAAAGCCTTCGCCGTCTAGGCACCGATTACATCGACCTTTACCAGGTGCATCGTCCCGAACCCCAGACCGACATCGACGAGACGCTCAGCGCCCTTAGCGAGCTAGTCCGCCAAGGCAAAGTGCGCTATCTCGGGTCGTCGACTTTCCCGCCATCACAGATTGTCGAAGCGCAGTGGACTGCCGAAAGGCGTGGCCGGGAGCGCTTCGTCTGCGAGCAGCCGCCGTACTCGATGCTCGTGCGAGGTGTGGAGGCCGAAGTCCTTCCGACCTGTCAGAAGTACGGGATGGGAGTCATCCCGTGGAGTCCCCTGGCGGGCGGTTGGCTTTCGGGTAAGTGGCGCCTGGGCGCTGACGGCTTGACGAGCCGGCGCGCGGAGCGCCTCCCCGGGCGATACGACCTGTCCATCCCGGCGAACCAGGCGAAACTCGCCGCAGCCGACGCCCTTGGTGCTCTCGCCGACGACTCGGGCATATCGCTGCTCCACATGGCGCTCGCCTTTGTCCTCGAGCACCCAGCTATTACCTCTGCAATCATCGGGCCGCGCACCATGGAGCATCTCGAAAGCCAGCTCGAAGCCGCTGACGTGGTCCTCCCGGCAGACGTCCTCGATCGAATCGACGAGATAGTCAGGCCCGGCACGAACTTCTCATTTGCCGACGCCGGGTATGAGCCGCCGTCGCTTGTGCCGGGTTCCAGGCGTCGCAGCGGAGCTGTCGGCTAGTTACATAGCTGTCGGGGGGTCGATTGAACGGGCCGTTGCGGAAGCGTGATATACTTGAGGTTCCGCCGCGGGGTGGAGCAGTCTGGTAGCTCGTCGGGCTCATAACCCGAAGGTCGTAGGTTCAAATCCTACCCCCGCCACCAGAGAAAGTGCAGGTCAGGGCCGGTGCGAGAGCACCGGCCCTTCTGCTGCCCGGGATCGCGTCCCATGGGCCATCCCATGAATCCGTCACACCTCGGCGCTACCATGGGATTGTGCGTGGATCGAAGCGCCAGATTCGAGATGGCGTGTGGGAGCTACGGGTCTCGCTCGGGAACGACGCTGCCACCGGCAAGCTGAAGCAGCTCTCCCGGACCTTCCATGGTGGTGCCCGGGCAGCCGACGCTGCACTGCGGGACCTCGTGGACCAGCACGCCGAGGGTCGCTCGGACGGGATCGGGGTCACGGTCGGCCAGCTTCTGGATCGCTGGCTTGAGGAGTGCGAACGCCTCGACCTCTCGCCGACGACTGTCCGCAACTACCGCTCCCAGGTGAACGGGACCATCCGTCCCCGGCTCGGGAAGATCAAGCTCCACCAGCTCACCCCGAAGCACCTCGACGACCTCTACGGCACCCTGAAGGACGCCGGAAAGTCCCCGAAGACCATCCGGAACGTCCACGCCATCCTTTCTGCTGCCCTCCACCAGGCTGTGCGCTGGGGCTGGCTTCGGGAGAACATCGCCGAGCGGGCGAAGCCTCCCCGGGTGTCGAACCGCCGGGTCACGGCTCCTGCCGTGGAGGTCGTCCAGCAGGTCATCGAAGAGGCAGAGCGGCGGGATCCCCGTCTTGCTCCGCTCCTCATGCTCGCTGCACTCACGGGGATGCGCCGAGGGGAGCTGTGTGCGCTCCGCTGGTCCGACGTCAACTTCGACGTCGGCGTGCTTGACGTTGCCCGCTCCGTCGTCGTGGCGCCGGGCGGGCTCGCCGAGAAGAGCACGAAGACCGACCGCTCCCGGAAGGTCGCGCTCGACCCTGTTGGCATCGCCCTCCTCACTGCACACCGCAAGCGCGTCGAGGACTGGATCACCGAGGCTGGAGGGACGCTCGCCGCCGACGACTTCGTCTTCTCGCCCTACGTCGAGGCGACCACGCCCTTCCGGCCGGACAACGTGACGTCGTTCTTCATCCGGGTCCGCGACGCTGTCGGAGCACCCGACGTGCGTCTCCACGACCTCCGCCACTTCACGGTTATCACCCCTCCGGTTTTGGCATGAGGCACGACGATTTGGACGGTCAAGGCGCCCGTGCCTCGCGCGTATCCTCCACTGCCGAGGCACGTGCCAGAATGCGTCAAAGGAGCCCTGAGCAGCATCTTCCTTATGAGCCGCCTTTAAAGCTCCGAAGGTGCCTCACGTGCCTTACTCGCGGAAATAGCCCTTCACCAGGCCTTTGCTCCGATGCACTACAGATAACCGCGGCAACCCAGCTCATCCATGCAGGCATGGACATCCGGACTGTGGCCGACTTCCTCGGCCATTCCGATCCCTCCCTCACCCTCCGGGTGTACTCGCATGCCATCGAGGAACGGACCCGAGCTGCTGCCACCATCATGGGCCAGGTCCTCGCCGCCAAGAAGGAACCCGCTGCGCTGCCGTCTGGCGCATAAGACTGGGCTCGTGTCCGACGAGACCGACCTCGACCTTCCCGAGCTTGTGGGCGCCGAGACTGTCGGACGCATCACGGTCACCCAGTTGGACTGGTGGAACGCACACTCCGATGCCTTCAGCGAAGCCATCGCCGTCATCGACTGGGACGAGCTGCACGTCGAGCACCGGACGGTCGGGCCGATCATCGAGGAGCGCCCACCACAGCGGCTCACCATGACTGTCGAGGAGGCAGCAGTCGTGCTCGGCATCTCCCGAGCGACTGCCTACGACGCCGTGAGCCGCGGCGAGATTCCCTGCATCCGCATCGGGAGGCGCATCCTCATCCCGAAGGTCGCCCTGGAGCGGCTGCTGGACGGGGCTGGAGAGGGAGCGCAACCCTAAATACTCCAGAGCTGTATTTAGGGTTGTATGATAACCCTATCTAAGGAGAAACCATGTCTCGGGTTATCCGCCGCCGCTGGATCAACGACTACGCCGGCCCGTCCCGCAAGGACAACCGCGGGTGCGAGTACGAAGCCTACGTGCCCGACCCGCTCGTCGGACGTGCATTCACCATCGACGGTGAGGTCGCTGCCGACATCGCGGATGCCGAAGCAGCCATCGCTCGCTTCAACGCCGAGGCGACGAGCCTCGTCGATACCGAGGCGCTCGCCCGCATCCTGCTCCGTGCGGAGTCCGTCGCCTCGTCTCGGATCGAAGGACTGGAGATCGGAGCACGACGACTGCTGCGCGCAGAAGCCGCGAGAGGTCTTGGCGACGACCCGTCCGACGTCACCGCCGTCGAGGTCCTCGGGAACATCGATGCCATGGTCTTTGCCATCGAGCACGTCGATGCAGGAGACCCCATCACGGTGGCGCTGGTGTTGGGCGTCCACCACCGCCTCCTCGCCAAGACGCGACTGGAGCAGTACGCCGGGACGTTCCGAGAGCAGCAGAACTGGATCGGGGGCAGCGAGTACAACCCCTGTGCTGCTGCGTTCGTGCCTCCACCGCCAGAGTACGTTGCCGACCTCGTCACTGACCTTGTCGCCTTTGCCAACGACGACTCACTTCCCCCTGTCGCCCAAGCTGCCATCGCGCACGCCCAGTTCGAGACGATCCACCCCTTCGTGGACGGCAACGGCCGGACGGGTAGAGCCCTCGTGCACCTCATCTTCCGACGTCGGGGCGTGGCCCCCCACGTCCTTCCTCCCGTGTCGCTCGTCCTTGCGACCTGGGCGCAGGACTACATCGGCGGTCTCGCAGCTACCAGGTACCGGGGACCGGCGTCGGGCAAGGCAGCGAGCGAAGGCATGAATCTGTGGATGGGCCGATTCGCCACTGCCTGCAAGCGGGCTGTCGATGATGCGTCGAGCTTCGAGAAGCGCGCACGGGGCATCGAAGCGTCGTGGCGGGAACGCCTCGGGCGCGTCCGTGCCCGGTCGGCAGCCGACCTCCTCCTCGGTGTTCTTGTCGGCGCTCCCGTCGTCACCGTCAACAGCGCATCCGAGATGATCTCCCGGAGCTTCATCCAGACGAACGAGGCCATCTCACGCCTCGTCGAGGCAGGCATCCTGAAGCAGGTGACCGTCGGTCGCCGCAACCGAGCATTCGAGGCCCCTGACATCATCGCTGCCTTCACCGACCTGGAGCGCCAGCTCGCAAGCCCCGAGGGCGACACCCTCACGAGTGAACCCGTCCGTCGCGTCCCACGGCGGCAGTGACCCATGGACAAAGGGCTCCCGAAATTCGTATCGTCATTGCATAAGCAACAATCGCGTCCGCGCGGTCGCGCTCTAGCGCGTCAGCGTTGGCGATGTGGGAAACAAATGTGCGCATCGCAGTCGTCAACCTCAAGGGCGGCGTCGGCAAGACGACGACGGCCGTCCATCTTGCTGTAGGACTCGCTCGGCGGGCACCTACCGTTCTGCTCGATTCCGACCCACAGGGCTCAGCGTCCCGCTGGGACCAGCTTGCCGAGACCCTTCCGTGCCGAACCGTGAGCTATCCGAAGTCGGACTTGGGCAGCCGACTTCCCGAGCTGCTGGGTGGAGCCTCGCATCTCGTGATCGACACGCCACCTGGGCACACGGATATCGTCGCTGCTGCGGTCTCGACCGTTGACACGGTCATCATCCCGGTCGAGCCGCTGGCGATGGACCTGGACCGCCTCAGTCCGACCATTGAACTGCTCTCGAAGACTGCCCTTGCCAACGACCCCGACGTGTATGTACTCCTCACCCGGGTGCGGTCCCGAACCCGAGGCTCACGCAGTGCTCGTGAACTGTTGGAGGAACGTGGTCTGCCAGTGCTCCGGACCGAGATACCGCTCTTGGAAGCCTACGGATGGGGCTACGGAATGGTTCCTCCCGAGGGGCACCGCTACGGCCAGCTCCTCGACGAACTACTGGCCGAGAGGGAGGGAGCAGCATGAGTACGCCAAAGAAGGTTTCGGCGCTCGCTCGTCTCGCGGAGATCACGGCAACTCCTCACCCCGTCGCTCCGGCGCCCCCGCCACCGAGCGAGGGCATCGTTCGGTACACGGCCGAGATTCCCCGGCACCTGCACCGTGCTCTGAAGGTCTTCGCCATGGACCACGACACAAGTACCTACGCCGTCACGAAGTCCCTACTGGTTCTTCTCGGAGAGGACGAGGATGTCCGCCGAAAGGTCATCGAGGTACTTGCCCGTGAGTGACGTTGAACAGCGCGGTAGCGCGGTTGCGCCTACGCGCGACAGCGCGGAAGCGCGCCTCAGTTCGATACTCTCCGAGTACTTCCAGGATGAGCTGGATCACGCCCGGACCGTAGGCAGTGTCGGCTTCTATGCTCGGGTGCTCACCCAGGCAACCCTGCCACACAGCAATCCCAAAGCCTCGATCTTCGAGCGTCGGAACGGCTCCCTGTCCCTCAGCATGGCCGCGCCACCGAGCGTCGGGCTGCCCTACGGGTCGATTCCCCGTTTGCTCCTCGCCTGGATCACGACGGAGGCCGTCCGTACCAAGAGCCGGGAGCTGGTGCTCGGCGATCACCTCTCCGGGTTCATGCGGCAGCTCCGGATCATCCCGACCGGCGGACGGTGGGGAACGATCGGTCGGCTCCGAACGCAGATGGAACGACTCTTCAGCACCTCGATCTGGGTGCGATACAAGGGTGAGAACGTCACCGCCGGTACCGGGTGGATGGTCGCCGACGACTATCAGTTGTGGTGGGACCCCAAGCGGCCGAATGAGCCGGTGCTGTGGGAATCGACGATCACACTCGGCGAGCACTTCTTCCGGGAGATCACCGAGCACCCTGTGCCGGTCAGCATGGAGGCACTACAGCGGTTACGAAGGTCGCCACTGGCGCTCGACCTGTATATGTGGCTGACCTACCGCATGAGCTACCTTCGGACTCCAACTCGTGTTCCGTGGGCGGCTCTCCACCTCCAGCTCGGAGCGGACTACACGAAAGTAAAGCACTTCAAACCTGAGGCTGTCAGAGCGCTACACAGCATCGTTGATGTCTATCCCGTCGCTATCGAAGCGAGCGCAGAAGGGCTCATACTTCGTCCTTCACCGACGCACATACCTCGCGCTCAGTAGTCGAATGCCATTATCGTTAGCTGGAGAGACGGCACTTATCCACGCATAAACGCCGACCGTGCCGTTAGTATCTCCTACGCATAAACGCCGACCGCTTACGCATAAACGCCGACCGACAACATTATTAACCTGTAATGATCCTGTAGATATCCTGTAGTAGGCACTGCTGATTGTGAGCTTCTGCTCACTCAATTCAAGGTCACGCATAAACGCCGAGGTTCCCGCACGCCACATTCATCGCCGCTGGGACGTCCAGCTCCCTCACCATCAAGGATGGAACCGAGCAAACGCGTCAATCGCACCACCTCCCCTTGATGGTCCTTGCCTCTC
>JAKBBS010000287.1 GCA_021808425.1 Actinomycetes bacterium
CGGGATGGAACTGCACTCCGTATAAGGCCCGCTTCGGGTCCTCCAGAGCAGCTACGGGCGCGTCGACTGTCGACGCCGTCGTACGAAAACCCGGAGGAGGGGTGGCGATCGCGTCGAAGTGGCTCATCCACACGTCGAAAGACGGCGGCACCGAGGCGAACAGGACCGACGGGGCCGGCCCGTCTGATGCGACAGTCAGAGCGGTCCGACCGTACTCGCCCTTGCCGCTTCCGTCCACGGAGCCGCCGAGCTGGCGGGCGATCAGCTGGGCGCCGTAGCAGATGCCCAGTATCGGGATGCCAGTGTCGAAGATCTCCGGGTCAAGTAGAGGGGCTCCCGGTATGTTGACCGACTTCGGTCCACCGGAGAGGATCAGCCCTGCTGGCCTTCGCGCGACTACCTCTGCGGCGCTTGTCGTATGCGGGATTATCTCGCTGTAGACGTGCGCTTCGCGCACACGACGGGCGATCAGCTGGGCGTACTGGGCGCCGAAGTCGACGACGAGGACCGGCGAACCGGCGTGGTCGGTAACGCTCACCCGCGCCTAGTGGCCCATGCCGACGCCCTGGGACCGTTGCAGGCTTTTGCCTTCGGTCTGCAGTGCGGGGGCGACCATGACTTCGGCCTTCTGGAACTCCTTGACTGTCTCGTATCCACAGGTCGCCATCGACGTGCGCAGGGCGCCGAAGAGGTTGAGCCGCCCGTCGTTCTCGTGGGCGGGCCCTACAAGGATCTCCTTCAAGGTTCCTCTCGTCGTCGTCTTGACCCGAGCGCCGCGCGGCAGGGTCGGATGGAAGGTCGCCATGCCCCAGTGGTAGCCACGCCCAGGGGCCTCGAAGGCGGCAGCGAGCGGGGATCCGATCATCACGGCGTCCGCTCCGCAGACGATGGCTTTGGCGACGTCGCCGCCGGTACCCATACCGCCGTCGGCGATGACCTGCACGTACACGCCGGTCTCGTCGAGGTGTTGCGCTCTTGCGGCGCGAGCGTCCGCAATGGCAGTCGCCTGAGGTACCCCAATGCCAAGGACGCCTCTGGTCGTGCATGCGTGGCCCGGTCCGACGCCCACAAGTACCCCGACAGCCCCGGTGCGCATCAGGTGCAACGCCGCCTGGTAGGAGGCGCAGCCGCCGACGATCACGGGGATGTCGAACTCTCGGATGAAACGCTTGAGGTTGAGAGGCTCGACTGTCTTGGACACGTGCTCGGCGGAGACGACAGTGCCCTGTATGACGAACAGATCCAGCTCGGCGTCGAGGAGTGCTTGGGCAAACTGCTCGGTTCGCTGCGGAGTGAGTGATGCGCAGGCTACGACCCCGGCAGCTTTGATCTCGCGGACTCGCTCCGAAACGAGCTCCGCTTTGATCGGCTCGGAGTAGATCTGCTGCATCCTGGCGGTCGCCTTGTCGGTGTCTAGATGCGAGATCTCCTCGAGCAGCGGTTCGGGGTCCTCGTAGCGAGTCCATACCCCCTCGAGATTGAGCACCCCGAGCCCACCCAAGCGACCGATGTCGATTGCTGTCGCTGGACTGACCACTCCGTCCATGGCGGATGCCATCAGAGGCAGGTCGAATCGGTAGGCGTCGATCTCCCAGGAGATATCGACGTCTTCTGGGTCGCGGGTACGACGGCTCGGAACTATCGCGATGTCGTCGAAACCGTATGCCCGACGACCTGTTTTTCCACGCCCAATCTCGATGTCTGCCACGACGTCCTCGCTTCGCGTCTCGATGGTTAAGGCTACGAGCCTACTAGAGCAACCCCTTAATCGGAGTCTGCGGGGTGGCTCGTCAGCCGACGCCGCCCAGCGCCACGAAGAGAGAGCCCAGGACGAAAAACGGGATCGTGGCTATACACAAGCCGCGTGCGATACGACTGGCCCGCCATGAGCCGTCTAGATCGCCACTGCGGGCTCGGGAGGTCGACAGCAACGAGAACAGCGAGGCCGCTATTCCTGTGGGCAGAAACAGAAAGATACAAACGAGCGCCACCCAGAAGTAGTTCGGCGGCTCTCCCCGCTCGCCACTCCACGTGCTGCGGTCAGGACCTGAAATACGACCTCGCAAGGTGGCGGTGGCCCGGGTCACGCCGCTGAAACGACCTCCGCCCAGTGCGCCGACGGGTTCGGGCAGCGGACCTGCTGCCCAACGGCCTGTCGGGTCTGCGGCATACGGCGGGTACGCTGGAGGGGGCTCCGTAGGTACCGCCGAACCTGGGACGCCCGGCCACTGCCGGGGGGGCGGCGGCCATGGAGCCCCGCCCTGTCCCGATGGCACTGCACCTTGTCCCGATGGCACTCCCACTCCGCCTGCCGGGCCCTCTGGCGCGCCGCCTCGCCGCGGATCGCCGACCGGAAACCCCCAGACGGGCAATGTGGGCTCTGGCGTCGCCGGATCATACTCCGTCGTAGGGTCCGACTGAGCGGGTGACCCTGAGGTAGCCCCCTCTGCGCTCTGGCCAGCTGCACCCCCGACACCGAACCGCTCAACTCCAACCTCGGCTCTGGCAGGCCTGGAACTCGCCGCTTTCGGCAGCGACACCGCTTGGATCCCCGCAGCTCGCTGCATCGCCTCACCTCGGTTGGTCGGCGCACGAACTGCCGGCGGCTCGACTCGCTCCACCTGGGGCCGGGCGAGGGACGTCCCGCACCTGGCGCAGGCAGCGTCGCTCGACGCTGCTGCGACCGTGCCACAGCGGGGACAGAACATCACTTGTCTAGATTACCCCGACACCGTGACGTTGACTTCGCGTATCCCACGATGAGTCCCAGCAGTTCGCTCAACATCCTCGAAGTCGCCCCCCAGACTGTGTCTCCATACAGTTCGAAGAACTCGATCGAACGTTCCCTACCTCCGTCCAGCGTCCAGATCTCCTCCCGGTAGACCTCCGGGTGCAGCAGCTCGACCAACGGGACGGTGAAAGCCCGGTCGACCTCCGCCGGGCTTGCGATGAGCTGCGGTCTGGTAGGGACCATCGCAACGAAAGGAGTGATCGGTGCGACATCGACTGCGGTGGTCGTCGTGGCCAGCCGCCCGAGGATCTCGACGTTCGACGAGGGGATACCGACCTCCTCGCGAACTTCCCGAAGCGCAGCTTGTAGTGCCGTCTCGCCAGGATCGATCCTTCCGCCTGGAAATGCAACCTGGCTAGTGTGCGAGCGCATCCTCGCTGATCGTCTCGTCAGTACCACGTGAGCCTGATCACCTTCGTCGAAGAGGATGCACGCTACGGCGGCGGGACGTCGACGCTGGTTCCCGTCGGCCTGGCCGGCTACTCGGACCGGCATCTCGATGCGCAGCTCGGGCGGCTCGCCACGATCCTCTAAGGCGGCCCGAACAAGGCCTACGCTCATCGCCTCAGGAACCCACCCCTCGGGGTCGGCCCAAGCGGCCCCGGGACCGACCCGCCAGTTCGCAGGCCGGGGGATTAGCTGTGGGCCACCCCTCAACTACTCGACGCCTCACCTCGTCGGCACCTCGCCCCTCGACTGCTCGACGCTGCCGTGAAACGAGTGAAACGAGCTGGATCCTTGACTAGCAGTATCGGGTCTCACCTCCGAAAAATTTCGATCATCGGGAATCTACCGCCCCGTCGCTTCATATGGGTCTACCGCCATTACGAAAACAGGCCGGCCCCGCAGAAGGGACCGGCCTGCCTTTCGTACTTGTGCATCTGTACGCCGCTCGATAATGGCTGGCGCCATTCGGAGATGGGTTTGGGCTTAGAAGCCCATTCCTCCCATTCCTCCCATACCGCCCATGCCACCGCCGCCACCGGGCGGCATGGCAGGCGCCTTCTTCTCGGGCTTGTCGGCCACGAGAGCCTCCGTGGTGAGCAGCAACGCCGCTATAGAAGCGGCGTTCTGCAGGGCAGAGCGCGTCACCTTTGCCGGGTCGATGACGCCGGCCTTTACCAGGTCGACGAACTCGCCTGTAGCGGCATTGAGTCCGATCGATCCGACTTCCCGCTCGGCCTGCTGGACGATCACCGAACCCTCGAGGCCGGCATTGATCGCTATCCACTTGAGGGGCTCCTCGAGCGCACGCATGACGATCGAAGCACCGGTAGCCTCGTCGCCAGAAAGCGAGGCAA
>JAKBBS010000288.1 GCA_021808425.1 Actinomycetes bacterium
CGGGGGCAATCAGCAAAAGGTTCTGTTTGCCAAGTGGATGAGGCGGCGCCCGAAAGTGTTTCTCATGGACGAACCGACCCAAGGAGTGGACGTAGGTGCCAAAGCCGCACTCCATCGCCAGATCCTTGGGGCCGCGGCAGACGGCGCAGCCGTGGTAATAAGCTCGTCAGACGTGGACGAGCTGGCTGCGTTATGCCACGAGGTTCTAGTCGTGCGAAACGGGAGAATAGTCGCGCGCCTCGCGGGTGACGCCGTGACGGTCGCTGCGATCTCACACGAATCACTTGGTGCCGGCGAGGAGAGAGTTGCGTAATGAGCGGATCACGGAGAACCCTTAACTTGGGACTGGACCGCTTCAGCGGGTTCTACCTGTGGGCTTTGGCGATCCTTGTCTTCGGCGTTTGGAAGCCGCACCTCTTCCTGACCCAGGCAACTCTTCACTCGGTGGCGTCGTCCCAGGCGATCGGAGCGATGCTTGCGATAGCGGTACTTGTCCCTCTCGCTGCAGGGGCCTTTGACCTGTCGATAGGGGCCACCATAAACCTGTCTGCGATCATGGTTGCCTGGCTGCAAAGCGCTCACCACTGGAACATGTGGCCGGCGATGTTTGTCGCAGTTGGCGCAACCTTCCTCGTCGGTGTGGTCAACGGCTTCATCGTGGTCAAGCTTCGGATCAACTCGTTCATAGCGACTCTCGGCATGGCCACGGTCGTCGCCGCGATCCAAACGATCGTTTCGGGTAACAGCCAGCCTTTGCCACCGACCGCGGCAGCCTGGAACAACCTCACGCAGCGGACGGTCGGAGGGTTCCAAATTGTCGTGCTGTACCTGGTGGTCCTTGCGATCTTCTTCTGGTGGCTGCTCGAGCACACCCCTGCGGGCCGCTACATCCACGCCACTGGCGGAAATCAGGAGGCTGCCAGGCTTGCCGGTGTGCGGGTCAACTACTGGACCTGGACGACGCTGATCATCTCGGCGACCGTGTCAGGAATCGCAGGCGTCCTCTACAGCTCTCTGTCAGGACCGTCACTCAGCTTCGGCGCCACCCTCCTCCTGCCTGCGTTCGCAGCAGCCTTCCTCGGCTCGACACAGCTCAAGCCAGGCCGTTTCAACGTGTGGGGGACCATGCTCGCCGTGTATGTCCTAGCGACGGGAGTCAAGGGTCTTCAGCTGATCACCGGGGTGCAGTGGCTGAACGACATGTTCAACGGTGTCGCACTGATCGTCGCAGTCGGTTTCGCGGTTTGGCGCCAGCGCAGCGCTGCTTCACGTCGGAGGACGACAGCAGGCCAGCAAGATCATGGCGCTGAGGCGACAAACGAGCAGGCTGAGGTCGCTGGCGCGTCCACCGGCTGAGGCGCCGAAGTCTGTGCGCGATCGGCCGCTGAACGCCCTTGTGATCCATGCCAAATCCCTGGCCACGTTTTAAGGAGTCAAAGATGCTCGAGCTCGACCCTGACATAGCGGAAATAGTCGCGATGTTCCCGCTCGGGACGGTAAACGCAGAAACACTCCAGGCGGTGAGGCAAGCCGACCTCGGGCCGGCACCGGAACTGTCGGATCAGGTGGTCCGCCACGACCATGTTGTGCCCGGAGATCCCGAAGTAGTCGTCCGGGTCTACAGACCGGTCGGCCTCGAAGGCCCGCTGCCGTGCGTGTTCTGGATACACGGAGGAGGCTACGTACTCGGAAGCTACTCGATGGAAGACGCCCGCTTCGACGCGTGGTGCCTTGCCTACGGAGCAGTCGGCGTCTCGGTCGACTACAGGCTGGCGCCAGAAAGCCCCTATCCTGCGGCCCTCGAAGATTGCTACTCGGCGCTTCGCTGGGTGTGGCGCAGTCACGAGAACCTCGCTGTGAACCCTGACCGGATAGGGATCGCCGGGATAAGCGCCGGGGGCGGACTCGCCGCAGCGCTCGCGATACTCGCCCGGGATCGAGGCGAAGTTCCGCTCATCTTCCAGCTTCTCGAATGCCCGATGCTCGACGACCGCCAGGTCACCCCTTCGAGCAGGCTTGAAGGCCTTGCGATCTGGAACCGCGAATCAAACGAGTTCGGGTGGCGTTCCTACCTCGGGGACCTATATGGCAGTCCTGACGTCCCCGGCTACGCGGCAGCGTCGCGGGCGACGGACCTGAGCGGGCTCCCGCCCGCATACGTCTGCGTCGGGGCGCTCGACGGCTTTCGCGACGAGAACGTCGAGTATGCCGGCCGGCTCAACCAGGCGGGAGTGCCTACGGAGCTGCACGTCTACAGCGGTGCTCCTCACGCTGTAGGCGTGTTCGCGGGAACCTCAGTCGGAGCGCGGTACAACCGAGGCTTGGCGGAATGGCTCGAGCGTCAGCTCTCCTGAGTTAGTAACCGATGCCGGAAGTCGGCGATTGCTTGCGAGGGCGACGGGGGATCATTCCCATTCGATGAGCTCGTCGAAGCGGGTCGGCCAGTAGCGGGTGTAGCTCGCGTGGAGGCTCGAGAAATGCTCCCGCATCAAACGGGACGACTTGGTGGTCTGCCCGGCTACAACCGCCCGGGCGATGCCGCGGTGCTCGTCGAGGATCTGCTCGCGTATGGAAGTAGTGTCCATTCTGGAGACGACGTGCTCGTGCCAGAGGTGGTCGACTGTGCGGGTGAGCAGCTCGATTACCCGGTTTCCCGAAAGCTGCTCGATCGCCCCGTGGAAGCCGTTCGCGGCATTCCAGTAGGACTGGCCTTGGAGTGGCTGCACGAGCGCCACATACGGTGCAAGGCTGGCGCGCACCAGATCGCGGTCGGGGTTTCGCGCAGCCATCTCGGCGCATAGCGGGGCGAGGGACAGCTGGGCTTCGAAGAGCTCCGAGTATTTCGCTCCCCCGAGGTGTAAGTACAAGGCGCTGGTCCTGGCGAGGTTTCGGGGGTCTATCGCGTTGACGATGGGCCCACCGCCCGGGCCCGGCTTGAGGCGGATGATTTCCTGAACCTCGAGAAGCCGGAGTGCCTCGCGAAGCGACGCCCGGCTGACCTGGTAGCTGGCGAGCATCGCAGCTTCCGGGGGCAGCATGTCGCCGGGGCGAAGCTGCCTCGAAACTATGTCGGAGACGATCGCGGCAGCGACAGTCTCAGCTCGCTTGACAGCCCGCCTCGGTCGGTCCGTCGAGCCGGGGGTCGATTCGGGACCTGAAACCCAGCGGTTCTGGTGCGTTTCGGGCTCAGGGTTGCGCCGTCTCCTGGACGCCACCGGCTGTCGCGACGGCTCCGGTTGGCGCGACGGCACCTTCGGCCTCGATGTCGCAACAGCACCCACTGGGGAAACCCTCATCGTATTGGAGGTTACTGGAAGGACAACTCCCTAGCGAGGAAATGCGCAAAACTGCTAGCGGCTGAGATGCCGCCCTGCCAGCCAAGCGAACACCATGGCGGGCCCCAAGGTGCCCCCCGCGCCGCCGTATGTCATGCCGAGAGGCGAACCGCAGGCGTTGCCTACTGCATAAAGGCCAGGTATCGGCTCGCCGTCGAGGTCGAGGACTCTCGCATCGGGATCGATCCTCGGACCGCCTTTTGTGCCCAGAGCGCCGCTTTGCACGGGCAGGGCATAGTACGGCCCGGTGTCGATCGGCCCTAGGGTGGCCTCCCGGGTACCCTTGAAGGCGGGGTCGCCCCACCAACGGTCGTGTGCGCTGTCGCCTCGCTGGAAGTCCAGGTCACGGCCCTCGCTGACCTGCGCATTCCAACGATCGACCGTCGCAGTTAGATTGCCGGCCGGTATGCCAAGACGTTCGGCGAGGCTGCCGAGGGACGGGGCCGCTATTAGCCAGTCGGCGGCTTTGACCGAGTCCTGCCCATCCCCGGACTCTTTTATTCCGGCGCTGCCCGACCCTGGCGAGCCGTATTGCCTGACATATTCATGGTCGAAGATCAGCCAGCAGGGCAGATTGGCGTAGTCGAAGCGGCTGACGTCCTCGACGTGGAAGGCCCCGCCGAACGCGTTGTAGTTCGCGGCCTCGTTTGCGAAGCGTCGTCCCTCACGGTTCACCATTATCGTGCGGGGCCTGGAGCGGTCGCCCGACAGCAAGAACCGGTTCATCCGGTTGACCCCCGGAGGGAGCTCG
>JAKBBS010000045.1 GCA_021808425.1 Actinomycetes bacterium
TCAGAAGATTGGGACAGGCGGTGGTGGTGACCCTCGGTGTGGTCACCATCACCTTCCTGTTGCTTCACATGCTGCCCGGAAGCCTGGCCCGAGACATCATCGGCAACCGCGCTACCCCGCAGGCGGTTGCAGCCTTCAACCGCGAGTACGGGCTCAACAGGTCCATCTGGTACCAGTACTGGGTGTTTATCGACAAGTTGCTGCATGGCAACCTCGGCTACTCTTTCGTTGCGAACCGTACAGTCGACTCGCTCGTGGTGTCGGAGTTTCCCCGAGACCTGGTGCTTGGCGGCCTGTCTTTGGTGTTCGCTCTGGCAATCGCGATCCCCGTCGGCGTTGCCCAGGCGGTCAGGCGCAACGGGCTGGTCGACTACGCAGGCACAGGATTCAGCTTCGTGCTCTATTCGATGCCGCAGTACGCGGTTGCGCTGATCCTGATCCAGCTTTTCGCCATCACGTTCCACATATTTCCTGCGGAGGCCCCGCAGTCGCCCTCCACCCTCGGGTTGTTCACTCACCCGTCGGGCTTGGTGCTTCCCGTCGCGAGCCTGACGCTCGTGACGTTTGCGCAGTTCAGCAGGTACATGCGTTCGTCGGCAATCGACACGCTCGCACAGGACTACATGCGAACGGCGCGGGCGAAAGGCCTTCCCGAACGGCTCGTTCTTTGGCGGCACCTGCTGCGCAACTCGTTGATTGCGGTCATCACCCTCGTTGGTCTGTCCATCCCTTACATAATCACCGGCACGCTGATCATCGAGCAGGTCTTCAACTTTCCCGGCCTCGGCCTCGAGTATTTCACCGCGACTCTCAGAGATGACTACCCGGTGATGCTCGGTGTTACCGTCCTTGTCGGGATGATCACGGTGGTAGGAAACTTGGTGGCCGACGTCGGCTACGCGCTACTGGACCCACGGATCCGTTACTGATGGAGGCGCAGTGTTAACAGCCTTGCCGGAGATGTCCCCGCCGCCGGAGGGCGGCGATGTCACGTCGACGGGAAGCGTCTGGCGGGTCCTTCTTCGAACCTTCGTCGCGAACCGCCTGGCCGTCGTCGGGATTATAATTATCGTCGGGGTTGTAATCTTCAGCTATCTCGGGCCGGTCTTGTACCACACCAACCAGTTCGATCCGAGCCTGACTACGGTCAATCTCCCGCCGGGGGCCGGGCATCCTTTCGGAACAGACAGCAGCGGGTTCGACATCCTCGGGCGGATGATGGTCGGCGGCCGCAGTTCGATCGAGGTCGGTATCGCAGTCGGGTTGATCTCTACAGTGTTCGGACTGCTGTACGGGGCAGTGTCCGGTTTCTTCGGGAAGCTGACCGACGTGGTGCTCATGCGCTTCGTCGACATTGGCCTTGCCGTACCGGTCGTCTTTCTCTTCATCTTCATGTCGCAGATCTTCCGGCCCAGCCTGACGCTTCTGATCGTGCTCTTGGCGATCGTGTCATGGCAGGTGCCGGCGAGACTGGTGAGAGGGGAGACCCTCACCCTTAGAACCAGGGAGTTCGTGCAAGCGGTGCGCACGATGGGCGGCAGGTCGACGAGGATCATCGTGCGCCATATCATCCCGAACACGATCGGCACGATCGTCGTAACTGTCACTTTCCAGGTCGCAAACGCCATCCTGACGCTCGCAGTGCTGCAATATCTCGGATTCGGCCTGCCACCGACGACGCCCACCTGGGGTTCGATGCTTTCAAACGGCACCACCTACCTCCAAGACGGTTACTGGTGGGAGGTCTACCCGGCGTTGGCGATCATCGTGATCACGGTCGTAGCCTTCAATTTCATCGGCGACGCACTGCAGGACTCTTTCGACGTCCGCCTTCAGGAAAGGTAAGGGACGTGGACAACGTATTGGAGGTCACGGACCTCCGCACCGAGATCAAGCTTCGGACCGCCATAGTCCACGCAGTCGACGGCATCAGCTTCACAGTAGGTGCAGGCGAGACGGTCGGCATAGTAGGTGAGTCCGGTTGTGGCAAGACGATGACCGGAATGTCGATCATGCGGCTGCTCCCCCGGGGCGGCAGCATCGCAGGAGGCACCGTAGTCCTCGAAGGACGGGACCTGGCCTCCTTGAACGAGGGTGACATGCGAAGCGTGCGCGGAAACGAGATCGGGATGGTCTTCCAGGACCCCATGACCTCGCTCAACCCGACGATGACGATCGGCCGCCAGATCGCCGAGGGGGTGCGACTTCACCGCGGGGTGTCAGACAGCGCTGCGATGGCGCGGGCGGCCGAGGTGCTCGACCTTGTGGGTATGCCCCGTCCAAAGGAACGTCTCGGCGACTACGCCCACCAGCTGTCCGGCGGTCTGCGCCAGCGTGTGATGATTGCGATGGCGCTGGCGTGTTCTCCGAAGCTGTTGATCGCCGATGAGCCGACCACCGCACTCGACGTCACTATCCAAGCGCAGATTCTCAGCCTGCTCGACCGCCTCAAAGCAGAGCTGCGCATGGCGATGGTGCTGATCACCCACGACATGGGGGTGATTGCCGGGCGCGCCGACCGGGTGGTCGTCATGTACGCCGGTAAGATCGTCGAGTCGGCAGCTACCGGGGAGCTCTTCGGAAACGTCCGCCACCCTTACACCGAGGCGCTGCTCGCCTCGATCCCGCAGCTCGACCAGGACCGATCGCAAAAGCTCTATTCGATCCCGGGCCTTCCCCCTGATCTCACGCGGCCCCCGATCGGGTGCCGTTTCGCCCAGCGATGCGTGTTCGCGACCGACGAATGCGTACGCAGCGAACCCCCGCTTGGCGGGGCGAACCCCGGCCACCCCTTCGCGTGCTTCCACCCTCGCCAGACGTCGGCTGAAGCCCTCGTCGGCTCGGCAGAGGCGCTCATAGCTGAAGCCGACAGGAACACCGCCCTTCGCTCCCGTTACGCAAGCGAACTGAAACTCCTCGACAGCGGCTCGCAATCCGGCGCGGGCTCCTCTGAGCGCGCCGATGCGACCGTCGAATCAAAGACCACGGTCACTCTTGGGCTTTCGGCTTCCCGCCGTCTCCGCGACGCCGACGACGCAGACAGGGCAGCCTCTTGGGGGACTGAACCCGGGAAGCTACTCGAATTTCGTAACGTTTTCAAGGAGTTTCCCGTCACAGCGGGCGTCGTTCTCAAACGACGCGTCGGTTCACTCAAAGCGGTTTCGGGAGTGAACCTCGCTATCCGACGCGGGGAGACGTTCGGCCTCGTCGGGGAGTCGGGATGCGGCAAGACGACTCTCGGGCGCATGGGTGTGGCCTTGGAGACGCCGACGGCCGGGCAGGTGATCTTCGACGGGACCGACCTTGCCTCGATGAGCTCGAAGGAGCTGCGAACGAGGCGGCGCGACCTGCAGCTCATGTTCCAGGACCCGTATTCGTCTCTCGACCCGCGCGCGAGGGTCAAGGAGATAATCCGCGAGCCGCTCGACGTGGCGCGCTGGAAGCGGCCTGTCGACCGTGATGCCGTGGTGGCGGAGCTCCTCGACGAAGTCGGATTGGCCCGCTCCGCCCTCGACCGCTACCCGCACGAGTTCTCTGGCGGCCAGAGGCAGCGCCTCGGCTTGGCGCGCGCTCTCACTCTCAGACCGAAGCTCATCGTCGCCGACGAGCCGGTTTCAGCTCTCGACGTGTCCGTGCGATCACAGATCCTCAACCTGATGAAGCGCCTCCAGGCGAGTCACGGCCTCACGTATGTTGTAATCTCTCACGATCTGTCCGTGGTGCGCTACCTCGCCGATCGGATCGGGGTCATGTACCTGGGCAAGCTCGTCGAGCTAGGCACCGGCGCGGATATCTACGAGCGCCCGGCGCATCCCTACACCGCCGGTTTGCTGGAGTCGATTCCCGTGCCCCGACCTGAGATAGCTAGGCAGAAGGCAGGAAAGGCTGTGATGGCCGGCGAGATACCGTCGGCGGTCCACCCCCCGTCGGGATGCCGATTCCGAACACGGTGCCCACGTGCGCAGGAGCGTTGCGCCGCAGAAGCGCCTGAGATGAGCTTGTTCGGCGGGGAGCACCAGGCGGCCTGCCACTTCCCGCTGCTGGCGCCGGTGTCAGCTGGAACGGCTCGGGCGGAGGCAATCGGCTAACAGTCGCCTAGTGTCGAACCTCATGGTCTCAGAGATTTTCGATCCGAGCAGCTGGGTTCCCGTCGCCGGGTTCTCGTTTACCGACATCACGTATCACCGGGCGGTCGACCAGCCGACGGTGCGGGTGGCGTTCGACCGGCCAGAAGTCCGAAACGCGTTCCGGCCACAGACAGTCGACGAGCTCTATCAGGCTCTCGACCACGCCCGTCAAAGTCCCGACGTCGGTTGCGTCCTTCTCACCGGCAACGGTCCGTCGCCGCGTGACGGCGGTTGGGCATTCTGCTCCGGCGGGGACCAGCGCATCCGCGGCCGTGACGGCTACCAGTACGCGAGCGGGGAGACGTCCGAGACAGTCGACAGGGCGCGGACAGGGCGGCTGCACATCCTAGAGGTGCAGCGCCTGATCCGGTTCATGCCGAAAGTCGTAATCGCCGTCGTGTCGGGTTGGGCTGCCGGCGGCGGCCATAGCCTCCACGCCGTCTGCGACGTGACCCTCGCCAGCGCCGAGCACGCCCGTTTCAAGCAGACCGACACCGACGTCGCGAGCTTCGATGGGGGTTTCGGTTCGGCTTACCTTGCGCGCCAGGTGGGCCAGAAGTTCGCAAGGGAGATCTTCTTCCTCGGCAAGACCTACACCGCCGAGGAGATGCACTCAATGGGAGCCGTCAACGCTGTCGTCGCGCACGAATCCCTTGAGACGGTCGCACTCGAATGGGCCGGCGAGGTCAACTCGAAGAGCCCGACCGCTCAGCGAATGATCAAGTTCGCCTTGAACCTCGTCGACGACGGCCTTGTAGGACAACAGATTTTCGCCGGCGAAGCTACCAGGCTCGCATACGGTACACCGGAGGCAGTCGAAGGGCGTGACGCTTTCCTGGAAAAAAGAAAGCCGGACTGGTCCGAGTTTCCTTGGCACTTCTAGACGGCGCGTGGCGGTGATGTCACCTGGTCGTAGCCTTCGCTCGGCCAGAGTTGGCACCGCTACCGTATTCGCCGTTCACGGGGCAGTTACCGGAAACTTCGCCGGGCGCATACCGTCAATCGCCGCACACGTCGGTGTGGGGGTCGGCCATCTCGGTGTGGCACTTCTGATGCCGGGCGTCGGGGCGATGCTAGCAATGCCGTTCTCGGGAAGGCTTGTCCACCGCTTCGCCTTCAGGCCACTTGTCGGGGTGACAGTTGGGCTTTGGTGCGCCGCGCTGGTGCTTCCCGGCCTCGCCGGTTCGTTTACCGGGCTGTGCCTTCTGCTGGTCCCCTACGGCGCGTTCGCCGGCGTCGCAGACAACGCCATGAACGCACACGCGGTGTGTGTCGAGGGCCTCTACGGCCACTCGATAATGTCGAGCATCCACGGGTTCTGGAGCGTCGGCCTTCTCGCGGGGTCGGGCGTCGCGGCCGTCTGCGCCCATCTTGGCATCGCCCCATTGGACCAGTTCGCTGCAGTCGCTGCGGTTCTGATCGTCCTCACCGGCATAAGCGCCACCCGTCTCCTAGCACAACCGGGCGAAGCCGGCGTGTCGACGACGGACCCGCTCGTCGCAACGGGATCTGCTGGTGGCTCCGAAGCGCCACCGCTGTTTGCACTTCCGTCGCGGCCGATTCTGCTCATCGGTCTAGTCGGGCTGTGCGCCGTGTTCGGCGAGCAGGCAGGCACTGACTGGTCGGCATTGTTCTTGCGGAACGAGCTTCACGGGTCTGTCAGCCTGGCGGCGGTAGCGGTGACGGCTTTCGCCGCAACGATGGCCTTGATACGCCTCGCCGGCGACACGGTGGTGAGGCGTGTGGGGGCTACGGCCACTGTTCGTTCCGCCGGCGTCTGCGCTACCGTCGGTGCGCTCGCCGTGGCAGCATCGCCCTCTCTCGCGGTCAGCTTGATCGGGTTCGGGCTCCTGGGCGGCGGAGTCGCAGTAGTGGTGCCGCTGGTATTCGCTGCGGCAGGACGTGTCGGCCCGCATCCTGGGCGAAGCATCGCCGGTGTCGCGGGCATTTCCTACGGTGCTGGCCTCGCCGCACCTGGTGTCATCGGCGGTGTCGCATCTGCCTCGTCGCTTCGGGCGTCGTTCGGATTGGTCGCTGCGCTGTCGGTAGTGATCGCCCTCGGCGCCGGAGTCCTTAGGCCCCACGCCTTGCCGCAAAGACGACGTCCTCCCGTCGCACCTAGCTCGTAGGACGCAAGACGCAAGTCGCAAGTCGCAAGACGCAAGACGCAAGACGCAAGACGCCGATCCTTCGGTCGGAGACGCTACACTAGGAGTAATAATGCCTTTGGCCTAGAGACGACACGACGCGAGCAACGGGACTTTCGAGATAAATGCACCTGAAGATATCGAGGCGACATTCCTCGACAGCGAATGATTTTTCCGCATCCGCCCCGGTGGTGTCCATCGGGACCCCCGAAGAGTCCGAGAGCACGTTGGTGGCAGCGGAGGCCGCTGAGGTCGGCACCCAGCGACTCAGGCGTCCATCCCGGGAGCTGCTCGCCACGGGAGCGCTTGTCAATGCAGGCTTGGCGGCATCGTCAATTTTCGTGTCGCTCTACTTTTACGTTTCGTCGTCGGGGAGTATCACTAAGATGGCCCTGTTCGCCTTCGGGCGATATGGCGGCCTCATAGTGATGTCAGTAGTGGTGGCAGGAGCGTTTCCCGAAGTGGCGCCACGAAAGCTTCTTCGCGCAGGCGTGGCTTTTACGGGCATCTTCTATTTGTCACTCATATTGCTCGGGCACCACGCCACCTCGTTGGCGCTGCCCCTCGGCGTGTTCAACGGGGCGGCGCAAGGCGTCTACTGGTTCGGGGTCAATACGCTCATCTACGACGTCGTCGAGGGCGACGAGCGCGGTCGCTACTACGGGTTCAACTTCGCCTTCCTCAACGTGGTCAACGTGGTTGGTCCCTTCGGTGCCGGACTGGTAATCGCTGCGATCGGTGGCGTAGCGGGATACTTCGCTGTGTTCGCCGCGTCGAGCGCTGCGTTCGCGGTGGCATTCCTCGTCTCGCGCCGCCTGCGTGACACCGCAGGCATTGGCGGTGTGCCGGTTAGAGAGGCGCTGCGTCTGCCCTGGTCACAGCCGGACTGGGGACGTATATGGACCCTCGTCGCCTTCCGTGGCTTCAAGCAGACCGCCGGAGCTCTGGGACTGATAGTCCTGGTCGCGCTCACGACCTCGAGCTCCGCCGCACAGGGCGAGTTCGCGGCGGCATCGGCGCTGGCCGGCGTCGGGACCTCGATCCTCGCAGGCAAGGTGTCACCTGACCGGCGGGGACAGGTGATGTGGGTGGGTGCCGGGGCATTCGTCGTCGCTACCGGTCTCCTCTTTCACGCAGGTCTGGCATCCCTACTCGCGTACGGCATCGTCACGGGCCTCGTGTATCCGGCGGTGATGGTGCCAGTCGCAAGCGTGATCCTCGAAGCGATGGACACCGACCCCCTCGTCAACGAACGTCGCGGTGGGTATGTGCTCTCCCGGGAGATAGCTGTCAATGTCGGACGCCTCGGTGCTGTCGCCCTTCTGCTGGTGTTGCTCAATGTAGCCTCAGCAAGGATGGCTGTGCTCGTGACCGTTGGCGTCGCAGCTGTACTTCAGTTGGCCGTTGCGGGGCTCGCTACGGGCAGTCCGGTGCGATCCAAGCAATTCGCCTGAGCTCCCCCTCACGTGACGCTGACTTGGGTGGGCCATTCGGGTTCTGGCCGTCTCGCCCGAAGGCCGGCCACCCGGCGAAATTTGCGTTGCGCTCCGGCCCGGTCAACTATGCTCTCTGGCGCTCCTCTAGCTGGAGTAAGTCACGTCGGAGTGGCGGAATAGGCAGACGCGCTAGCTTGAGGGGCTAGTGCCCGCAAGGGCGTGGGGGTTCAAGTCCCCCCTCCGACACCATCCTGAGCTCACGGGCTCTGCGGCTGGCGCGTCCGAAGTCGGGCCGCCGCTCGGTCGAGTGCCGCTGCCGTCGGGCCCGAGGTGCGACTCGACGGTCACCACCCGGTGTGTCGGGTCGTAGGTGAGCCGGAGCCCGAGGCGTCGGTAGACCTCGGCCTTGTGCTCCGGCGCGGCGCTGGCGAGCACGCCGAGCAGGTTGCCGAGGCCGTTCACCAGTGCGGCCAGCTGGTCGCGAGACAGGCGGCGGCTCCGGCGGCCGGCCGCCCGGCCAAGCTCGACCACGGCGGCGAGGCGCTCGGCCTGGACCTCGGCGATCCAGGCGCTGATTACCGCCGGGTCGGTACCGGCCTCCAGCGTGTCGAGGGTGGTGTCGAGCTGGCCGGGGTCGAACACCTGGGCCAGCCAGCCGTCGAGGGGTCTGAGGATCTGGTCCTCGGGCATGTAGACGTTCTTCGGGTGGTCGAGCTCGTTGGCGATGGCGTACTCGTTCGGATAGCGGCAGCGGTAGTGGGCACGCCCGTGGTTGGCGTTCCCCTGCATCTTGCGATGGCAGAGGGCGCAGACGACCAGGCCGTGCAGCGCTAAGGGCTGGGAGGTGGGCCGCGCCTTGCGGACCACCGGGCGCCGTCGGCCCGCACCGGCGAGAGTGCGGACAGCTCGGAACTGCTCGTCGGACACGAGCGGCTCGTGGGTCGGCACCTCGGAGACGATTCAGGCGTCCTCGGGAACCGCACATCTCGCGTGCACGACTCCGCACGTGCTGGAAAGCCACTTCCTCTACGACTTTGCCCAGTTCAGGGCTGCCGCAGCCGAGGCCGCCCAGCCAAACAGGGATCTGCGGCGCCACGAGTTCAACCCGCTGACCGGCCGCCCGTTCGTCACCCTGCCGGACGGTCGCCACGTTGTTCCGCAACCGAAATTGGTCATCCAGAAGCTGTCGCCATCGACGCTGTACTACGCCGGATTAAGCCAACTCAACGGCAAGGACAAAAGTGCCTTCACCGAGGACTTCGGCATCATCTTCGAGAACTACGCCGGCCGACAGCTCGCCCTCCTGCCGGGCACCGTGATGCCGGAAGTAGTTTATGGCCATAACCAGAAATCTGTTGACTGATTCGTCGTCTTCGAAGATGCCGTGCTCTTGGTCGAAGCCAAGAGCACACGGCTCACTCAGCTGGCGAGAATGGGTGGCCCGAAGCTCGCCGACGACGTCCAACGGCGCCTGGGCAAGGCGTTCAAGCAGATCGCCAACACCGAGTCCCTCGTCCGAAACTCCCACACCGCCTTAAGTCACATCCCTAACGACCACCGCCACATCGGCCTCGTGGTAACCCTGGGGCCGTACCACATGTCGAACACCGACGCCCTCCGGGCTTCCCTCCCCGATCCGACAGTGGTCGGCTCCATCAGAGAGCTTGAGCACCTCGTCAACATGGTTAGTCAGTACGGCATCGGTCGCCTGACCTCGATCGTCGATGATGATGATGATCGCCGGCAGTGGAACCTCGACGTCGCGCTCGGCCCAGCTGATCTCCCGAAGAATCCGACCCTTGACGCCGCATTGAACAGTCTCCCCGTCGCGCACTTATAAACATCTCACGGTTCGAACATGCCGGCGGTTGCGGGCGTGGCGGGCCAACATCACTCTGCTCTTGCCCGAGGGCTGACGTGCCGGCGTGGAGATTACCCTCGACAAGGATTGGGTAACATTCATCGAGCCGGGGTCGCTGCGAAGCTCATCCGAGGTAGCGGTGACAAGCGGATTCCGTTTGCCAGTATCACGGCCGTGGATATCAAGGAGCCGGGGGCCACACACGGTTATTTGACATTCTCGGTGCTCGGCGGGTCGAGCCCGCCCAAAGGGATTCAGCTCGCTCAGAAGGACGAGAACAGCGTGGTTTTCAGCCGGAACCATATGGCCGAGTTCACGGCGGCCAAGCAACTTGTGGAGCAACGCATCCTTGAGGCGGCTGTCCGGCCGGCTGCGGCTCCACAGGTAGAGGTGGCGGACCAGCTTGCCAAGCTGGCGGCACTCAGGGACCAGGGGATTCTGTCGGCTTAGGAGTTCGCGGCCCCAAAGGGCTAGGTTGGTCTTCTGACTGCGTAGGGCTGTTTGGGGGTCGGGCCACTGGACTCTGGTCGGCCAGAAGGGCTCTTCTGCGGGGCGGTAGAGTGTACGGCTCGAACGTGTGGGCGCGGGTCTTATTGTCATCGCTGCTACGGCGTCGAGCGACTCAGGCCGGAAAGGCCCGCGCTCGCGTTCGGTTCGCTCTTCGCCCGCAGCGGAGCGGTTCCTCATAGCTGGGCAGGGAGAGGTCGGACCGGCCCGACTGAGGTGGCCTGCTGGCCGTCGTGAGGGCCAGCCGATCGGCCTGTTTCGCCTGCACGCTGTCCTTGCCCTCACGCAGTGCGCGGGTCACGCCTCGACACTCAGAACTAGAATTGGAGATGGGTAGCGTGTCACGCGACGTGACGGCCGGCTTATGCTCCGCTGGCGCCGCCAACCACCGCAGCGTCGAGATGTCGACCGCCCATCGACCCGTAGAAGGAGGCGCCTCCGAAGCTGAACACTCCGCCGTCGGCGCCGACAAGCCAGTAGCCGCCCCCGCCGGGTGTGGCGGCCATACCCACGACGGGCTTGTTGAGAGCGTTGCCTGCCATGGAGCCGTAGAAGCTAGCGTCACCGAAGGCGAACACTCCGCCGTCGGCGCCGACAAGCCAGTAGCCGCCCCCGCCGGGTGTGGCGGCCATACCCACGACGGGCTTGTTGAGAGCGTTGCCTGCCATCGAGCCGTAGAAGCCGGCGTCACCGAAGGCGAACACTCCGCCGTCGGCGCCGACAAGCCAGTAGCCGCCCCCGTCAGGTGTGGCGGCCATTCCTACGATCGGGGCGTCAAGATGTTGGCCGCCCATCGACCCGTAGAAGGGTGTGTCGAAGGAGAAGACCCCGCCGTCTGAGGCCACCTCCCAGTAGCCGCCGGCCGCTGGATCCGCTGCAATTCCCACCACCGGGGCGTCGAGGTGTTTCCCGCCCATCGAACCGTAGAAAGGCGCGTTGAAGGAGAACACCCCGCCATCGCCGGCGACCTCCCGGTAGCCTCCCGTGCCCAGTCCCGTAGTGGTGGCAGACGTCACGCTCAGGCTTGCGGAACCATTGGACCCCGAGTAGGCGGAGTCTCCCGAGTAGGTGCCGGTAATGGTGTCCGAGCCGGGCGGGGCGTTCGTCGCGTTACACGAGGCGATGTCCGTAGTCGCTGACAGGGTCGCCGTGCACAAGGTGGTGGTGCCGGTAGTGAAAGTGACGGTACCTGACGGGGTGCCGGCCGTTCCGGTGACCGTAGCGTTGTAGGAGACCGGGCTACCCAGGGTGATTGAAGTCGGGTTCACCGAGACGGCAGTTGTCGATACCGCACCATGTGAGACCGGCGGCGAGGATGAGGTTGCGGTGACAGTGATTGTCTCGGTGAGGGTTCGGGGGCTGCCGTCCGGTGCGATCCCGGTCTCGGTGATCGTCGTCGGCCCGGCGGGCAGGTTAGCTGGGATGGTGACGTCGATGCTGCTGGACCCGGTGTCACTAGAAGCCTGGCTGGCGAGTTGTATCGGGTCGGCGGCGATGACAGTGACGGTGGTGCCGTCCTGCCAGCCGGTGGACTCGACATCGACCTGGCTGCCCTGGCCGGCCTGGGTCAACGACGCCCCGGTCACGGGCCCCGACAGGTCGACGGTGGTCTGTCCGGGCGGGGCGGTGTACTGGGTCTGGTTCATCAGGCTCTGGAAGACCTGGCTGGCGAGCACACCGCCAGCGCCGCAGCTGGTCGCCCCGTCCCCAGCCTGGTACAAGATGCCGTAGGAGTAGGCGAACTGGGCGCCGAGCGTGTCGACAGCGCCGGTGTCGTATTCGTAGCCGATCGTCCCTGACGAGTCGATGTATTGCATTCCCGCCACGCCCGCGTCGAGGGCGAGGTTATACCAGGCGCCGTGAACGAAACTGTCGATCGCCTGGTTAGACGGTGGAACGGGATAGTTGGGATCGGACGCGTACCCCCAGCCTAGGAACCCGTTGACAGGCAGGCTCACCCCGAGGGTGACAGACGCCCCGGGGGATATGTACAGACTGCCGTCGCAGGTGAGCACCTCGGCGATAGAACCGCCGGCTATCCCGACGCTCCCGCCGACCGACATGACAACAAAGTCTGGGGCGCGGATAGGGTCAGCTGTGGTCACCCCGAACGCTCCAAGCCCGAAACGCCAACAGGCGTCGACTCCCACCGAGGCGACCTGGCAGCCGGTGGGATCCTCCTGCTCGGCGATCACGCTCACGTCGCCGGTCACGGTGACGGTTGGGGCGGTCCCACCCACCTGGGGGGGCAGGGTGCCGGTGCCGGTGAGGCTCACGGTGAGCAGGTTGTTGTTGACGGATACCGGTAACACGACGGTCACCTGGCAGGCTGTACCATCCTGGGCTGGTGCGGCCCCCGAGAAGTTCCACGAGTAGTCGGCGAGCCCCGCCGACTCGGCGCAAGCGTCGAAAGTGACTTTCACCGTCGCCGGCGAATCCCCGTAAGGGACGGGCTGCTCGGTCCAGGTGAACCCGGCCAGCGGGGACGTGGAGATGTCGTCAGTGGTCGTCGACGATCTGGTGCCCGACGCGTCGGTCGCTGTCAGGGCGATAGTGTGGGACCCGTCGGCGAAAGAATAGTTGAAACTGCACGCTGTTGGAGAACCCGACGGGCTATATGGCGTGCCGTCAATCGACCACGAGTAGTCGACAGCCCCAGACGATCCGCAACCGTCCACAACAGTGTTGACGACGCTGCTGCCGTTCTGACTGACGGCATTGGACACCGTCACCGAAGCGGTCACCTCGGTGAAGTAGGCGTCGACAATGTTTTGGCTGGCCTGGGTGGTAAGCGTGCACGTCGTCCCGAGAGGGTTCACTGTCGCCGGGGTGGTGCAGCCGGTGAAACCGCCGGCGAGCGACGCCGAGTTAGGAGTGGCAGTCAAAGTCACCGTCTGGCCCGCAGGGAACTCATAATTGCAGGTACCAGGACAGTCGATCCCGGTTGGGCTCGAAACGACCGTGCCGCCGATGCCAGACCCGGAGCTTTGAATGTCGATGGCGACACCAGCCACCGGGGAGGTTGCGACCGTGTAACCCATGTCGTCCACAGCGACGCACATGTAGACAGCAGCACACGACACGGCCTTGACCATGCTCGACCCGTCGATGTTCGTCGCTGTACTCCACGACCCGACGCTCGAGGTGGGATCCTCGCTGGCGAAAATGTTCCCGGCGCCGTCGCCGATCACACACAACAGACCCCCGTTGGTGGTACACGAAACCCCGTCCAAAATGGTGGACCCGTCCAGATTGATGCCCGACCAGTCCACTGGCCCGGCGGCCGGGTTTGTGGTTGTGTACAAGTTCCCCTCGTCGTCAGTAGCCAGGCACAGTCCCGTCGACGGGCAGTCCAAACCGGTGACCGAATTGTTGTTGTGTGAACTCTGCTCGATGCTCTGATTGAATGACGGCTGCCACACCTCTCCCGCCGGGTTATCCGAGTACAGCTCCTCCTCGGCGTTCGATTGGCTTACCGCCACGCAGAAGCCGACGGTCGGACACGACACGTATTTCTCGCCCAGCACCCCCAGAGTGGCGTAAGGAGTCACTGTCCACGAGGCGGTGCCACCGGTCGGGTCGGTCGACGTGATCAGGTCCCCGCCCTGATCGGATGCCACGCACAACGTGACAGCCGGACATGACACGTCGAAGAGTGCAGTGTTGGTGGGAGGCGTGGTGGCTGTCCACGAGCTCGCACCGCCGGTCGGGTCGGTGGAAGTGTAGAAGGCGTAGTCGTTGGCCGCGACACACAAGGTGGTGGTCGGACAAGACACCGAGGTGAACGGGTTGTACTCATGGACAATCGACCACGTGGCTCCCGCTGTGGTCGGGTCGCTCGAGGTGATGATGTTGCCGGCGTCGTCGACCGCCACGCACAACGAGACCGCCGGGCACGACACGGACTGCAAAGAGTTGTACCCGTCGACGATATTCTCGGTCCAATCCGAAGGGCCGCCGGTCGGGTTCGACGACACGAACGCGTAGTCGGCGGTACCCACCGCCACACACAACGAGCTTGTAGTGCACGACACGGCGTTGATATCCGTCACCGGCACCCCGCCGGTGCTGGCATAACTCTCATAATACGACTGCGACCACGCCGTCTCGCCGCCGGTCGGATCAGACGAAGTCACAATAGTCCCCGAACTATCAACAGCCACGCACAACGAGACGGCTGGACACGACACCGCTGTGAACTGGTTGCCCGGAGGAGCAAGTCCGCTGGCAAGCGGGGCTATCAGGCTCGTCACCGTCCACGCCGAAAGGGCCCCGCCTGTACCAACCGACGCCGTGACAACATCACCGCTTCCGTCCACGGCCACGCACAACGCCGGGTTGCACGACACCGAAGTCAACTGGACCGTGCCCTCGACGTTGGAGAGCGTCCACGCCGAAGAACCCCCGGCCGGGTCGGTCGAAGTGATCACATTCCCGGCGGTGTCGACCGCCACGCACACGGCTGGGACACAAGACAACCCCGTCAGCGAGGTGAAGCCGCCAGCCGTTGAGGCCGTGTCAACAACCTCTTCCGTCCACGCCGAGACGCCGCCGGTCGGATCGGTCGACACGAACACTATGCCGCCGGTACCGTCGCTGCCCGCGGCGACACACAGCGCCACCGACGCGCAACTCACCGAAGTCAGCTGGTAGTTATTCGAAGCGTTTATCGAATTCAGGTTCGACACCGTCCACGCGGACGCTCCGCCCGTCGGATCGGTCGACCCGGCGACCTGGCCTTCCTGGCCGACCGCCACGCACAGCTGCTCCGACGGACACGAGATACCGACAGGCTGATACAGGCCGGCAGGAAGGGTGCTCACACCGCCCAGGCTGTCCTGGGCGGCCGCCGCCTGCGAATACAAAGTAGCGGTCACCTGCCATGTTGGCGTCCCGGCGGTCGGGCCTGACGAGACAAGCACCCGCCCAGCGTTGTCAACAGCGAAACAATCCCCGCCGGTTACGCACGACACCCCCACGATCACAGTGGCGTCCCCGAACGGCGCCTGACGGTCGGAGAGCACCGGGGCGGACCACGTCGGCAGCGACGTCGTCGTCGCAGCGGCCGCAATCGGGATCCGCGCAACAGCCGACACTGCCACGACCAGCCCGGTGAGCAACCCCACACAAGCGACAACCCTGACCAGCCTGGCCCTCCCCGCTCGTACCGCCGAGTGCCGCCAGTGGACCGCAACACCGAGAGACACCAGCCGGTCGGCGGCATCGAGAAAAGGCCGGACCTTGGCGACACGGGATTTCGTCATCCGACCCAACCCCCTTTTGTTGGCCCGCGTATAATACCACCACACACTGCGAGACGGCTGGGACACCAACAAAACAGGAACCCCGATCCCTGTCGCCGAACTGTCGTCTCGTGACGCGTCGGGCGGCTGAAGGAGCTCTTCGCCCCATGACCTTCCACAGAACTGGAGGTGACCCCAGGAGGACGACCCGACGTTAGGGTTCGTGGCTATCGACGTTCCTGCGTCGATCCGGGCGCCTCACATGGTCGAGTCCAAAGGTGAGCACCGCGTCTACGGTCGGGTCCCCGGCGGCAACCCGCCACTCAGCGAGGCTCAGGTTGCTCGGATCTATGGACGCCGGGAGCGGGTCGAGCGGGAGACGGGTCGATCGGTTGATGAGTGGGTCGCGTCGAGACCCTGCGGACAAGATTCAGGACGGGCGGACCTATACGTTGTCGTGAAGCCATTCCTATCGGACGGCGAGCTTCGCGAACGGGCCCTCGGAGAAACGAACTCCAGCTTGTACGTAACGCTATTCAGTCCGCCGTCTCGGCGCTGCGATTCAAAGAGAGCGGCGGCAAGAATGTTGCGGGAATAATCGACGGTGCGCACGGTCATCCCACTACGGACGGGTACATGGTCACCAACCCCGCGAAGAAATCACGAAGTTTGTCGTCGCACTTGAAGTTCTCGACGACGGCACTTGCCGCTACTTCCAGTCATCGATGAACTGGCGCCCACCCGTCGATTATGGCGAGCATCTCGTCTTAAATGACGTTGGCGTCGCCCAATGCGCCGCTCACGTCGCCCATGTAGCCGGCCAGCTGCTCAACCAGGGCGGCTACCACGGGCAGGTCGACGTGTCGCTGCTCGTCACGAACGTTAAAGGTGCCATCTCGTCGCACTGGTTCGGTCAGCCCGGCTCATTGTTTCCGGGTGCTTCGCTCCCACCCTTCCCCAAGGACGAGCACGGTGCAACCGTCCGTGTGGCAGCCAACCAGCTGCAGAGCGAACCGTGCGAGATCGCCGGCCGGTTGACCCGTCGGATGCTCCGAGCGATCCGCCCTTCGAACTTGCCGGACCCGCTCTCCCGCGTCTGATTCCGTATCGCACCGACAACTTGTTTGCGCTGGCCGTCGCCGGGGGGCGAGACAAACGCAAATCGATCCTACGTCGCCGTACGAGCCGCCGACCAAGCGTCAGATTCAACCTATTTGGAAGTCGTCTCCGCATGAACCGCAACGGACAGATTCGATGGAGATGGTGGCTGCGTGTTGCCCGCAACCTTGGGTGAGGATAGTTGTGACGTTTACTGCGGCAGGGAGACGGGGGTACGACCAACGATTGAAACGACCCAAGTGACGGTCGGGTGAGGGTCGTGAAGGGGGAAGGCGAACGCGAAGAGAGTCGGAGTAAAACCCGTGCGCTGGCGCGGCGGCCAAGCAGGCGCGAGGTGTTGGCACACGGCGAGGTTTCCTGGCTCGAGTTGGCCAGCAAAACGTGGGTCTTGCCCCGCAGCGAGGACCGCCTCGACCTTGTCTTGGTCAGCATCTACGATCACCGTCACGGGTGCCTCGGCATCTGCGAGGAAGGGCTCTCCCGGTTTCTTCTCAACGCTCGACGTGAGGGCTCTTACGCGTCTCTGTCGCCACCAGCGTGCCCCGCCCGAGGACGATCTGACTAGGTCAGCGCATACACGCCGTCAGCGCCGTGAGTGTCTGTCGTCAACCAACGGGCGGGTGCTTAACGAACGTAGCGCTCAGCACTCTCCGACTGCAGATCGTCGCGTTCGTGGAGTCTTGGCTCACTCTCAGTTACGCCGGCGTTGAGACAGACCCTCACTTGCAGGAGGCTCTCTTTCTAGGCGGAGACGGTCCAGTTCCTCCAGCAACATGCAACAGTGGGAGAGGCCGGTGAGCGCGTAAATATCCGGGTCTCGTGCGTCGGAACGAAAGAAGATGCACCTCCAGTCCTTGCATGATCGGCGGACCTCAACGACGACCTTTGGACATTGAGACGGATTACGTCCAGCCCCAGGTGTTGGCCTCGTTCGGTTTCACCGTTGAAATCGTCTGACTCATCCAAGTCCCCATCCAATGTCGTTCCCACCATCGCCTCCTTCCCTCTCCGCTCCTCATCTTGTTGCGTGTGACTTGCCCGCGGCGGCCAAGTCAGGTTGACAACCCAGACTCCGAATCGCCACCCGTATCCTCCTCAGCCGGCAATTCCTCCGCTCAGTGCGGAGGCCGCGAGCCGTCAGCGGGCCGTCCCGAAGAGAGCATCCAGTCGTCTCCGAATTCCATCACCGACCTGCCCCAGGCCACCGGCTTCGAGGCAGATATCGAAACGGGTGTCCTGTTCGCAGCGAGCCAGACCAGGCAAGGAAGTGGCGGTCAATCAACGACCTGCCTTCTTCCAACGGAAGTGAACGAACACACGCCCGAAGTTGTCGGAGTCCTTCTCCACTCGGTCGTAGAGGACCTTTACCTCCTTTTGGTCAAGGAATCGCAGCACGCGCTTCTTCAGCTGTCCGCTGCCCTTGCCGGGGATGATCTCGACCAGCGTCGCCTTGTTACGCACGGCCTCGTCGATCACGGCCCGCAGGGCCCGGTCGATCTCATCCCCTCGGTTGTAGAGGTCGTGCAGATCGAGCTTCAGTTTCATCGATACCGGGTCTACACCTTGCCGCGACGGTGGCGCTCGTTCGCCGATCCGCCGTCACCCGCAGTCGTGAGATCGAGCGACAGCAGGCCAAGTCGAATCTACTCCGAGTCCGCTCGGGTCGCCGCCTGCTCTCGCGCGTAGACGTCCAAGCGTCGAAGCTCGTCAGCGTAGATCGACCGCATCACCCGCGGGGCGAGCAAGCGCTCGAAGAAACCGCCGATACTGCTGGCGCCGTGCCACTCGGTGCCAATGCTGACTTTGGACCTGCCGCCGGCGGCTGGGTCGACAACGAGGTAGTGACGGTCCCAGCGCCTATCCCGCCCCCGATACCGTTCGGGGCGTTCGACGAGCAGAGCATCGAGCGGGTCGGTCGAGAGCGTTGCGATCCGATCATCCTTGTCGTGGAAGCAGTCCCGGTGGGGGACACCGGCGAGGTCTGCGTCGCAGCAACCTGTGGGTGCCGATGCTGCGGCGGTTGAGACCCTCGGGATTATCGGAGCTGCGGTTATGACTGCGGTACCTTTGCATTGTTGCCCCAGACGGGTGGATACCAGGGTGTCTGTCCAAGAAGCCACCTCTCCTGCTTGCCCTCCTGTTGGTCTGACGGGGCTCGGTCAAGATGCGAGTCCTAGATAGGCGCGCAGTGCCCGGCGGATGACCTCGCCTTGGGCTACACCGTCTCGTTCTGCCCGCTCCACCACGGAGGCTCGAAGCTTCGGGTCGAGACGTACGGGTAGGGCAGCGGCTGCTGCCGACCCCATGGCCCGGCGAGCCCGGCCTCGTCGCACGGTCTGATTGAGCTTGTCGACGTCGAGGCCGGCCTCGGCCTCCCGACCCCACTGCTCGATGAGCTCGTCGGTGATGTCCTGGCCCTTGTTGGTCTTGTTGTGCATGGTATGTCAGTCGTCCATTCCCTGGATCAGGTCTCGGTACTTCAGTCGCATCGCCATCGCGTGGAAGACGAGCAGGTCCCAGGTGTCGGTCTTGGCGGCGAAGAGCTCTCGGAGGTTCCCGGCGGGGTCGGGGCCGATGATAAACAGCCGATCCCCGGCTTCGGGCTCGTCGCCCGCCTCGATAGGCGAGTGTTCGACGCACGGCACCGGCTCATGCCGCCCAGTCGAAGATCGCCTCTCACCGTCCTGCTCACACAACCCAGTTATTGTCGGTCAGCCGGACTGTCAGCCAACAATTTCTGCGCGACCCAGCAAGGCGACCCGGAACGTCCCCTATCCCCAACAGTCCAGCGTTCCCATACGCCCGATCTGGGCCGATACTCTGCGCCGCCGCGCCATCCTCTGGTGGGTACGGTGGGCGGCTCGGGTTCGTCAGCTCCGGCGTCTTGAGCGAGAACCGCGACGGTTTCTGTCCCTGTAGCCCGTCGGTGACCGGGTACTGACGCGTGCTGCATTGTCGCGTTCGGTCAGCCGGGTGAGATGACCTCGAGTGTTGGCAACAGGTGCAGGTAGCGGGGTCGGTCGCGGGTAAGGAGTGCGCGTCCGCTCGTCGCTGCGTGCGCAGCGATGTAGAAGTCCGGCAACGGTGAGCTGCGCGTTCCGCCGCTGCGTCGGTACGCCAAGAAGCAACGCCCGGCGAGAAAGGCAGTCTCCCAGGGCAGATCTTCGCGCTCGATTCGGTCGGGGAGTGCCTCGTCGAGATCCTCGATCCGATCGAACCCTACCGATAGTTCGGCGAAGATCAGAGGGTTGATCACTACGGGGCCGGCGTCGAAGGCTGTCGCGAGGTGCCCTGCAGACCAATCACCCCAGCGCGGGTCGTCGGTAAACACGTCGAGCAGCACGTTGGAGTCCACTACTGTCCCGAACGCCACGGTTCAGGGTTCGCCGCGGGTCAGCGCCATGATCTCGTCGGTAGTCATCGTCAGGCGGCGCCCCCGCATCTGTTTGACTAGACCCGCTCCATGTCCTTCTCTGCGCCGTACCAGCCGGACGCTGTCATCGTCGACTTCGAAGTCGACTTCGCTGCCAGGTTCAACGCCGAGCCGCCGGCGTACGTCTTGAGGAATGGTCACTTGTCCCTTGCTCGTAACACGCACGAATCGAGAATAACACAAAGTAATATCGCGAGGTATTACTTGAACTGTTACGAGGGCGGAGCCGGCAGTCACCCGTCCACCGAATGTGTCTTTGATAGCCCTACAGGCTTCGCTGCCTGCGCCGGGCGGTCAGCCGCGTGGAGCGGTTGACAGATCCGTCACCCCCGTCGGGCCGATGGCTCCTCTGACACGACGAGAACGGATTATGGCTATAGCAGGAGGTCGAAGCCAGGTACGTGAACGGGTCGCACAACGGTGAAATGGCGGTGGTCGAGAGTGGCGATCTGGCTGACTTGGAGTCGTTCGGCTGCCGCGACCACCGAAGCGTCAACAGTCCCTAAGGGTAAGTCCCTGTACCGCGCAACGAGTTCAGCGATTCGAAGCCAGTCCGCTCCAGCCACGGATTCACTAATCAGATTGCCGGACGCGAAGTCTCCGAGGAAGCGTATTTCGGCCTCAGCACCGAGCCGGCTCAACAGCAGATAGGCGACTTCGGTTACGACTAGCACCGGCACTAGGAGGGGACCAGGATGCGTTTCGAGGAATTGAAGAGATTCGAGGTGATGATCGTCGTCGGAGTCGACGTAGGCGTATAGCGGTCCGGCGTCGACGAGGACTGCTATTGGCCTACCTCGTCACGCAGGATCTCCTCGATCCG